>BBFS01000081.1 GCA_001313365.1 Paenarthrobacter nitroguajacolicus JCM 14115
GTAGTCAGCCGGGGGGGTCAGGACCTCGGACTCGTCGATGTAGTCAACACCGAGGGACTGCAGGACCTGGGCTTCGACGAAGTGGCCGATGCGGGCCTTGGCCATGACCGGGATGGACACGGCGGCGATGATCGCGTCGATCATGTCCGGGTCGGACATGCGGGACACGCCGCCCTGGGCGCGGATATCGGCCGGGACACGCTCGAGCGCCATGACAGCGACGGCACCGGCGTCCTCGGCGATGCGGGCCTGATCGACGTTAACAACGTCCATGATGACGCCGCCCTTGAGCATCTCCGCCATGCCCCTCTTAACACGGCTGCCGCCAGTCAAGGGGGGGATGTGTTCAAAAAGGTGGGGGGGTCTTGTCGTCACGTGATACTCCAAAGGCTGAAGGCTGTGATTGCATCACAAGCGCCCGGATTCAGCGCAGAGTAAGAGAAACGCGTGATATCCGGGTGATATATTAGTTGGAGTCTTCAGTATGCAAGGACCAAAGCCCGGAGTCAACAGTGGGATCGGCGCTAACCTAGGCTGCGAAAAGTGCCTGCCGCACAGCATGTTCGAAGCCACTGACATGGACTCGGGCCAACTCGGCAGCCTGATCCTCATCACCATCAATGACGGCCCTCAGCAGGTCCAGGTGCTCGCGCACATGGTGCTCCAGATCAGGCAACCGGTCCAAGACCATGCACCAGATGCGGGTAGCCAGATTGTCATACCGGATCAGAATGTCTTCAAGGTGCGGGTTCGCGGCCGCCGCATAGATGCCCTGGTGAACACTGGCGTCCAGTCGCAGGGTTTCAACCACGGATGCCGCACTGACGTCAAAGTCCTCCACTGCGCGCATAACTTCGCGGAGGTGTTCTTTGGTGGCTGCCGAAGCAACGCGTGCAGCCCTTGCAGCAGCCAGGGGTTCCAGCTGCGCGCGGATCTCCGATATAAAGGCAAGGTCAGTTACTTCCACGCGGGTGGCAAAGGTCCCCCCCGCCTCGGATATGTAATGACAAGCCGATCCAACTCCAGGCGCTTCAATGCTTCACGCACCGGCGTCCGGCCAATCTCCAGGTCCCTTGCGAGTTGGTCATCATTGAGGAGGTCGCCAGGTTTGATGTCCAGCATCAACAAGCGATCCCGGAGGCGTTCGTACGCGACGTCAGCCAAGGATTTCTTCGTGGCCTCGCCGGTGACTGCCAGAGTTCCAAAAGCCACTGCGCCATCCCTTTCTTCACAACCAAAAAATCTATTGACCTGCCCTGAACACCAGTATACGCTGAATCCAATCCTAATATATCAGTACAGGACCCAGGAATATATCTTAAGGAGGAGACATGACCTCGTGGCGACAGACTCACCGGTAAGCACCCTACCGAAGCCCGAAATGCTCAAAGAAGAGCAAGCACAGAAGTTCGTACTCACATTGTCGTGCGTCGAACGCGCCGGAATTGTCCAGGCAGTCACAACCTTCCTTTTCGAGCGCGGTTTCAACATCGAAGAGCACCAGCAGTTCGACGACGGACTCCGCCAGACACTGCACCTGCGGACTGCTTTCTCCGGCCCGCTGTCCTACTCCCCGGAGCGTCTCGAAGAGGAATTCAGAGCGATTGCTGACCGCTTCGAGATGAAGTTCAGCTTCCACGACCAAACCAAGAAGCGGGTCCTGGTAATGGTGTCCAAGTTCGGGCACTGCCTCAATGACCTCATCTTCCGCTGGCGGGGGGGCGGCAGCCTCGGCGGTGACATCGTTGTGGTTGCCTCCAACCATGAAACCCACCGCGCCATGGCTGAAGCCGCTGGCCTGCCCTTTGTCTACATTCCTGTCACCCCCGGATACCAAGGCGGACGCTGAGCAGCGGCTCCTGGACCTGGTGGAAGAGTACAACGTAGACCTCGTAGTGCTGGCGCGGTACATGCAAGTACTTTCGGACGACCTGTGCCGTGCCCTCGAAGGACGCGCCATCAACATTCACCACTCCTTCCTGCCGGGATTCAAGGGGGGGGCCCGCCCCTACCACCAGGCCTATGACCGCGGCGTGAAGCTGGTGGGTGCCACTGCCCACTACGTCACCGCTGACTTGGACGAGGGACCGATCATCGAGCAGGAAGTCATCCGCGTCGATCACAGCTACGGACCTACCACACTCTCAACCGTGGGCCAGGACGCCGAAGCCTTGGCATTGTCCCGCGCTGTCAGGTGGCACTGCGAACACCGCGTGCTGCTGGACCAGACCAGCACCGTGGTTTTCCGCTAAACCAAGCACCAGTACACCAGCAGACTCACCCCTATTAACTTCAGCAGGAGAACCCCCCATGGCATCCACGCCTCGCATTGTCATCATCGGAGCTGGGATTGTTGGCACCAACCTCGCCGACGAACTGGTCACCCGCGGTTGGAACAACATCACCGTCCTGGACCAAGGACCCCTGAACATGCCCGGTGGCTCAACGTCCCACGCACCGGGCCTGGTTTTCCAGACCAACCCCTCAAAGTCCATGGCACTCTTCGCCAAGTACACAGTGGAGAAGCTGCTGTCCCTCACGGAGGACGGCCAAAGCTGCTTCAACCAGGTGGCGGCCTTGAAGTTGCCACTACCGAGACCCGTCTGGCCGACCTGAAGCGCAAGCTCGGCTACGCACAGTCATGGGGGGGCATCGACGGCAAGATCCTTTCCCGCGAGGAATGCAAGGAGCTCTACCCCCCCCTGATCAATGAGGAAGACATTCTGGGCGGCCTCCACGTCCCCCACGGATGGCCTGGCTCTTGCTGCCCGCGCCGTGCAGTTGCTCATCAAGCGCACTGAAGCCGCCGGCGTGAAGTACATCGGCAACACCGAAGTAACCGGCATCGAGCAGTCAAACAGCCGCGTGACCGGCGTCGAGACCCCCCCGACGGCGTGATCCCGGCGGACATCGTGGTTTCCTGTGCCGGCTTCTGGGGTGCCAAGGTGGGCGAGTTGATCGGGATGTCCGTTCCGCTCCTCCCGCTGGCCCACCAGTACGTAAAAACGACGCCGGTCCCCCCCGCCCAGAAGGGCAAGAACGAACTTCCCAACGGCGCCCAGCTGCCGATCCTGCGCCACCAGGACCAGGATCTGTACTACCGCGAGCACGGTGACCGTTACGGCATTGGCTCCTACGCCCACCGCCCCCATGCCCGTGGATCTCGATGAACTCGGAAGCTACGAGCCCAGCAGCATCACCGAACACAACATGCCCTCGCGCCTGGACTTCACGCTGGAAGACTTCCTTCCCGCGTGGGAAGCAACCAAGCAGATCCTGCCGGCACTGCGTGAAAGCGAAATCGAGGATGGCTTCAACGGCATCTTCTCCTTCACCCCCGGATGGTGGCTCCCTGGTGGGCGAGTCCAAGGAAGTTGACGGCTTCTTCGTTGCCGAGGCCGTGTGGGTCACTCACTCCGCCGGCATCGCCCGTGCCGTGGCTGAGCTCCTGATCGAAGGAAAGTCGCAGATTGACCTCGGTGACTGCGACATCCACCGCTTCGAAGAGGTCCAGCTGACCCCCCCGAATATGTCAGCGAAACCTCCCAGCAGAACTTCGTGGAGATCTACGATGTGATGCACCCGCTCCAGCCAAAGCTTTCTCCCCCGCAACCTCCGCGTCAGCCCCCTTCCACGCCCGCCACAAACAGTTGGGCGGCTACTTCCTGGAAGGTGCCGGATGGGAGCGCCCTTACTGGTTCGAAGCCAACGCCGAGCTCCTCAAGGAAATGCCGGACGACTGGCAGCCGCCGGCCCGCGACGCCTGGTCCGGTATGTTCAGCTCCCCCCCCATCGCCGCGGCTGAGGCTTGGAAGACCCGCACAGCAGTTGCCATGTACGACATGACGCCGCTGAAGCGCCTCGAAGTGTCCGGCCCTGGAGCCTTGAAGTTGCTGCAGGAACTGACCACCGGCGACCTTGCCAAGAAGCCCGGCGCCGTGACCTACACGCTGCTTCTGGATGAAGCCGGTGGCGTACGAAGCGACATCACTGTGGCCCGCCTGAGTGAAGACACTTTTCAGCTTGGCGCCAACGGCAACATGGACACCGCCTACTTTGAGCGCGCGGCCCGGCACCAGACCGAAAATGGAGGCGCCGGAGACTGGGTCCAGGTCCGCGATACCACTGGTGGCACCTGCTGCATCGGCTTGTGGGGTCCCCTCGCCCGTGACCTCATCAGCACGGTGAGCAGCGACGACTTCACAAACGACGGCCTGAAGTACTTCCGTGCCAAGAAAGTCACCATCGGAGGAGTCACTGTCACCGCGATGCGGCTCTCCTACGTGGGCGAACTGGGCTGGGAGCTCTACACCAGCGCCGACAACGGGCAGCGCCTCTGGGACGCCTTGTGGAAGGCCGGCCAGCCGTTCGGCGTCATCGCCGCGGGCCGTGCCGCCTTCAGCTCGCTGCGACTCGAAAAGGGCTACCGTTCCTGGGGCTCGGACATGACCACTGAGCACGACCCCCCCTATGAGGCCGGCCTTGGCTTCGCCGTGAAGATGACCAAGGAGAACTTCGTCGGCAAAGCGCCTTGGAAGGGCGCAGTGAGGAAAGCTCGGCCCGCCGCCTGCGCTGCTTGACCGTCGACGACGGCAGGAGCCTGGTGCTGGGCAAGGAACCGGTGTTCTACAAGGACCAGGCGGTGGGTTACGTCACCAGCGCAGCCTACGGTTACTCCGTCCGCAAGCCGATTGCCTACGCCTACTTGCCCTCTGCAGTGTCCCTCGGAGACTCCGTGGAAATTGAGTACTTCGGACGCCGCATCCAAGCCACCGTGACCGAAGATCCGCTGTACGACCCCACCATGAGCCGGCTCCGGGGCTAATAGCCCACGCAGCCACCAACGCATGCGGCCCGGACCCTTCCCCCTCGCACCGACCGGGTCCGGGCCGCTGCTTTCCCCCCTTCAGCCAGGAAGACCCATGATCAGTTCAGAAACCATCCATGATTACCTCTCCAGGCTCGCTTCACGTCAGCCCACTCCCGGTGGAGGCGCAGCCGCTGCCTTGCATGCCGCCCAAGGTGCTGCCTTGGTAGCCATGGTGGCCAGGTACACCACCGGTGCCAAGTATGAGGAGCACGCAGCACTGGTAACCCGGATCACCAGCGCCGCCGACCACCTGATCGTCGAGGCCCTGCGTCTCGCGGACGCCGACGAGCACGCCTTCCAGTCAGTCATCGACTCCTACAAGCTCCCCTCGGAATCCGACGAACTCAAGGCAATAAAGACCGCCGCCATCCAGGAGGCCCTGGTTCAGGCCGCCCATACCCCCCCCGCGCAGCTCATCAAAGTTGCCGGCGAAGTGGTGGATCTTGCCACGGAACTCTTTGAGGTGGCGAATCCCAACGTCATCAGCGACATCGCCGCTGCTGCCGATGCAGCCCGGGCAGCTGCCACCACGGCCCGGGTCAACATCGACATCAATGTAGTCGCCATCAAGCACGGCGAAGCCCGTTCCCGCCTGGCGGAACAGACGAACGGCATTGAGGACAAAGTGGTTCTCGCCGCCGATGCCTGGTGCAGCGCGTACGCGAAAGGATCCTCTCATGACCACCAAACTGCTTTCCGGCAAGCCGCTCGCTGCCTTATCCAGCAGCGCGCCCATGAGGAGACCGCCTCCTGGATGACGAGGGCATTCGCCCGGTCCTGGCTGTTGTTGTTGCAACGGACGACGAAGCGACGCACTGGTACGTCCGGTCCATCGAGCGTGCAGCCGGACGTGCCGGTATTGGTTGCAGGATCGTCGATCTTGGTCACGATGCCACCGAGCAAGTGCTGGCCAGCGTCCTGGCCGACCTCAGCGCCGAGCCATCCGTCCACGGCATCATCCTCCAGACTCCCCCTGCCTGCGGCTGTCCGCGCTGACCGGCTGGTGGGCCTCATCGCTCCGGAAAAGGATATCGACGGCGCCAATCCGCTCAGCCTCGGCCGCTTGGCCGTGGGGGGGCAGCCCGCCTTCGCACCCGCTACTGCCCAGGCCGTGGTGGAGTTGCTGGACCACTTCCAGATTCCGGTTGCCGGGCGTAACGTGGCCGTCGTCGGGCGTTCCGCCGTGGTGGGCAAGCCACTGTCCCTGCTCCTCCTCGAAAGGGACGCAACCGTCACCATCTGCCATTCCAAATCAGGGCCGCTGGAACGCTATACCCAGCCGGCCGACGTCGTGGTTGTTGCCGCCGGGCGGACCGGGCTGCTGAAGGGCAGCCACCTTTCCCCGGAGACTGTGGTGATCGACGTCGGCACGAACGTCCTGCCCGATGGTTCCCTGGTGGGTGATGTCGACGAAGCCAGCGTCACCGGTGTCGCGGCGGGCCTGAGTCCGGTTCCGGGCGGCGTCGGGTCAGTGACCACCGCGCTTTTGCTGCTGCACACGGTTGAAGCCGCCCGGCAACAGTCCCGCACCACGCTGCTCACTGCTTCCACTTCCCGGATCTGAAGGGTTCCCCCCCATGCATTCCAAAGCCCCCCCGCGAGAACATCGACGAGTCAAAGCTGACCGTCACCAAACCCAAGACCAAGGCCGTGGGCATCCCCCCCGCTGTTGCCAACGCCTTGAAGATTTCGCTGGAACAGATGGGACCACTGCGCAGTGTTCAGACCCTGCTGGCAGTGAACCAGCTGGATGGCTTCGACTGCATGGGGTGCGCCTGGCCCGAGCACGAAAAGCGCAACGCGGCAGAGTTCTGCGAGAACGGTGCCAAAGCAGTGGCCGAGGAAGCCACCCGGCGCCGTGTCACGCCGGAGTTTTTCGCTCAGCATTCCATCGCCGACCTCAAGACGCGCGACGACTTCTGGCTCGGCCAGCAAGGACGGCTCACCCACCCGATGTTCCTGGACGAAGGCGCTACCCACTACAGGGCCATCGACTGGGAGGAAGCCTATGACCTCATGGCTGAGGAGCTGCGGAGCCTGGAACATCCCGACGAAGCCGTCTTCTACACCTCCGGCCGGACCTCCAATGAAGCAGCATTCGTTTACCAGCTCCTGGTTCGCGGCCTGGGCACCAACAACCTCCCGGACTGCTCCAACATGTGCCACGAGTCCTCCGGTTCCGCACTGGTGGAAACCATCGGCATCGGCAAGGGTTCCGTCAGTCTGTTGGACCTGGAGACGGCGTCGCTGATCTTCGTGGCCGGGCAGAATCCCGGTACCAACCACCCGCGCATGCTCAGCGCGCTGGAAAAGGCGAAGAAAAACGGCGCAGTCATCGTGTCCGTCAACCCCCCCCTTCCCGAAGCAGGCCTCCTGCACTTCGAGAACCCGCAGCACGTGGCCGGCATGATTCAAGGGACCCAACTGACGGACGACTTCCTGCAGATCCGTGCCGGCGGCGACCAGGCCCTCTTCCAAGGCCTGGGCAAATACCTGCTTGAAGCCGAAGCTGCCGGACGGAACACCCCGGGCCTGCAAACTGTCCTGGACCATGACTTCATCAACAACCACACCGTGGGCATCGACGACTACCTGCGCTATCTGCAAAAGGTGGAGTGGGAAGACATTGTGGAGGCAACCGGCCTCACCCTTGAGCAGATCCATTCCACAGGTGAACGAATGCTCGCCTCCAGCGCCACCATCGTGTGCTGGGCCATGGGCCTGACCCAGCACAAACACTCCGTACCCACCCTCCGCGATGTCGTCAACGTTCTCCTGCTTCAGGGCAACATCGGCAAGCCCGGGGGGGCCGGCGTTTGTCCTGTGCGCGGCCACTCGAACGTCCAGGGTGACCGGACCATGGGCATCTTCGAGAAGATGCCGGAGACGTTCCACGACCGGCTGGACCAGGAATTCGAGTTCCGGTCTCCGCGCGAGCACGGCTTTGACACCGTGGCAGCCATCCGCGCCATGCGGGACGGCAAAGTCCGTTTCTTCATGGGCATGGGCGGCAACTTCGTCCGGGCTGCCCCCGATTCCGACGTCACCGAGCAAGCCCTGGCCAACACCCGGCTGACCGTTCAGATCTCCACGAAATTGAACCACTCCCACTTGTCCACGGGTCGCCGGGCCCTGATCCTGCCTACCCTGGGACGCACCGAGAAGGATACCCAGCGGACCGGAGACCAGCGGGTCACCGTGGAAGACTCCATGAGCGCTGTCCACGCATCACGGGGGGGACGCCTCAAGCCTGCAAGTGATCACCTCCACTCCGAAGTAGCAATTGTGTGCAACCTTGCGGACAGGCTGTTCAGAGACGGCCACCAGCGCCTGCCCAACACCCCCGCAGGCTTCCTGGCTGGCCATGAGGGATGACTACTCGCTGATCCGCAAACATATTGAAGCGGTATTTGACGGCTTTGAAGACTTCGAAGCACGGATTCAGCACCCGGGCGGTTTTGTCCTGCCACACCCGCCGCGCGATGCCAGGAAGTTCGACACCGCATCAGGAAAAGCACACTTCACCGGCAATGAGCTGGAGTTCATCAAGATCCCGACTGGCCGCTTGGTCCTGCAAACCCTGCGTTCACACGACCAGTACAACACCACCATCTACGGCAAGGACGATCGCTACCGTGGTATCCATGGTGGCCGTCGGGTGGTGCTCATCAACGCTGACGACATCACCGAGCTGGGTTTTGCCGACGGCGATATGGTGCACCTGATCTCCGAATTCCAAGGAACGGACCGGCGGGCCGAGAACTTCCGCATCGTCTCGTATTCAACGCCGAAAGGTTGTGCCGCCGCGTACTACCCGGAGACCAATGTCCTGGTCCCTCTGGACTCTGTGGCGGACACCAGCGGAACGCCCACCTCCAAATCCGTGATCATCCGGTTGGAGAAGGCCTAGGAGCCGCTGTACACCATGAGCTGCGTCACATAGTATGACTGATATATCTATCACGTACTGATGGAATATCAGCTGTTCGATTGTCCGTGAATGGTGCTTCGATGGCCTGAAACCTGGGGAGGTATTTCCTCATCGAAGCACCGCTTTCGGACCGTTGGGCAGCAGTAAAGCAATAGCCAAAGAAGAGGGAGTGACCATGTCAGGAAACAGAGCAGTCGCCTACAAGGAACCTGGTGTCGTCGAGATCATCGACACCGACTACCCAACGTTTGAGCTTAAGGACGGACCGGGCGTCAACCCGGCCAACGTCGGCCGGAAAGTGCCTCATGGCGCGATCCTCCGCACTGTGACCACCAACATCTGCGGTTCGGACCAGCACATGGTTCGGGGGGGCCGCACCACAGCTCCGCAGGACCTTGTCCTCGGCCACGAGATCACGGGCGAAGTGGTGGAGGTGGGACCCGACGTCGAGTTCATCAAGGTAGGCGACATCGTCTCGGTGCCGTTCAACATTTCCTGTGGCCGTTGCCGGAACTGCAAGGAGCAGAAGACCGGCATCTGCCTCAACGTCAACCCCCCCGACCGTCCCGGCAGCGCCTACGGCTACGTGGACATGGGAGCTGGGTGGGCGGACAAGCAGAGTTCGTGCTGGTCCCCCCCTACGCCGACTGGAACCTGCTGCGCTTCCCGGACCGCGATCAGGCCCTGGAAAAAATCATGGACCTGACCATGCTCTCGGACATCTTCCCCCCCACTGGCTTCCATGGTGCCGTCACTGCCGGCGTCGGCGTGGGGGTCAACAGTTTACGTCGCAGGTGCCGGGCCCGTGGGCCTTGCTGCTGCCGTGGGCGCACAGCTGCTTGGCGCCGCCGTCGTGATTGTGGGCGATATGAACGAGGACCGCCTGGCACAGGCGCGTTCTTTCGGCTGTGAAACAGTCAACGTGTCCAACGGCGATCCGAAGGAGCAGATCGCACAGATCCTCGGCGTTCCGGAAGTGGATTGCGGCGTGGATGCGGTGGGCTTTGAAGCCCGCGGCCACGGTAAGGATGCCTCACACGAGGCTCCTGCCACTGTGTTGAACTCCCTCATGGACATCACTGCCGCCGGTGGATCCCTGGGCATTCCGGGGCTCTACGTCACCGGCGACCCGGGTGGAATCGACGATGCCGCCAAGCACGGCTCACTCTCGCTGTCCCTTGGTACCGGCTGGGCCAAATCCCTGTCCTTCACCACCGGCCAATGCCCGGTCATGAAATACAACCGGCAGCTGATGATGGCGATCCTCCATGACAAGGTCCAGATCGCCAAGCAGTCAACGCCCAAGCCATCCCGCTCGAGGACGCTCCGCGCGGCTACGCCGAGTTCGACGCCGGAGCGGCAACAAAGTTCGTGCTGAACCCCCCCAACGGCTACGTGAAGTCCTAATACACGCCCGGCTCAGTACGCACCACACGGATACCGGGGGACTGCGCGGCAAGAATTACGGGGAAGGCCGGGCAGTCCCCCCCGGTATCTGCGTTTCACCGGAAGCACCACCTCAGGAAGCGGGCACCCATGCTTGCACAAGCAACCTTCACCGACACTCATGCAGGGTCCCCCCCGTTGAGCAATGAACCGCGGCACGCACCTCGTGGGCCGAAGCACGTGAACTGGCGTACCACTGGGCCATCCACTCCCGTCGTCGAAAGTCACCCTCGGCGAGGCGATCGGGCGCACCCTGACCAGCCCCGTCACCGCTCAACGGAACCTGCCCTATTACGCGTCGTCAGCCATGGACGGCTGGGCCATCAACGGCAGCGGTCCCTGGATACTAACGACGGCGGGGGCTGCCGCTGTCGCCGGGCGAAGCCAGCGTCATCGCCACCGGCGGGCTCGTTCCAACCGGCGCCTCGGCAGTCCTGCGCAAGGAAAGCGGCCACGCATCCGCGGACGGGCACCTCTCTCTCAGACACGACGCCAAGCCGGGTGAGGCACTCCCAGGCCGGCACATTCGTCCCGCCGGAGAAGAAGCCGCCGCCGGAGATGTCCTCATACCCGCCGGCACGCTCCTCAATCCGGCTCATATTGCCCTGGCCGCAGTGGCAGGCCACGATCACATTCAGGTGCAGCGCAAGCCGAGGGTCGCCGTCGTACTTACCGGTTCTGAAGTGGTCACCTCAGGCGAGCCGGCGCCAGGACAGGTCCGCGACGCGTTCGGTCCGCAGCTGGATGCCGTGATAACGCAATTGGGCGGGGAGCCGGGTGGCCAGCGCAGGATAGGCGACTCATACGAAGAGTGGATGGCGGCGCTTGGCCGCGTTCCTGATGGCTTACCGCCCGACGTGACGATCACCACCGGCGGGACGGGAAAATCCGGGACAGACCACTTCCGCGATGCCATCGTGGCACTCGGGGGGGTCGGCTCCTCCTGGACGAAATCGCCATGCGGCCGGGACATCCGGCAGTGCTGGCCGAACTCCCTGATGGGCGTTTCGTCATAGGGCTTCCGGGGGGGAATCCGCTGGCCGCAATGATGGCGCTGATGACCCTCGGGGGGGAACCCCTGCTGGCCGCTATGGGAAGCAGGCCCCTGCGGGGGGGAGCTGTGCTGATGACCTCCGGGGGGGCCGACATCGATCCTGACCCAGGGCGGACACGTCTCATGCCCTGCACCCTTATCCACGATCTGGCGCTCCCTGCCTCACGCACGGTCCGGGGGGGATGATGCGCGGGCTTGCCTGGGCAGACGGATATATGGCTGTTCCCCCCT
Source organism: Paenarthrobacter nitroguajacolicus JCM 14115 (assembly GCA_001313365.1). Next base: position 11,533 of record BBFS01000081.1, read on the forward strand.
GAAGGCGTCGCAGCCGGTGCGCCCGTACCTGTCCTGCCGCTGCCCTGGACAGCGCCCATCAATTTCCCGGACCAATCAGGAGGGTACGCCGGATGGCCCGCATGACCCAGCGCAGGAAAATCCATCGTTTCCGCTTGGACGCGGCGGACACCGAACGTTCCGTGCGGTTCAAGGAGGATGTTCTGGCCGCCGAAGAACCGTTGGAAATCAGGATCGGAGGCACCTCTTTTGCCGTGACCATGAGGACGCCGGGCGACGACTTTGATCTGGTGGCTGGATTTTTGGTGTCCGAGGGCATCATCCGCAGCCCTTCCGAGCTGATCTCCCTCCGGTTCTGTGCGGGCGAGAAGGACGGGGTGCAGACCTTTAACGTGGTGGAAGCCCAGCTGCGGCCGGACGTTCCCCCCCTGCCGGACACCATGCGCCACGTATATACGTCGAGTTCGTGTGGCATCTGCGGCACGGATTCCATTGAAGCCGTACGCAAGACCATCCACTTCGATACATCCTTGGACCGTCTACAGGTTCCAGTGGATGTCCTGGCCGAGCTCCCGGACCGCCTCCGCGAAGCGCAGGCCTCTTCGACAGAACCGGAGGAGTCCACGCAGCTGGACTGTTCAAAGTGGATGGCGCCAGCCCGGAGCTGCTGTGTCTGCGGGAAGACGTCGGCCGGCACAATGCGTGGACAAAGTGGTGGGCTGGGCCCTTCGGCAGGACCTGCTGCCCTTGACCGGCCTCGTCCTTCAGGTCTCGGGCAGGGCATCGTTCGAACTCGTCCAGAAGGCAGCCTTGGCCGGCATACCGGTTCTCGCGGCCGTCAGCGCCCCCTCCAGCCTCGCCGTCGATCTTGCCACCGAGACCGGGGTGACCCTGGTTGGCTTCAGCCGGGGACATAGCCTCAACGTCTATGCCGGAAGGGAGCGCCTGAGCAACCCACGAAAGGCTGTCCAGGAGGCCGCCATGAGCGGGTGAATCATCCATGATGTGAAAAGGTCCGCGCAAAACTCCGTCTAGGATGAGGAAAGACGAGGGTGCAGGCCACACGGGGTACCAGCTCAGGGTGGCCTGCCTGGACAACGACACGAGGCACCATGGCCGCACGCAGCAACCCGGACTTCGACAAGGACGTAGACGCCCAGGGCGGAGGCGTCCAGTCAGTAGACCGCGCACTCCAAATCCTGGAAATCCTGGCCCGGGAAGGCGATGCCGGTGTAAGCGACATCGCTGAGGAGATGGGCGTCCACAAGTCCACCGTGTCCCGGCTGGTTGGCTCCTTGGTCAACCGCGAACTGGTCCGGCAGAACAGTGAACGCGGCAAGTACCAGTTGGGCTTTGGAATCCTCCGTTTGGCTTCTTCCATCCCCCCCGGCAGACTGAGCGTGGTTCATGAGGCGCGCCAAGTCCTGGAGGCCCTGGCGGCCGAATACAAGGAAACCGTCAACCTGGCTGTGCTGCGGTCCAACTATGCCGTCAACGTGGACCAGGCGATGGGGGGGCCCTCAACACTGGCCACCTACGACTGGGTGGGCAGCCTGACGCCGCTGCATGCCACATCCAGCGGCAAGGTCCTTCTGGCCGCGTTGACCGCCGATGAAAGAACCCAGGTCCTCAAGGCAGTGGGCTTGCCCGCTCGAACGCCACGTACGGTAACCAACCGCGGAGAGCTGGAAAAGCAGCTGCTGGACGTAGCGCGCAACGGCTACGCCACAGTTCACGAAGAGTTTGAAATCGGCCTCACCGCTATTGCCGTACCCATTTTCAACCACTCGGGAAGCGTCATCGCTGCGGTAAGTATCTCCGGCCCGGCGTTCCGCTTTTCACCCGAGGACCAGCCGGGTCTTATCGACGGCCTTCGCGAGGCCGGGCTGACCATCAGCGCCCGGATGGGTTACAGGCACCGCTAAGCCCTGCCCTGCGCGGGTCTCTGATGCTCTAGGCGCAACACGGGCCATCATACGCAACAAACGCTTCCCCCCCTCCCATTCGTTGCGTCAAACTGTCGGCAAGCAAGGAAAAGTCCTTGACTTTGAGTGTGACGGGGGCGCACTCTGTTGCTTAGCGCGAATGTTGTTGATTCATGCGGAACGCCCTTTAGGGCTCCATGAGCCCAGCGTTCAACCAACCCGTCCGACCAAAGAGGTGCCCCCCCATGAAACTGCCCATCTACGCTCCTGAAGTGCAGATCGGGGACAGCAAATCATGGTCAGCGGGGAAGCCCCCCCAGCCTTCCCTGCGGCCTCATCCTCCAGGGCCATGTCTAAACGCAAACCCATGACTCGCCGAGCAAAGGACCCGCTCATGGCTATAAACAGCGACACAAAATCCTTAACACCAGAGGAGTTACCTGCCGACGATCAATTGGCGGGTGCTTCAACAGCAGCCAGTTCCACCACATCAACCAGCCCTGCCCACGCGGAGAACCCTGAGGAATTCATCAGGATCTCCACCGACGACACCAACTTGGCCGCCCTCGACGCTGAGGACGGAGGCGCTGAAACCCTTCCGGATTCTGAAGAATACGAACAGATCATGGAAGAGCTGCGCCACGCCAAGACCGAGCAGGCCGTTTCGGCCCGCCGGAACCGCAAACTTACCCTCGACAAAGTCACCTTCGGGATCACGGGCGCCATCGCCGTCGCCTTCGTGGTCTGGGGATTTGTCGGGCGCGACAGCCTCTCAGATACCTCCAAAGGCGCCTGAACTGGGTTATGGAGTACACCGGCTGGCTCTTCATGGTCCTCGCCTCATTGTTCGTCGTCTTCGTCCTCTGGCTTGCCCTCGGCAAGTTTGGCAACATCCCGCTGGGCAAGGACGGCGAAAAGCCCGAGTTCCGGACCATTTCCTGGGTGGCCATGATGTTCGCCGCCGGCATGGGCATCGGCTCATGTTCTACGGTGTGGCCGAACCCCCCCTCTACCACTACATCTCGCCGCCGCCGGGAACAGTGGACGGCCGCACTCCGGCAGCCATCCAGACCGCCATGGCCACATCGATCTTCCATTGGACCCTGCACCCGTGGGCCATGTACGCAGTGGTCGGTATCGCCATGGCATACGGCACTTACCGGCTGGGCCGCAAGCAACTGGTTTCGGCAGCCTTCACCTCGCTTTTCGGCATCCGCATGGTGGAAGGGCCGCTCGGGAAGTTCATCAACATCCTGGCCATCTTCGCCACACTCTTCGGAACTGCCGCTTCGCTGGGCCTCGGCGCCCTCCAGATCGGCAGCGGCATGACGTCGAATGGCTGGCTGGGTGAGATCGGCACTCCGGTGCTCGTGGTTATTGTGGCTATTCTGACCTTCTGCTTCGTGGCATCCGCTGTGTCAGGCATCAGCCGAGGCATCCAGTGGCTCTCCAACATCAATATGGTCCTGGCTGTTATTCTCGCCTGATTGTGTTTGTAGCCGGACCCACCCTGTTCATCCTTAACCTGATCCCTTCCGCCGTAGGCGACTACGCCAGGGACCTCGCCGAAATGTCATCACGGACCGAAGCTGTGGGAGACGAGTCCCTGCGTAGCTGGATGACCAGCTGGACCATCTTCTACTGGGCCTGGTGGATCTCCTGGACGCCCTTCGTCGGGATGTTCATCGCCCGCATCAGCCGCGGACGCACCATCCGCCAGTTCGTCACCGGCGTCCTGCTGGTGCCCAGCGTTGTCAGCGTCATCTGGTTCGGCATCTTCGGCGGCGCCGCTTTCCACGTCCAGCAAGAGGCAGACAAGGCCGGCACGCCCGGGCTTGTGACCATGGTGGATGGCGCACCCTCCATCAACTTCGATGGCGCCCTCTTCGACCTCGTGAAGAACCTGGGCATGCCTGGCTGGCTGACAGCAGCGGTCATCGTCCTGGCCATGGTCCTGGTGGCGATCTTCTTCGTCACCGGCGCCGATGCAGCCTCTATCGTGATGGGATCCCTCAGCTCCAATGGCGCTGAGCACCCGCGTCGAGGAGTGGTGATCTTCTGGGGGAAGCCTCACGGGCGCAGTGGCAGCGGTCATGCTGCTTGCCGGCGGCGATAAACCATCGGAAGCCTTGTCGGGCCTGCAAAGAGTCACCATCGTGGCAGCCCTGCCTTTCGTGATCGTCATGCTGTTGCTCTGCTTCGCGCTGGTCAAGGACCTTCGCCGGGACCCGCTCCAGTTGCACAAGCGCTTGGCCACTTCGGTGGTGGAACGAGCCATCCGAACGGGCGTTGAGCAACATGGCGGCGTTCAGTTCGACCTCGTCACCAAACACGACTGCGCCGAAAAGTGCACGGACTCCGATTGCGCCGGGGGGGGAACGCCCACGGGAACCATTCCCCTGGTCGGCAAGCCCCCAACAGGATTCCGACCACAAATAACCCAGCTTTTGGCTGACCCCCCATTCACACGTCAGTAAGGTCCACCATGTCCAACACTTCTGCCAACGGAACTCTCCGTCTCAACACCCAGGCCAGCCCCCCCAGCAACCAGGCCAGTGAGGACGTGACCCTCACCCTGGACGCTTCCAAACCGGTGACAGTCCGGATCGAGGTTGACCGCTGCCCCCCCTGCGGATCGGAACACAACAGGGCCGGTTCCTACGTCGACACTGACTTCAGCCGCTAGCAACAACACGCTGATTCCAACACAACAAAGCAGGCGCCGGGATTCCGGCGCCTGCTTTTTGTTAGTACTGGTGGAAGCTAAAGCCTATTTGGGCATCAGCACCGAGTCGATCAGGTAGACCGTGGCGTTGGCGGTCTGGACGCCACCGCAGATTACATTGGAAGCTCCGTCAACCGTGAGGGCATCCTTGGTGCCGGCAACCGTCACTTCGCCACCCTGGACAGTCTTGTGGGTGCCGACGATCTGGTCCGGGGGGGTCAGCTGACCGGGGGGGACTACGTGGTAGGTGAGAATCTTGCTCAGCAGGGCATCGTCCGTCTTGAGCGTCTCGATTGTTGCGGGGGGGTCGATCTTGGCGAAGGCATCGTCAACCGGCGCGAACACCGTGAATTCGCTGCCGTTCAGGGTGGAAACCAGGTCCACCTTGGGGGGGTTGAGCTTGCCCGAAACAGCGGCGGTCAGGGTCTTGAGCAGCGGGTTGTTCGATGCTGCTACGGCTACCGGGTCCTGGGCCATGCCCATGACCGATCCGGCACCGTCCGGAACCTGTGCGGCGTAACCGGCGCAGCCGGGGGGGCCCACAAGGTTAGCGGCCGGATCCATGGCGGCGCTGCTCATGGCGGAGGCCGACGGCGACGGTGCCGCCATGGAGGTTTCCGGGGCGGCAGATGAAGCAGCCGGTGTGCTGGAGGTGCTGGAACCACCACAGGCAGTGAGACCGAGAAGGGCGGCTGCAGTGAGGCCAACGAAGGCGAGGGCGGGGCGCTTTGTGGACAACATGTCATTCTCCTTGTTTTTGGAACCAGGGCGTTGGGTCCAGTGGGTGGTGGGACACGGGCTGCGGGTGTTGCTTTTGCTTCACCAGCGGTTTGTGTCTCACCAGCTATTCGGAGGTCGGGACAGGGTGGATGGGTGCGGATTGAAAAAGTTTTTTTGAGCCAGTCTCCGCAGGCCTGGTGGAGGGGTTCATCCCGGTGACAGGATGGGCGAATGGCTATCGAGGTTCGCCCAGCGACGGTGTTCGACGACGTGAGGACCATGGTGGGGCCCAAGAGCCCGATGCCAACGTGTGCTGGTGCCTCAGCTACAGGATTCCGTCGAAACTTAACCAGGAGCTCCAAAAACAGGAGCGCGGAAAGTTCGTGAAGAAGCTGGTGGCCGAGGACCCGCCTCCCGGCGTTCTGGCTTACGACGGCGACGAAGTAGTTGGGTGGGCAGCGGTCCACCCTCGCGAGGACACTACTTTTGCGAAAAACCGCAAGATTCCCCCCCACGTGGATGAGACCAAGGTGTGGTCGGTCTGGTGCATCCGGGTGCGGCCCGGGCATCGCGGCAAGGGAATTTCCCACGAGCTGCTCCGCGGCGCGATTGACTTCGCAAAAAGCCACGGTGCGCCCGCGATTGAGGGTTACCCCGTGGACAACAAAGGCGGCAAGGTGGACCTGACCATGGCCTACGTTGGCACCCGGAGGCTTTTCGAGAAGGCCGGTTTCAAAAAGGTGGCCGAGACGACGTCGGTCCTGAACGGTTTCCCGAGAGTGCTGATGCGGCTGGACCTCAACTCCCCCCAACTAGGTCGCATTTGTGCGCGCGTTTTGAGCCGTCTAAACGCGCACAAATGCGACCTACTTGGGTTAGGAGCCCTGCAGTCGCGCCGTCATCCTGTGCGCTTCCTCGAGCAGCAGTTTCCCGAGGAACTCCTGGCGGTCCGCACGGAATCGCGGCTCGATTCCCGTCAAGGAAAGAGCCCATGCTGGCCGTCCCTGCTGATCAAACACAGCAGCTCCCATGCCCCCAGCTACCTTCCAGGATCAACCCGGGATTGACGGAGTAGCCAGCCAGCCGCGTCCGTTCCAGATTGCCCCGCACCACGTCTGCAGGATGGCCCGCCGCAAAGTCGCCGGCATGCGTAGCCCATTCGCCCAGCAACGCTTCCTGTTCGTCGGGAGGCAGGAAAGCCATGATGGCAGTGCCGGCCGAAGCGACTCCCAAGGGAAAGCGCACCCCTTCGTGCAGCACGAAGGACCGCACCGGAAAGGAGCCTTCTTCCCGCAGCACGCACACTGTTTCGTTGCCACGACGAATGGAGAAGAAGGCACTCTCCCCGGTCTCTGCAGCCAACCTGCGCAGCGAGGGCCGCGCAATGTCCTCCATAGGGAAACGTGCAGCGGCCACTGATCCCAGCAGGAAGATCTCCGGACCCAACACCCACTTCCCGGAGGTGGAATCGTGTTCCAGCAAGCCCTCCGCGGCCAGTGACGTCAGTAGCCGGTGGACGGTTGGCCGGGTTAGCCCCGACTCGCGCACCAAGCCCGCCAAAGAGGTGCCCTCGGGCCTGCGTCCCACCAGCCTAAGCAGCAGGGCCACCCGACCCACCACTTGCGCTCCCTGTACCACCACAGCACCCTCCATCAGATTTCATCCATAATATGGACACCCTCCAGTGTAGTGTCCATACCCTGAGTATCTGGCAGGTACGCGCATTGACCGCCCCCCACAAAGGCAACCTAGGCTCCTTCTCAAGAGTGAGAGCAGTCCACAAAGTGGATGCACCGGCAATGAACTCAAAGAGGAGTCGAGTATGACCAAGATCCAAGCGAGCGCAGCCCAAGCGTTACATGACCTGATGGCAGACGGCCTGACCATCGCCGTCGGAGGTTTTGGACTCAGCGGCATTCCCGCCGACCTCATCGACGCCGTCCGTGAGTCCGGCGCCAAGGATCTCACGATCGTGTCCAACAACATGGGCGTGGACGGCAAGGGGGCTAGGCGTCCTCATCGAGGCGGGCCAGGTCCGGAAGGTCATCGCATCTTATGTCGGTGAGAACAGACTGTTCGCCGAGCAGTACCTGGCCGGGAAGCTTGAGGTCGAGTTCACGCCGCAGGGCACACTCGCCGAGCGTCTCCGCGCTGGCGGCGCCGGCATTCCGGCGTTCTACACGCGAACGGGAGTGGGGGACCCTGGTTGCCGAAGGCAAGCCGCTGGAAGAGTTCGACGGCGTGACGTACGTCCGCGAGCGCGCCATCACCGCCGACGTCGCCTGGTCCACGCCCACACTGCAGACACGGACGGGAACCTGATTTATCGCTACACGGCCCGCAACTTCAACCCGGTGGTTGCCACAGCGGGTGCAGTGACCATCGCCGAGGCTGAGGTCATTGTTCAACCCGGCCAGCTGGACCCGAATCACATTGTCACCCCCCCAGGCGTTTACGTCCAGCGGCTGGTCCAAGCCACTGATCGGGTCAAGGACATTGAACAGCGCACGGTCCGGGAGCGACTCGAGGCACAGCATGCCGAATCAGTAACGGCCTAAGAACAAGGAGCACATCACCATGGCATGGACACGAGACCAAATGGCCGCCATCGCGGCCGAAGAACTGAACGACGGCGATTACGTCAACCTCGGCATCGGCATTCCCACGTTGGTGGCCAACAACCTGCCCGACGGCGTGCGGGTGGTCCTCCAAAGCGAGAACGGCCTGCTCGGCATGGGCCCTTTCCCGTATGAGGCGAGGAAGACGCCGACCTTATTAACGCAGGCAAGCAGACCGTCACCATCACCCCCCGGTGGCAGCATCTTCGACTCCGCCACGTCGTTCGGCATGATCCGCGGCGGACACGTGAAGGTTGCCATCCTGGGCGCCATGCAGGTGTCCGGCTCGGGGGGACCTGGCCAACTGGACCATCCCCCCCGGCAAGATGGTCAAAGGCATGGGCGGAGCCATGGACCTGGTGGCGGGTACACCGAGGGTGGTGGTCCTCACCGAGCACAACGCCAAGGACGGTTCGGCCAAGATCGTGGCCGAATGCACGCTCCCGCTGACGGGACTCAAGTGCGTTGACCGGATCATCACGGACCTCGCCGTTTTCGACATCGAGGAAACACCGTCCACAGCGGAAACACCCGACGGCGGCACGCAGCTGCTGCTGACCCGCCTCGCCCCTGGCGTCACGGTGGAAGAGATCCGCAGCAAGACCGAGGCAGAGTTCACGGTGCGCTCGCCTCTGAGGAACACACACTTGAAGGAGTAAACGCATGAGCTGAAGGACCAATTCGGCAAGGACATCCTGCTCACAGGGTGGGGGGCACAGCAAGTTCGGCAAACTGACTGATGACACCTTGGAGTCGCTCATTGTCCAGGTTGCCGGCGAAGCGATTAAGAACTCTGGGCTCGATCCCAAGGACATCGACGAAATTTACCTCGGGCAGTTCAACTCCGGAATGCAGCCCCCCCTGGGATTCACGTCGTCGCTGGCACTTCAGTTGTCCGCAGATCTGGCTAACGTTCCCGCGACGCGCACCGAGAATGCTTGCGCTTCCGGTTCCGCGGCTTTCCAACAGGGCGTCAAGTCCGTCCTGGCCGGGACTGCCCGCAACGTCCTGGTGATCGGGGGGGCTGAGAAGATGACCGACGCCGGCGCCGACGTTGTGGGGGGGCGGCCTTGCTCGGTGCTTCGTACGAGATGGCAGGAAAAGCCTCTTCCACGGGATTCACAGGTTTGTTCGCTGAGGTCGCCAAGCACTACGGGAAGCGCTATGGGGGGGCCGGCATCACCGGCCGGGATTCGAAGGTGGCCTCGGTGATGTCCTAGGTTCCATCGCTGCCAAGAACCACCGCAACGGCATGGACAACCCCCCTACGCCCAAATGCACCGCGACTTCGGCGAGGAGTTCTGCCGGACCATCTCAGAGAAGAACCCCATGGTGGCCGAACCCTTGCGCCGCACGGACTGTTCGCCGGTCTCGGACGGTGCCGCCGCCGTCGTGCTTTCCACGTCGCTACCGGAGGCGCAACCGCGCCGGTGCGCCTGGCTGGTTTCGGCCACGCCAACGACTTCTTCCCGGCGGAGAAGCGCGACCCCCCCACCGAGTTTGCTGCCACCAGGCGTCGTGGGAGCGTGCGCTGGGCATGGCGGGAGTTGGGCTCCAGGACCTGGACTTCGCGGAGGTGCACGACTGCTTCACCATCGCCGAACTCATCATGTACGAAGCCATGGGCCTCACTCCCCCCGCGGTGAGGGCGCGCGAGCCGTCCAGGAAGGCTGGGTTTATAAGGACGGCAAGCTGCCCGTCAACGTCTCCGGCGGACTCAAGGCGAAGGGCCACCCGGTGGGTGCCACTGGTGTGTCGCAGCACGTCACCGCGGCCATGCAACTCAGCGGCACGGCGGGCGACATGCAGTTGTCCAATGCCCGCCGGGGCGCGGTCCAGAACATGGGCGGAGTGGGCATCGCCAATTATGTGAGCGTGCTGGAAGCCTCTAACCCAAGTAAGTAGCAGCACAGCGCGTTTTGAGGGCTGAAAACGCGCACAAATGCGACTCAGTTGGGTCAGCGGTTCCGGATCAGCGCCGCGATCTCGGCAAACCCGAGCCGCTCTGCATTTTGCAGGGCGGTTCGGCCTTGGGGGTCGCGGATGTCCGGGTTGGCTCCGGCAGCCAGGAGTTGCCGGACGACATCCTGCTGATTGGGCCCGCCGTTGTTGAGCAGGATGGCTTCCTGCATGGCGGTCCAGCCAGATTGTTGACGTGGTCCACGGGCACACCCGCTGCGATCAGAATCCTGACCGTTTCCGTATGTCCATGCTCGCTCGCAGGGATCAGCGCGGTGCCGCCGTACCGATTGGTGCTGCGAACATCCGCTCCAGCATTCAACGTCAACTGCAGGACCTCGTTGAAGCCTTCAGCACCTGCGTAGAGGAACGCGGAGTCCTGGATGTCGTCCTTGGCATTGACGTTCCCGCCCGCCGCGATCAATTCCCGGACTCGGGCAACATCGTTGGCCTTTGCGGCGAGAATCAGGAGTCGGTCGGTTTCGATTTGGGCCTCCGGTGACAGTCTGGGTGGCACAGCAGCCGACGACGTCGGGCCAGGACTTGCGCTCGACGTCGCGGTCGGGCTGGGGGCTACGGGAGCCGGCG
>BBFS01000082.1 GCA_001313365.1 Paenarthrobacter nitroguajacolicus JCM 14115
CGAGCGGCACGGCGACCACAGCTTCGAAGCCCGCCCCGGCGCCGTCGTCGGCTTGTCGGTCGCCAGCAGATCCGCCGAGGTGTCGTCAAAGACCACCTCCATTCCCAGTTGCCACGCCGCCAGAGCCCAGACGAAGGATTTCCAATGTGCCGGGAGGTCAAGCCTGATGGACATTCCGGGTTCGGCGTCCAGTTCGTCCTGTAACAGGTTGCTGGTTTTGGCTACCCAGTTATCCAGGACACGCCCCCCCGAAAGCTCCACACGCTCGGAGTCGGGGCCATACCAGGTGAGTCGTGGTGACGTTGAATGACCTGATCGCAGGGCGGTCATCAGGTTCGCTGCCGGGATGCTCATGCGTCAATCTTGCCACGGTGGCCCCCCCGGAGCGTCCCCCCCGGGCTGTGCGCCGTGATTGTGAAATGCGACACACTGTAATTTCTCAAGTCGTTGGGCTCAGTGGCGAACCGGAGTCCATTTCCGCGGAAATTCAATGAAAGTTCACTTGAAGCGATCCAGTGCTTCCATTTCCCGCAGGGACACGCGGCGGCGCGGCTAAAATGTTGGGCGTGGCGCATCCCACGTTTCTACAGATTCTTGATTATTATCCCGGCGCGGCTTGACTGGCGGGTAGTTACACGCGTGTAATTAGTAATCAACGCCGCTGCACAGATTCCCGGAACGACACAGGGAATCGGAAACACATCCAAGCAGCAGCTGCAAAATCAGGAGGGACGCCATGGGGGGGCAAGCGTTGCGTATCCAGGAAGATGCAGTCGTCGCAGAACATGCGTCGGTGAAATACCGTTCAAGGGAAGTGCCGGGAGATTGGTACGTAGACCCGGCGGACCCGGAAGCGGCAGACCGATATAACCAGAATGTGCAGCAGTCCTTGGAGGATCAGGCAACTGCCCTCCTGGCAGCACATGAGGCGTTGGTGGGTGACCTGCCCGCTGGACCGGATGAAGATCTGGACGACCCTCCCATGGAGCTGCGTCGTCCGCTTGAAACTCCGGGGGGGCAGCCCGTGTGGATCGGCTTGCCGCAAGGGGACTTCGATGACGAGGGCGAACTTGGCTGGCAGACGGACGCGCTGTGTGCACAGACCGACCCTGAAGCTTTCTTCCCCCCCGAAAAGGGCGGATCAACGAGGGACGCCAAGAAGGTCTGCGGTGCGTGCAACGTCCGCTCGCAGTGCTTGGAATACGCTCTCGCGAATGATGAGCGGTTCGGAATTTGGGGGGGCGGACTCTCCGAGCGGGAGCGTCGTCGGCTAAGGAAGCGAGCGGTCTAATTCTCAAGGAAGTGCATGTTACCGCCGTCGTGGTTTCCCACGACGGCGGCAACTATCTGCCCAGGACATTGGCGGCATTGTCGGACCAGACGCGTTCGGCCGATGCCGCCATTGGCATTGATACAGGTTCCACCGACACATCGCTGGACTTGCTCCGCGAGGCCTCGGCCAGAACAGCGTCACCTCTTTCCAGCATGCGAGGTCCGGTTTCGGAGCGGCTGTTCGCGCTGGCCTGCAAGAGCTCGCCCCCGCCGACGGTGACACGCAGGGTGATTCCGTGCAATGGATCTGGCTTTTGCACGACGACGCCGCGCCCGCGCCTGATGCGCTGGCAGAGCTGCTCCATGCGGTTGAACGCGCCCCCCCCTCGGTAACTGTGGCCGGCTGTAAGCAGCTTGGCTGGGACAACAAGCGGCACCTGGTCGATGTTGGACTCTCAACCAGCCGCTGGCTGAACGCCTCACCTTGATCGACGCCGACGAAGTGGACCAAGGGCAATACGATGCCCGCACGGACACCTTCGCGGTGAACTCCGCAGGTATGTTGATCCGCCGCGACGTCTGGGAACTGCTGGAAGGATTTGACCCGGCCTTGCCTGGCAGCGGCGATGACGTGGACTTCTGCTGGCGTAACTGGCTTGCGGGCAATCGCGTAGTCGTAGTCCCCCCCAGTGCCGCATGTTCCACGTGGAGCACCGCCCGAATGGCCTGGCACATCCTCCGCGGCACGTAAAGCCCAGATCCATCTGCGGCTCAAACATGCTTCCTGGTGGAAAGTGCCGTTCCAAGCCGTGGGCGCCTTGTTCGGTGCCATCATTCGACTCATGCTGAGCATCCTGGTTAAAGAACCGGGATATGGATTCTCCCAATTCACCGCCACCATCGCTGCCCTTGTCCGGCCGGTGGCCATAGCCAGGGGCCGCCGCGTTGCGGCCAGGACACGCCGGGTACACAGGTCCGTGGTCCGGGGACTTCAGACACCCACGCGGGAGGTGCGTGCCAACAGGCGCTCCTTATTGGAAGCAATCCGGCCCGCAGAAGAGACTCCCGCTGTCTCTGACCTTCTGGCCCCCCCTGAACCCAGCGGGGGATGCGGCGGATGACTTCGCCGCACTGGCCACCAGCGAACGTGGCTGGGTGGGCACGGGTGCCGTTGCTGCTGCATTGATAGCTCTTGCCGCAGCACTTGTGGACTGCTGGGGGGGCTGCTCCGTTCAGGCACCGTTGCCGGTGGTGGGCTCCTCCCTCTTTCGGCGTCACCAGGCGACGTCTGGGCGAATGCGTCCACTTGGTGGATCTCATTGGGTGCAGGCCTGCCCGGACACGGCGATCCATTCGGCTATGTCCTGTGGCTGCTTTCCCTCTTCGGGGGGGCGGGGGGGATGGCAACGCCGCAATGGTGTGGCTGCTGATCCTTGCCATGCCGTTATCCGCATTGGGCGCATGGTTCGCGGCGGGCGCGCTAACTACCAAGCGTCGCTTCCGGGTTGCGGCGGCCCTCGCCTGGTCCGGTGCTCCCGCACTTCTGATCTCCATCAACGAGGGTCGTCTCGGCGCTTGGTGGCGCACGTCATGATGCCGCTGCTTCTCCTCGCGCTGTTGCGTGCCTCGGGATCGGCAGTCGCCCAAGGGGGGGCCGCTTCGGCGGGGGGGACCCAACTCAGCCGCCGTCCGGCCCTGATAGTCGGTAAGCCCGGCATCAACGGAACACCGTCATGGACTGCTGCAGCCGCCGCAGGTCTTGCCATGGCCGTTGTCACGGCCTCTGCCCCGTCATTGTTGGGGGGGCCTATCGCCGTTGCAGTGATACTGGCTGCAGTAGTCCTCGGGCATCGGGGCAAGACGCTGTGGTGGTCGCTCCTGCCAACTCTCGCTTTGTTCCTTCCGTATGCGATATCCGTTTTGGACAGGCCGCGCTCGTTGCTTGCCGACCCTGGATTGCCGCTGACCTTTGAGGCTGCTCCGTTGTGGCAACAGCTGCTTGGCCAGCCGCTGGCCTTCGACATCGACGGCGGCTTGACCGGTTTGGCGGTCTTCGGTCCTGGCGCTGTGCCTGGGCCCTGTTGCTGGCTCTGCTGGTCATCGCACCAGTCCTGATCCTGGCTGTTGCCGCCTTGTTCGTACCCGGTAAACGCGCTGCGCTGGCCCGGGTGTTCTGGCTGGTCGCTTTGGCTACGCTTTCGAGCGCTTGGCTGGTGGGCCACGTAGCTACCGGGGGTCAATAACAATGTGATTGTCGGACCGTTCACCGGCCCGGCCGTATCGGCGGCGGGAATGTTGCTTCTGGGTGCTGCCGTTCTCGGTGCTGAGAAGCTCTTCACGGCACCGCGTAAGACGCCCAAGCTTCCCGGCCCCCCCACTTCCCGCTGCGGCGCGTAGCTTCGGCCGCGACCATGGCGCTTCTGGTTGCCGGCCCTCTTGCCGGCATGGCTGCCTGGACTGCTCAGAATGTCCTGCAGCCTACGCCGACTGCCGTAACCATTGCGGCACCCGACACTGCCGAAAAGACGTCGTCCCTTGGCGCCGGCCGACAAATATGGCCGGTGGTTACGGGCACGTTGCCTGCCACCGCCGTCGACCGTGGCCAGGGACCGGAGCGAACCCGAACGTTGGTCATCACCAGCGGTGAGCAGGGCGCCTTCTCCTCGTCCTGATGCGGGGAGCAGGAACCACGTTGGACAGTTTGTCCACCATTGCCTCTGCACGGACCATCATTGGCGCGCCGGGACGCGAAGAAATCGCGGCCGATGACGCTGCCACCACGTCCCTCCGCCGGTCCGTGGCCACCATCGTGGCGGGAACCGGCGTGGATCCCCCGCGCCGACCTGGAACAACTTGGGGCCGGATTCGTGGTCCTCAAGGCAGCAGACAACGCCGCCCAGTTGACGGCCAGCCGGATCGATGCCGTCCCAGGCTCGTGGCTGTTGGCCAGACCGACGCCGGGTGGCTGTGGCGGGTGACGCCCCGGAGCCAGCCCGCGGCTACTGCCGCGGACACGGCGCACCGGGTACGCATCGTGGACTCCGAAGGCGCTCTGCTACGTGCGCTGCCATCCGAAGAAGTGGATGTGGATGCCACTGTTGAATCAGGCAATGAGGCCGAAAGGTGGTCCTCGCCGAACGGTCCGATCCCGGTTGGAGCGCCTGGTTGGATGGCCGCCAACTGCAGGCCACCACGTCCGGCTGGTCACAGGCGTTCGAGTTGCCTGCCAGTGGCGGCGACCTTGAAATCCGCTACACCAACCCTTGGGCCTTGTGGATCGGGATCCTGCAGGCTGTGGTGATTGGATTGACGGTCCTTTTGGCCGTTCCAATGCCCGCACGCCGCAGCCGAACCGGCATGTCGAGGGATGAAGTCTCCCTCCGTAAGGAGTACAGCAGTGTCTGAGGACCAGAAGAACGAGTCCGGCGAAAGCTCTGGAACCTCGGAAGCCCCCGAAGTCCCGTGCCGGCAACAACGGAGAAACAAGCAGGTCGGGTAAAGGCCCGCGGAGTTCGAGTTCCCGCGACTCCGGTTCCCGCGGCACGAAGTCCCGCAGCTCCAACAGGGGAGTGGTCACTGGCGTCCTGTCAGCAGTGGTCATCCTTGCGGCTGGCGGCGGTGCCGTGGCCGCGACGTCGATGGTCCCGGAACCTTCCGGGGGGTACCACCATGGATATCCGCCAGGCCGACGTTCCCGCGGGCCGTTCCATGGGTGTCTGTCCGGAACCTGCGAGGCTTGTGAGCGGAACCGTGGTGGGCACGGATGCTGACTTCAGCCCGGTGTCCACCACTGCCACCAGCGCCTTGAACGCCGTGGTGCTGAGTAACCCGGCCGGTACGGTGCCCGAAAGCGATGTGACATCGCTGGGTGGTGAGATGGTGGATTTGATCGCCAAGCTCCTACCAGCACGCCCACACCCACGGTTGGTCCGCCCGTGCTCGCGGCCGGAGTGGCGAACATCAGCCCGGTGGCGTCTCCCACCGTTGTGGGTGCCGAGGCCCTTGGAAACGAACAAGCGTCCTTGGCGGCCAACCTTAGCTACTCAGCGACGGACGGCGACCTTCGCGGCCTTGCGTCTACCCAATGCCAGCCGCCGGGCAACGACGCGTGGCTCCTGGGTGCCAACACGGCCGTGGGCCGAACGGCCGTCCTGAACGTGAGCAACGCCTCCGAGACCCCCCCGGCACAGTAAGCCTTGACCTCTACGGATCCGAGGGACAGATCCAAGCTCCCGGGGCCCGTGGTCTCCTGGTGGCTCCCGGAACCACCCGCTCGGTGAATCTGGCTGGGCTCGCCCCCCCGGGCGAATCGCAGCTTGCTGTGCACGTGCGCAGCACGGGCGGTCCGGTAGCCTCCACTATCCAGCAGAGCGTGTTGCGTGGAATCGCCCCAGGCGGTGTGGAGTACCTCTCGCCGGGTGCGGCGCCGTCCAACCTGCAGGTGATGTCCGGCGTCGACATCCAGGACCCGGCGGCCATCAAGGCGCTGGCCGGTAAGTCGGGTTTTGCGGACGCCGCACCGGCACTCCAGATCGCAGTGCCTGGTTCCACCGACGCGTTGTGCAAGTAAGCCTTTACGGCGCCAACGGTGAACGAAAGATTCCCAATGGGGGGGAGTGGTGACGGTAAAGGGTGGGACAGTATCAACACTTAACCTTGAGGGCGTCCCGGCTGGCAGCTACACCGTCAGAGCCAGCTCGGATGTCTCGTTCCTGGCATCGGCGAGGGTCACTCGCGGTTCCAAGGCCGAGGAAGCAACCGACTTCGCGTGGTCGCCGTCGTCGGCCCGTCTTGGCAGCCAGCACCTGGTGGCCGTACCACGGGAAGGCCAGCGGTCTTTGAGCTTCGGTGTTCCCGAGGGGGCGTGGCACAGTCAGTTACGCTCCGGTGACCGCTGATGGAAAAGTCGGCAAGGCCATTGACGTGGACATGTCGGGCGGGACGACGTCGGTGATCGGGTTACCGGACAAGTCCGGTAGTTCGGCTGTGGTGGGCTACGTGGTTTCGGCCGCGGGTGACCCGGTGTACGGTGCGCTGGTACTTGGAAAGCAAGGACGGACAGACGTTTCCGTCGTAGCAATTCAGGACGCAGCGGCCGGCCTTGAGAAGGTTCCGGTCTCAGTCGGCTACTAGCTAAGTTATTGGTAGCGGCGCCGGTAGACCGGGTCCAAGGTCTCCGGGGGCACGCCGAGCATCTCGGCGGTGTACTCCACTACGACGTCGTGGACAAGGTCCTGCAGTTCTTCGCGAGTGGCAGCGCCCTGCTCAACTACCCGGCGGTACACCGTAATCATGGGTGCCTCGCCGCGGCCACCAGGGGGGGTGTAGGAGCCCATGGGGGGGGCAGTGTTTCCTGTGGCAACCAGCTGCTCAAGGTTGGTGGAATTTCATCGACTGCAAAGAGAACGCCGTCGAGCTGTTTGCCCCACATGTCCTGGAGCCGTTCGGCGGAGTCCAGCACCATGTCATCAAAGCGTTCCGAGCGCGTGCGGAAGCCGGGGGGGAGATTGGGGGGGAGCATCAGCTCTCCACGCAGTCCCCGTCCGTGCCGGTTTCGCCGGCGTCGCCGGAAGCTCCGCGCTTCCGAACCGGCGTGTTCCTGGGCCTGATCGCCATCGGCGTCAGTCCACCGGATGTTGAACCCGGGAACATGTGGCTGTGACTGCATATATCGACTTTAGTCCTGAGGAACCGCCAGCGCGACATCAAGGCCCGCAGCGCGCCGCAGCGGCGGATACTCGCGTGGAGTTCGCGGGGCACGGGCGGGCAATGCGCAATGAATGCGTCCAATGGCGCTAATCTGGGATGTTGTGGGTGCCATTCGTCAGTGTTCCAGATCAGCCTGCCGCCAGTCCGCGGTGGCCACTTTGACGTACGTGTACGCAGAGTCAACCGCAGTTTTGGGTCCCCCTGGCCACGTACGCAGAACCGCATGCGTACGATCTTTGCTCGCAGCACGCTGAGTCACTCACGGTTCCGCGTGGCTGGGAAGTCCTTCGCCTTGCCATGCCCACAACGCCACAAGAGCCGGGCCCGGATGACTTGCTGGCACTTGCCAACGCGGTCAGGGAGGCGGCTTCGGCCACCACCGAAACTCCAGCCCGGCACAGCCACCCTCAGATGGAGCCGCCCGCCGGCACCGAAGGAACGCGTCGAGGGCACTTGCGCATCCTCCGCGAGCCGTCTTAGCCGGACCGTGCCCGTTTCAGCTGCCGGGCTTCGGCTACCGGACGCAATTCGTCGTCGGGATCAAAACAGGATCTCCCTGCGCGGTAGTCTGGAATCTGCAGATATATCCGCCAGCGGCGCCAAGCCGGCGCCACCCAGGGAGCATCATTCATGCCAAAGGTCAGTCCTGAACTGTTGTCCATCCTGCGCTGCCCCCCCGTGACGGGTTCACCGCTGGTCCAGGAGGGCGATGAGTTGGTTTCCACCGATGCCGCTGCGGACGGCGAAAAGCTCCGCTACACCATCGAGGACGGCATCCCGCTGCTCCTGCCACCCGAACTGCTGGCCGCAGCCAATGCGGCAACCTCAGGCCAGCACGATTCCAAGGCCTGACGCGCTTTCTTCCATCAAATCCGCACGGTACCCCCCCTAAGGACTTCCATGACTTTTGACTTCAAAGTGGCTGACATCACGCTTGCGGAGGCCGGCCGTCACCAAATCCGTCTCGCCGAGCACGAAATGCCGGGTCTCATGTCGCTTCGCGCGGAGTTCGGTGCAGAGCAGCCCCCCCTCAAGGGTGCAAGGATTGCCGGTTCCCTGCACATGACGGTCCAAACCGCAGTACTCATCGAAACCCTCACTGCCTTGGGCGCGGAAGTTCGCTGGGCTTCCTGCAACATCTTCTCCACCCAGGACGAAGCCGCTGCCGCCGTCGTCGTCGGCAAGGGTACCCCGGAAAACCCGCAGGTGTTCCGGTTTTCGCTTGGAAGGGCGAAACCCTTGAGGAGTACTGGTGGACTGCGGAGCAGATCCTCACCTGGCCGGGCGCCGACACCAACCCGGAGTTGGGTCCCAATATGATTCTCGACGACGGCGGCGACGCCACACTGCTGCTTCACAAGGGCGTCGAATTCGAAGCCGCAGGAGCCGTGCCGACCGCCACTGAGGATGATCCGGAGGAATACGTCCTCATCCTGGACCTCCTGCGCAGGACCCTTGCCGCTGATCCGCAGAAGTGGACCCGCCTGGCCGCCCGCATCGAAGGCGTCACCGAGGAAACCACCACAGGCGTGCACCGTCTGTACCAGCTCGCGGAGCAGGGCAAGCTGCTGTTCCCGGCCATCAACGTCAACGACTCCGTGACCAAGAGCAAGTTCGACAACAAGTACGGCATCCGCCACTCGTTGCCGGACGGTATCAACAGGGCCACGGATGTCCTGATGGGCGGCAAAGTGGCGGTTGTGTGCGGCTATGGCGACGTCGGCAAGGGCGCCGCTGAGGCGTTGCGCGGCCAGGGCTCGCGCGTCATCGTCACTGAAATTGATCCATCTGCGCTCTTCAGCCGCTATGGACGGCTACCAGGTTGCCAGGCTGGAGACGGTGCTCGCCCAGGGCGACATCTTCATCACCACCACAGGCAACAAGGACGTCATCATGGCCGAGCACATGCTGGGCATGAAGAACAAAGCGATCGTTGGCAACATCGGCCACTTCGACAACGAAATCGACATCGCCGGGCTTGCCAGGATTCCGGGCGTCAAGAAGGTTGAGATCAAGCCGCAGGTCCACGAGTGGGTCTTCGAGTCCGGGACGGATTCCGAACGGTCCATCATTGTGCTGTCCGAGGGCAGGCTGCTCAACCTGGGCAACGCCACAGGACACCCGTCGTTCGTGATGAGCAACTCGTTCGCCAACCAGACCATTGCGCAGATCGAACTCTGGACCAAGAAGGACCAGCCCGCCGGTGAGCGCGAGTACCGGAACCAGGTTTACGTCCTTCCCAAGATCCTTGATGAGAAGGTTGCACGCCTCCACTTGGATGCTTTGGGCGTGGAGCTGACGGAGCTGAGCAAGGACCAGGCGGATTACCTGGACCTGGATGTTGCCGGTCCTTACAAGCCTGAGCACTACCGCTACTAAGCTGCACTATCCGCCCCCGGCGGTACCCAAATCGATGGCGAAAGGCCGGACACGCAACCAGCGTGGCCGGCCTTTCCGGTAGAATTGGGTGTTCGGTAATGCTTGTGGGGGGGACAGGATGACAGGAACCATGACGGAAGTCGCCAAACGTAAAAAGGGCAAGATCCTTGCCATCATTGGAGTCTGCGCAGCCATTGTCGTGGGTGGAATTGGCGTGGTCGCGGTGCCGGGCCTGCTGGCAGGTTCTCACCAGGATGCGGCCGTAGCGCCGTCACCGACTCCCACGGTGGAAGCCAAACCCGTTGAGCTGGGCATCACCCCGCTGGATGGCGCCGTGGAGTGGAACCCTGTTGTGGTCCCCCAGATCAAAGCAGTCAACGGGAAGCTGAAGGACGTAGTGCTGGCGCCGGTGGGCGGTGGTGCGCCTGTGCAAGGCACCACCAGCCCTGACGGCAGCACTTGGACAACTCTGGAAGTCCTGAAGTTCAAAACCCAATACAGCTACTCCTTCACCGTTGTGGATACGGCGGGGGAAAGAGACTAAGAAGTCCCAAACTTTCACCACGGTTTCCGCCGCCTTCGAGGCCGACGCTTCCATCTACCCCCGCCACGGCACCACGGCCGGCTCCGGTCAGCCCATTGAAATCAACTTCAGTGAGCCCGTTGTAGACAAGGTGGCAATGGAGAAGCGGGTGGCCATCACCGTTTCCTCCGGCCAGCCCGTTGCCTGGCACTGGTATTCGGACAAGAAGGTCCGGATCCGTCCCGAGGCTTTCTGGGCGTCCGGCACCACCGTCACCGTGGATATGAAGCTGTTGGGCGTGGATTTCGGGAACAACATGATCGGCAACGCGACGTGGTCTCAACGTTCACCACCGGCCCCCCAGCGGGTGGCTGTGGTTGACGACAAGACCAAGACCATGAACGTGTACTCCGACGGCCAGTTGGTTCACACTGCACCTGTGTCCCTCGGCGGGGGGGAAGATTGGCTTTCTCCCACCGGGTACGCGGTGATCATGGAACAGGAACGCCACTCGAACTTCAACGCCGGAACAATTGGCCTGAAGCCCGGCGACAAAGGCTACTACCCGCCCCTCGTAGTGGAATATGCCAACCGGCTCACGTGGTCTGGTGTGTACGTTCACCAGGCCCTTGAAGCCGCATGGAGTTCCATCGGGGGGGTGGCTAACGTCTCGCATGGCTGTGTGGGCCTGCTGCCGGCGGATGCTGAGTGGTTCTTCAACAACATGAAGACCGGTGACGTTGTCCAGATCCTGAACACCGGCGCACCGGCAGTGGAACCGCTGGAAGGCTTTGGCGACTGGAACATTCCGTGGGCTAGCTACGCCCAGCGGTAGTCCTGCTGTTAAGATCCTTGTAGTGATTATTTCCTGCGCACTTTGACCCATTGCTCCAGCGCTGACACGACGTCGGCCCTGCTATTTGTGCTGCCCTCCAAGATGATTCCGGGTGTCCCTCAGGGGGGGAACCCGCTCATGGGTTCCCCCGGCTCCTTCCCCCCGGACCCTTTCTTATCACTTGGAGCACGCATGACCATTTCACCTACGCTCAGCCCCGACTGCGGCAATTGCTTCGCCCTTTGCTGCACCGCGCTCGGATTTACCCGATCAGCTGACTTCGCCATCGACAAACCTGCCGCTTCGCCGTGCCCAAATATGGCGGACGACTTTTCCTGCACCATCCACCAACGCTTACGGCCGAGAGGTTCCGCGGTTGCACGGTATTTGATTGTTTCGGCGCCGGCCAAGTAGTGTCCCAACACACCTTCGCCGGCACCAGTTGGACGCAGGACCCTTCGTCCAGGTCCTCGATGTTCGCCGTGTTCAAGGTGGTCAGGCAACTCCACGAGATGCTCTGGTACCTGGACGAAGCCCGGCAACGGACGTTCGATCCAGACCTCGCATTCACGGCGGAGCACCTTTCCGAGCGCATAGCGGCCGCCGCACAAGGTGATGCGTCCACGGTCCTGGCCACCGACGTCGACACTCTCCATGGAGAAGTCCGCGCACTCCTGATGGAGGTTAGCGAAGAACTACGCGCCTCCTACGGGGCCGAGGACAAGCCAAGGTTCGACGCCGGCCGCCAACCGGGTGCCGACGCCAGGCTGGGCGGCGCTGATCTGATGGGAGCCAACCTTGCGAACCAAAGCCTGTGCGGATCGGACCTCCGCGGTGCATACCTGATCGGAGCCAATCTACGGAAGTCCGACCTCACAGCCGTGGACCTCCTGGGAGCAGATCTTCGCGGAGCACAACTCCACGGAGCCGACCTCTCCACTGCGCTCTATCTGACCCAACCGCAGATCAACGCCGCCGAAGGCGACCCCTCCACCCTCCTACCCCCACGACTCACAAGACCGGATCACTGGTGACTGCAGCGGAATCGGGACTAGCCGGTAGCGGGGGGGCACTAACCGTTAGTGAACGGCAGCTTCCTGAGTCGTTCCCCCTACGGTCGCGTTCCGCTGCTCCGCTTGGCGGAGTCGTGTGAGTTCGCGGTTGCGCCGTTCCCCCGAGGACTGCGCCTATGTAGTCTTCGGGGGATGGTGCCGGCGGGCGGGGGGGTGGGGGGGCGACGTACCTTGCGAGTTCCGATGCGAGCGAGGCGGCCATGTTGACGCGTGAGGCCGGTGCCATGAGGTAGGCCTGCTGCACGAAGGTTCCTGCCCGGCGAGCGGTGGCATCCGGTACCCTGCCGATATCTGCCATCGCAACCCATGCTTGCAGGTGGTGGGGGGGTGCTACGGGCATGATGCGGGGGGGAGTTGAGGGTACTCGTTGCCGGAGGGAGTAGGTGCCTGCAACGATGTCGCCGAGGCGCTTGGATTTGTCGTTGAACAGTGCCACGCCAATTGCGAGGCCGCCGAAGGTCAGGTAGATCTCCAGGAAGCCGAGGAGGCCGCGGATGAGGGCGTGCCGGAAGCGGATGGAGCCGCCGTCGTCGCGCACTATGCGGAGCCCTGTTGCGAGCTTTCCCAGGGACGCCCCCCCCGTGTCAGGGTTTCCACGGTGACGGGGACGATGACCACCGAGAAGACGACGCTGCTGAGGACCATTGCCTGTATGGCGGCGTCGTCGAGATCCCGGGAGGCGCTGGTGATCAGGATGATCAGGAGTATCGCGAGGGCGATTTGGGAGATCACGTCAATGATGAGCCCCAGTGCTCGCGCGGCGAAGGAAGCCGGGCGAAGCTCGAGGACCACGGCCTCGCCTGTGATGATTGAACTCATGCCTGCCCCCCATGTTTCGCCAACGCTTCGGGCCACACGACTGCCTCATCAACGAGTCTAGCGGCGGGCTGACCTGCCGGTGGATTCAGGCGCTAGGGTGGTGGCGTGGACATAGATGCCTTCTCGGCCGTACATGGGGGGGACAAATGGTCGCGGCTTCATTTCCTGGCACATAAGCGAAGGCTTACGGGTGCTGAGGCCGATGAGCTTCTTCGCCTGTATCAAACGGTGTCCGGGCACCTGTCGCTGATCCGGTCTGTGGCGCCGGAGACGGGGGTTGTCCGCATCCTTGTCTGCAGCGTTGGCCCAGGCCCGGACGAGGTTCACGGGGGCCCGCTCCAATTTCATGGAGGACCTGGCGCGGTTCTTTGTTATTTCCCTCCCTGCGGCCTTCTACCGGATCCGGTGGTTGACCATGTGGTGCGGGCTTGCTTTTGTCCTGGTGGCGGGTGCCTATGCTTTGTGGATTGGCACCTCTCCGGAGGCCCTGAGGGCCGTAGCATCCAGTGATGCCAAGGTGCAGCAGTATGTGAGGAAGACTTCATCGACTACTACTCCGAGAATCCTGCGGCTTCCTTCGCCGGGTTGGTGTGGACGAACAACGCCTGGATTTCCGCTCAAGCTGTGGCTTTTGGCATTACCGGATTCTGGGTGCCATTCATCTTGTTCATGAACGCGCAGGGGCTGGGAATCGCGGCCGGTCTCTTCCTGGCCACCGGGAAGATGGACATTTTCTTCAGCTACATCCTTCCGCACGGCCTCATGGAACTCACAGCCGTGTTCATCGCTTGCGCGGCGGGGCTCAAGATTTTCTGGGCCATGGTGCGGCCGGGCCCACGGACAAGGCTGCAGGCTGTGGCCGATGAAGGCCGTTCGTTGATCACCATTGCCTTGGGGCTGGTGCTCGTCCTGCTGGTTTCGGGCATTGTTGAGGGCTTTGTGACACCGAGCCCGCTTCCCGTATGGGTCAAGATCACCATTGGTGCGCTGGTTCTGGCCGGGTACTGGGCATACACCTTGGTGCTGGGTGGGAAGCAGTCCGTGCAGGTGTCACAGGAGACATGGATGACAACGACGCCGGTTATCGCAGCATTGCTGCGTAGAGCTTACAGTTGCGTTTCAATCTGGTCGCGGCCGGGGTGGCACCGCGTGTCTCTGTAATGCCGGGCGGTAGGCTCGAATGCAGACAAGAGAGCCGGCAGCAAGCAATCGCCGGTGGATGCCTACGGAAGTGAACCCGCTGTGAGCGACAAGAGCCCAAAACCACAAGAACCGGACACGGAAGTCCACGAGGACCCCAACGAACCGGCCTTCGACTGGATGAAGCCGAAGACGTCCAGTGGTGCTTCTCCGGCCACTCCTGCAGCCAGCACCGCAGCCACACCGTCGGACAACAAGCCGTCGGCCGCCACCGCTTCCACTCCCACAACGCCTGCCACCGGCCAGCCCGGGAGCCGCGCGGACCGGAAAGCGGCAGAAGCGGCCGACGTCGAGGTTGAGCCGCCGCTGTTCGCCGACACCTTGGCAGGCGCTTCCACCACCAAGCAGCCGTCGCACTATTCGGAACCCCCCTGCCGACGTCGGCTCTTCAGATCCGTCCGCCGGAAGACGAAGTGGCGCGACGAAATGCCGAACGCGAGCAAGCAGCAAAGGTGAAGCCGGTAGGCCCGCGGATCTTCCAGGTGCTTTTGGCGGTCTTCTACCCGGTGATCCTCCTGGTGCTTGCCGTCCGGGCAGTCACCAGCCCGCTGTTCCTGTGGGTGGAGTACAACCGTCCGGGTTTCCCCGGCGACGGCTACGGTTTCAGCACTGACGACCGTATGACGTACGGCTCATACGCGGTTGATTACCTCAGTAACTGGGCCGGCCGCGCTACCTGGGGGGGGCTTGGTCAACCTGGACGGCGACAAGCTCTTCACCGACAGCGAAGTTTCGCATATGGCAGACGTGAAGCTGGTCATTCTGTCCGCCTTCGGCGCCGGGCTTTTGCTCATCGTCCTCAGCATCATCGCCATCCTGTATCTGCGTAAGCGAAGCACAGGCGGGATCCGCCGCGGTCTCTTTGCGGGCTCAATCGTCACGCTGGTCATCATCATTGGCCTCGCAGTATTGGCGGTCCTGGGCTGGCAGCAGTTCTTTACCGAGTTCCACCGCATCTTCTTTGCCAATGGAACGTGGACTTTCTCGCTGGAAGACACCCTTATCCGGCTCTTCCCCGGGCAGTTCTGGATTGACGCGGGCATTGTCATCGGGGCCTGGTGTTCCTCGCAGCGACGGTGACGTTCATCCTCACGTGGCCTACCAAGCGGCGTCGCGGCTTGCGTCGGCACAAGCGGACGAGGATCGCGAGGAATCTGACGAGGCAACTCCCACAAACGACGATGCCGACAGCCTTCGCAAGGAACCGACGAGCGCTGCGCGCTAGCGGGCTCGTTCCGCAGGGGGGGGCTGCGCCTGCGGCGGCTGAGCCAGGCGGGGGGAAAACTACTTCCTGTACAGCTTTTCCACAGCCGCGGAGAAGTCGTTGAGCACCGCGGCCCGCTTCAGTTTGAGCGAGGGCGTCAGGTGCCCTGACTCGACGCTGAGATCCGCCGTGATGAATGCGAATTTCTTGATGGACTCAGCAGCTGAGACGAGTTTGTTGGCCTCGTCCACTGCCATCTGAACGGCCGCCTTTACGCGGTCATCGGCAGCGGCTTCATCGGGGGGGTCATAGCCCCCCGCCTTGTTCTCGGCGCACCAGTCCGCAAGCCTTCGAGGTCCAATCCGACTAGTGCCGCCACGAAGGGCCGGCCGTCGCCGACTACTACTGCCTGACCCACCAAGGGGGGGTGTTCGCGCAGCTTCTCCTCCAAAGGAGCCGGTGCCACGTTCTTTCCAGCGGCGGTGACCAGGAGGTCCTTCTTTCGGCCGGTGATGGTAAGGAAGCCGTCGGCGTCGAGCTCGCCGAGGTCGCCGGTCCGGAAGAAGCCGTCAACGAAGGCAGCCTGCGTGGCCTTGTCGTTGTTGTGGTAGCCCTTGAAGACTCCAATGCCCTTGACCAGCACTTCGCCGTCCTGCGCCACCCTGACGGTGGTTCCAGGAAGAGGAATGCCCACCGTGCCTATGCGGGACATGCTGGGAGTGTTGACGGTGCAGGGTGCCGTGGTCTCTGTCAGCCCGTAGCCCTCAAGAACAGGAACTCCCGCGCCGTGGAAGAAGTGGTTGTCCCGGAGCTAAGGGGACTGGCTCCGGAAACCGTGTAGCCGACGTCGCCGCCGAAAACGTCCCGCACCTTGGGATAAAGGAGCTTGTTGAAAGTGGAGTGCTTCAGGCCCAGAAGCCAACCCGGACCCGGTCCTTCGCCACGGTTGGCGAGGTCCACCGCCGTCGAATATTGCACCGCGGTGGTCGAAGCTGCCGAGAAGAGAGCGGACTTACCGCTCATGGCCGCTTTGTGGCTGGCACCAGCGTAAACCTTCTCGAAGGTGCGGGGCACAGCGAGCAGGAAGGTGGCTTGAAAGATCCGAGATCCGCCATGAGTCCGCTGGCGCCGGCACTGTGTCCCAGCGTGATGCCCGCCGTGAGGCAAACAACCTGGACAGCCCTGGCGAGGACGTGCGCCAAGGGCAGGAACATCAGCGTCCGTGCGCCTTGCTGCATGAGCAGCTCGGGGGGAGGAAAGGGATGACGTTACGCGCCACGAGGACAAAGTTGCCATGGGTGATTTCACAGCCCTTGGGCTTGCCCGTGGTTCCGGAGGTGTAAACGATGGATGCGACGCTCGCCAGGTTTGCCGCGCTGCGCTGGCGCTCCAGTTCGGCGTCCATGATGCCGATTCCGACGGCGGAGACGCTGGTCAGGTTGGGCGCGTCGCCGTCGTGCTCCATTCGGATGATGGTCACTGGGTCCTCGCCCAAGGCCGGGGGACTGTTCCACCAAGGCACGGACGAGGCTCTCCTTGGCAGTGTCCTCCACAAAGATGCGCCGGGCGCCGGAATCCGTGAGGATCCACTCGATCTGGCTCGCCGAAGACGTCTCATAAATGGGGGACAGTGACTCCGCCGGCCATCCAGATGGCGAAGTCCACCAGCGTCCACTCAAAGCTTGAGCGGGAAAGCACGGCTACCGGATCGCCGGGGGTTGAGCCCGCCCGCGATCAGGCCTTTGGCCAAGGCAGTGACGTCGGCAAGGAACCTGGCTGCCGAAACGTTAAGCCAACCGTTCGCGGTTTTATGCGCGTACAGGTTACCGAACGGATCCTTGTGGCAGCGTTCCAGGAGGAGGTCCGTCACGTTGGTGTTCGGGTCCGCCTCGACCAGAAGCTCCGTGCTTGCTTCCCTCACTGCTTGCCTCCTCCTAGATCCACGATGGCATCCACATTCTCATCCGCCACTCCTGGTAGCTGATGACCTCCGCCGTGAGCACGGGATAGAAGAATGCCGTTGCCAGCACGGCCAGCACCAGGACGAGCGCCACTATGTACAGGCCCGATCGTCGCCGCCAGACGGGGTCGCCGCTGCGTCCCAAGACCAACCCCCCCAGCACATACGTCAAGCCCAGAACCAGGAACGGCTCGAAGGACACCGCGTAGAAGATGAACATGGTGCGTTCCGGGTACATGAACCACGGAAGGTATCCGGCGGCCACTCCGGCAAGGATGGCACCTGCACGCCAGTCCCGGCGGCCTGCCCACCAGAACAACAGGATGACCAAGGCGATGGTTCCACCCCCACCACACCACTGGATTCCCCCCCACTGGCAGGATGGCCGAGGAACACGTTTCAACAACACAGCCCGGGGGGGTGCCCTGCTTCGGGGGTCTGGTAGAAAAACGAGGTGGGACGGCCCATGATGAGCCACGTCCAGGGACTGGACTCATACGGATGGTCGGAGCTGAGGCCTTGATGGAATTTGTAGCTTCCAGGTGGTAGTGCGCCAAGGACCGTACGGAGTTGGGCAGCCAATCCCAGCCGGGGGGCCGGGTTGGTGGCAGCCCATTGCCGGTAGTAGCGTCCTTCGAGAGGAACCAGCCCGTCCAACTGACCACATAGGTGACGGCGGCAATCGGGATGATGGTCAGGAAGGCGGGAAGGCCGTCCTTGATGATGCCGGCGCTGAACCAGCTCCGGATGCCTGCGATGCGCCGGGCGCTCAGGTCCCACAGCACGGTCATCAGCCCGAAGGCGGCTACGAAGAACAGCGCCGACCATTTGGTCCCCACTGCCAAGCCGAGGCAGAGGCCTGCCACCAGCCGCCACCACCGCATGCCCAGCCAGGGGGGGCCGGCAACCAATTGGGTGGGTGTGGGGGGGCGCCTCCCGGCGAAGCAGCCGCTTGGGCGGCGAGCCGGGATGCCAGACGACGGCGGCCGTCGTCGCGGTCCATCAACAAGGCACCGAAAGCGGCCAGGATCCAGAGCGCCAGGAAGACGTCCAGCAGCGACGTACGGGAGAGCACCAGATGGTGGCCATCAATGGCCAGCAGGAGCCCGGCGACGGCACCCAGGGTGTGCGAGCGGAACAGCTTCAGTGCGATGAGTGAAACGAGGAAGACCGTCAGCGTGCCTGCCAGGGCCGCACTGAACCGCCAGCCGAAGGGGTTGTCCCCCCCGCCGAACAGCCACATGCCGAAGGCAATCATCCATTTGCCCACCGGCGGGTGGACCACGTACTCCGGAGTGTTGAGGAGGATGTCCGGGTTGCCGGCATTGAAGGAATCGTTGGCGTTGGCCGGCCAACTGCGTTCGTAGCCGCTCACCACATAGGAGTAAGCGTCCTTGACGTAGTATGTTTCGTCGAAAACCAGGCTGTGCGGGGGGGCATCAAGCCGGAAGAAGCGGAGGACGCCGCCCAGGATCGCCGTGATGGTGGGGATCAGCCAAAACCACAAGCGCAACGAGGCCGGGTAGTCGCGCCAGCTTTGGACACCACCGATCAGGCGTTCCTTCAACGCCTGGGCAGTGTAGGCCTCGGTCGGTCGGGTGATCCAACGGTGACCTTCCAGCCCACGGCCGGGAAAAGTTCCGCCGGGGGGGATGTCGGTCGGCACCGACGCCTGCCGGGGGGGCGCTGACCCGACGGCGCGTTTCGGTGCATCCTGCTGACTGCTGCCTAACTCCACAGTTGTGTCTTCGGCTTCAGGGGTCGCCGGGGACGCCGCCGGGGGATCCGGAAGCGGTAGCAGGAACGGGCGACTGGTTCACCCGCCATGCTACCTTTCCATCCTTGCTGTATCCCTGAACCCCCCCGCGGCTGCATCCTTGAAGCGCGTGCGGCATTAGGCTTGGCAGGTGGACGAACAGCGCAGCACCCCCGGATGAGACTCCCTTCAACGACGACCTGGATGAGTCAGCTTCTGCTGCCGATTCCGGTGCAACTCCCGGCGTCGGCAGGATCGTGCTTGCCGCTACGCCCATCGGCAACGTGGGTGACGCCTCCGCGCGCTTGATTGAACTCCTTGGCACCTCGGACATTGTGGCCGCAGAGGACACCCGGCGTTTGCACCGGTTGGTAACGGCACTGGGCGTCGAGGTCACCGGACGCGTCATCAGCTACCACGAGCACAATGAAGTGGCCAAGACCGGTGAACTCCTGGACCACGTGCGCGCCGGCAAGACCATCCTGATGGTCAGCGACGCCGGAATGCCCGCGGTTTCCGACCCGGGTTTCCGTCTGGTGGAGGGCGCAGTTGCCGCCGGACTGACGGTCACCGCCGTTCCCGGCCCTTCTGCGGTACTGACGGCCTTGGCGCTGTCCGGCTTGCCCACCGACCGCTTCTGCTTTGAAGGCTTTCTTCCCCGGAAGTCGGGGGGGATCGGAACTCACGTCTGGCCGACCTCGCAAATGAACGCCGCACCATGGTCTTCTTTGAGGCCCCCGCACAGGCTCGAGGTCATGTTGCGCGCACTGCACGAGCGCTTCGGGGGGGCCGATCGCCGGGTTGCTGTGTGCCGCGAACTGACCAAGACCTATGAGGAAGTCATCCGTGGCACCTTGCGTGAACTGCTGGAGTGGGCGGAGAACAACGAGGTCCGCGGCGAAATCGCAGTGGTGGTGGGCGGTGCACCTGAGCAGGAACCGGGCAAGCCCGAGGATCACGTCGCCGCGGTGAACGAACTCATTTCCCAGGGCATCCGCTTGAAGGAAGCTGTGGCCGCAGTGGCCGACGATGCCCGGGTCAGCAAGCGGGAGCTCTATTCGGCAGTCCTCGCAGCGCGCTGACGTCCGCTGTGCAGCTGCACAAAATGGCGACCATGCGGCAGTGCGTGAAGGCGTAGACACTGCTTCTCGCGGGGGGGCAGTACCGTGGCAGTAATTCAAGCCACTTCCGGCAACGAACCCCAGTGGTGCAATTCTCCAAAGCACCCAAGACGAAGGAGTCGCCATGACTGTCACGGTTGAACGCGAAAGCGAACTGCTGGCTTCCGTCCCTACCGGCCTGCTGATCAACGGTCAGTGGCGCCCGGCCGGATCCGGAAAGACCTTTGATGTTGAGGACCCGGCCACGGGCAAGGTCCTTCTCAGCATCTCCGACGCCGGTGCTGAAGACGGCGCTGCCGCCCTTGACGCCGCTGCTGCCGCCCAAGCCGATTGGGCCCGCACCGCACCGCGCGAACGCGGCGAAATCCTGCGCCGCGCCTTTGAACTGGTCACCGAGCGTGCCGAAGACTTCGCACTGCTGATGACCCTCGAAATGGGCAAGCCCCTTGCCGAAGCCCGTGGTGAAGTCGCCTACGGTGCCGAGTTCCTGCGCTGGTTCTCCGAAGAAGCAGTCCGCGTGTCCGGTCGTTACTCCGCAGCACCAGATGGCAAGAACCGCCTCCTCGTGCAGAAGAAGCCGGTGGGCCCCTGCCTGCTGATCACCCCGTGGAACTTCCCGCTGGCCATGGCCACCCGCAAGGTAGCCCCCGCCGTCGCCGCTGGCTGCACCATGGTGCTCAAGCCGGCCAACCTGACCCCGCTCACCAGCCTGCTCTTCGCCCAGGTCATGCAGGAAGCCGGCCTCCCCCCCGCCGGTGTCCTCAACGTCATCCAGACCTCCACCGCCGGCGCCGTCACGGGTCCGCTGATCAAGGATGACCGCCTCCGCAAAATCTCCTTCACCGGCTCCACCCCCCCGGTGGGACAGGCCCTGATCCGTGAAGCAGCGGACAAGGTCCTGCGCACCTCCATGGAACTCGGTGGCAACGCACCGTTCGTGGTCTTCGAAGACGCCGACCTGGACAAGGCCGTTGAAGGCGCCATTGCCGCCAAGATGCGCAACATGGGCGAGGCCTGCACCGCAGCGAACCGCTTCATTGTGCACGAGTCCATCGCCGATTCCTTCGCCGAGAAGTTCGCCGCCAAAATCGGTTCCCTCACCACCGCCCGCGGTACCGAGCCCGAATCCAAGGTTGGCCCGCTCATCGACGGCAAGGCCCGCGACGGCGTCCACGCCTCGTTTCCGAAGCCGTAGCAGGAGGTGCCACAGCTGTCACCGGTGGTGCCGCCGTCGACGGTCCCGGCTACTTCTACCAGCCCACCGTGCTGAAGAACGTTGCAGCTGACGCGCGCATCCTGCAGGAAGAAATCTTCGGACCGGTCGCGCCGATCATCACCTTCTCCACCGAAGACGACGCCGTGCGCCTGGCCAACAACACCGAATACGGCCTGGTTGCCTACGTCTTCACCAAGGACCTCAACCGGGGCCTGCGCATCAGCGAACGCATCGAGACCGGCATGCTCGGCCTCAACGCCGGTGTCATCTCCAACGCCGCCGCACCGTTCGGTGGCGTCAAGCAGTCCGGCCTGGGCCGCGAAGGCGGTTCCGAAGGCATCGAAGAGTACCTGTACACCCAGTACGTAGGTATCGCGGACCCGTACGCCGACTAATACTGCTCTTTCCACCAAGGAGCCCGGTCCGCCGCTCTCGCAACAAGAACGGTTGACACACGCAGGGGCCCGGCCCCGGAACCACAAGTTCCGGCGTCGGGCCCCTCGCTGTCTGTAGCTGAACCTAGCGGCGCTGGGGGGGGATCAGGCCCCGGAGCCTGTGCCCCCACCGGCCAACCGCCCGGCCCATGGCTTTGCCGAGCCTTCCAACAGCCCGGAACGCGCGCCCAGCGCACGGACCCAGCGCTGCATCATCG
>BBFS01000083.1 GCA_001313365.1 Paenarthrobacter nitroguajacolicus JCM 14115
GTTGCTGGCGGCGAGGGGCGAAGTAGAGGAGGGCGCGCCGTCGTACGCCATTGACCGCTACAAGCTGCTGGACGTCAACGCCGGCACCACCGGCGGAGCAGGCGGCGACGCCTAAACAGCCTGCATGACAAATTGGCGGCAGCGTTCGTGAAGAACGCTGCGCCAATTGTCGTTGAGCGGGTTTCGTTGAACCGGACTTAGGTGCCCAGGTTCCTTCTATCGACCACGAAGCCGGTTGCCGCATTCTCGCGAACCGCGTTGATACCAGCCACTACCGCTTTCAGGTTCGGGAACTGTGGCGACACTGCCACTACCGTTCCATCCTCCGCGGTCAGCCGGAACCGGAATGAGTTGGTTCCTGCCTTGAGAATTTCAAAACTGCCAGCCATTTTCCCCCTGTTCTTTCACGCGACACTGCGTATCCGAGCTGACTTCATAACTCCCTCACCGACCATATCGGCCAATTCAGACCACCAAAAGCCCTACTGATCGGTAATTTACAACCGATATTGGTAGATCTCTTGGAAAGAAACCCAAGGAGCTAGAGACCGCATGGAGCCCCCCCGCGCGTATCGTGAGGATATGACTGACACCGGCACGGCCCCCACCACGGGCGTGCTCCTCGCTGCAGGCGCCGGAACACGGCTGGGTCGCGGCCCCCCCAAGGCGCTTCTCCCTTTCCGGGGGCAGGACCCTGGTGGAAGTACTCGCCGACACGCTGTTCGACGGCGGATGCCGCGAGGTTGTTGTGGTGCTCGGCGCTGAGGCCGACCATGTCCGCCGAAGCACCGATTTGGGCACGCATGTGGTGGTCGAGAACGAAAATTGGGCCAAGGGAATGGCCGGCTCTTTCCGCGCCGGCATTGATGCGGCCATGGCAGGCAACAGCATCATGGTGGCGCTGGTGGACCAGCCCGGGTTAACCCTGACGGCGGTGAGCAGGTTGCTGGGCAGCCACCGTCCCGGCCGGGTCACCGCAGCCGCCTACCCTGATGAGTCCGGCCATCTGAAGCGTCGGCACCCGGTGATTTTCGACGTCGGACTCCGCTCCGAAGCGGCTGCAGCCGCCAATGGCGACACGGGCGCGCGTTCGTTCCTGAAGGCGCATCCGGGGCTCGTGGATCTGGTGGACTGCAGCGACCTCTGCTCCGGCGAGGACCTGGACACGAAGGACCAGCTGCATCTCTTGGAAGGGTAGAGGCAGGTTGGAAGGGTAGCGGCAGGTCGGACGGGTAGCGGCAGGTAAATTTGGGGACATGATCCGCATCGCAACTGATGATCCCGCACGCCGGATGTCCACCAGCTCCTCAGCGAGCACCTGGCCGATATGTTCGCCACTTCCCCCCCGGCCGAAAGCGTTCATGCACTGGACCACTCGGCGTTGAAGCATGAGTCGATGACGTTCTGGACAGCCCGGGAGGACGGCGTTCTGCTGGGTTGTGGAGCCTTGAAGGCCTTGTCCTCCGGGCACGCCGAGATCAAGTCAATGCGCACTGCTTCCCTTGCCCGCGGACGTGGAGTGGCCACCCAAATGCTGGAACACATCGTGGCCGAAGCCGCCCGGATGGGTTACGAGCGGGTGAGCCTTGAAACGGGAACCGAGGACTACTTCGCCCCCCCCGCCCGCCGACTGTACGCCAGGCACGGATTCACGGAGTGCCCGCCCTTCGGGGGGGATTACACCCTGGACCCCAACAGTGTGTTCATGGAGCTCGCCGTCTCCCCCAAGTAGCCGTCCCCCCAAGTAAGTCGCAGTTAAGCGCGTTCTGACGGCTCAAAACGCGCTCTGCTGCGACCTAGTTGGTTGGCACGGGACAGGGGGGTTAGTTGGGTTAGACGGGTGCAGTGGTGCGGTCGCGGAGGGCCAGGTAAATCTTGTCCCGCGCGATGGGCAGCTCGCCGAAGCGGATCCCGGTGGCGTTGCGGATCGCGTTGGCCAGCGCGGGAGCCACGGGGTTGAACGGGCTCTCGCTCATGGACTTGGCACCGAGGGGACCCGTGGAGTCGTTGGTGGTGGCGAAATAGACCTCACTGCGTGGAACGTCCGCGAACGACGGAATATGGTACTGCCGCAGGATGTCCGTGGTGACGCGTCCGGCGTCGTCCACTTTCACTTCCTCGTAAAGCACCGCACCCAGGGCCTGCGCAATGCCGCCCTCGATCTGCCCCCCCGACACTGCCGCGGATTCACCACCACACCGGCGTCGGCGGCCTGGACACTCTGCAGGATCCGCAGCTCACCGGTTCCTGTATTAACAGCAACCCGGAAGCCGTGAACGTTGAACGCGACCGACCGCGGAGTCCCTCCCCAGTTGCCGTCCGTGGCGAGTCGAACGCCTTGCAGCCGGGCGGCGTCGACGATTTCCGTCAGCGGTACCGTGCGATCTCCGCATTCAACGGCGCCGTCCACCAAGCGGCAATCGGTCAAGGCGGCTCCGGTCAGTGAAGCCGCGACCGTCTGGATCCGGGTGGCGAGTTCCAGCGCCGCACCCAACGTCGCCTTACCTGCCACCACGGTTCCGGCCGAACCGAACGCGCCGGTGTCGTGCTCCAGGAGGTCGGTATCGGACTGTCGGACCGTCACTTTGGACGCCGTCGTCGCCAAGGCCGTGGCAGCCAATTGCGCATGGACGGTTGTGGTGCCGTTCCCGAATTCCGCAGTACCGACGTCGACGGCGAACCTTCCGTTCGCCTCCAGGCTCACCCGGGTGTGGGCAAAGTGGCCGCGGGGGCGGAACGGTGTCGATCATGGACAGGGCTGAGCCCTCCCCCCCGACCACCCAATCCGGCCCCCCCAGGTCATCCAAACCGGCTGCCCGGTAGCGTTCCTTGCCGCGGTCCAGAGCGTCCCGCACCAAGGAAACGCACTGGTCCAGGCCGTAGCTTCCGTAGTGGACGTCTTCCTCGGGCTCGGGTGTTGTGGAGAGCATGTGATCGCCGGGCCGGACCATGTTCTTGAGCCGGAACTCAAGCGGATCCATCCCGATGCCGATGGCGAGTTCGTCAATGGCAGACTCGATCGCGAAGATCATCTGGCTCAGACCATACCCACGGAAAGCACCCGCGGGGCACGTGTTGGTGTAGACGGCGTGTGCGTCCACTTTCTTGTTCACGCACTTGTAGACGGCCAAGGACTCTCCACACCCGTGGAACATCACGCCGGTGCGTGGTTTCCGTAGCACCGGTGTTGGTGAGGACGTTCAACTGCAACGCAGTGAGCGAACCATCGCGGCTGGCCCCGGCCTTAAGGTGAATGGTGAAGGGGGGGTGCCGGGTGGTAGTCGCCGTGAACTGCTCGGTCCGGGTGAACTCCAGCTGCACGGGCTTCCGGAGTGCAAGGGCTGCGAGGGCCACCAGGTCCTCGGTGAGGACTTCCTGCTTGCCACCGAAGCCGCCGCCAACCCGGCCTGCCACCACGCGGATGCTCTCTGGCGGCAGGTTGAACACCCGGCTCAGCGTCCGCTTCACCAGGAAAGGTACCTGCGTGGAGGAACGGATCATCAAGCGGCCGTCTTCATCCAGCCAGGCAATGGAGGCGTGGGTTTCCATCGCCACGTGCTGCACGCGCTGCGTCTTGTACGTGTGCTCGTGAATGAAGTCTGCGGCCGCAAAGCCGTCGGCCACGCTGCCCAGTTCGGCATGGACCTCGGCCACCACGTTCTGGAGCGGGCGGGAAATGCGGGAGAAGACGCCGTCCTTTTCTCCATGAATTGCCGGGGCACCGGGAGGATGGCCTCCTGCGGAGTGAACACGGGCTCCAAGGGTTCGTACTGCACGGTCAACGCCCGGGCACCGGCCTCAGCTGCGCCCACGGATTCGGCTACGACGGCGGCAACCCTCTGCCCGATGAACCGCACCACGTTGTCCAGCACGCGCGTATCGTCCGGGTCGTCGGTGTAATTCTCGTGTTGGGCACTGGAAAACAGCAGCTGCGGTGCGTCTTCGTGGGTGAAGACCGCCACGACGCCGGGAACAGCCAAGGCGGGAGCCTTGTCGATGGACACGATGCGGGCATGCGGATGCGGCGAACGCAGGAGCTTCATGTGCAGCAGGCCCGGGAGTTGTTCCGCCGGGACATCGAGGGCATAGCGGGCGGTTCCTGTCACCACGGCCTGCCCGGCGGGGGGCGGGAACGTTGTCCCCCCCGAGCTGGCCGGGTGTGGCTGGGACTGCGGCAACTGACTGCGCCCCTGAAACGTCCGCTCCGGCGTCGTGCTGGTGATCGCCGCTGTGGCCGCCGGCGTGACCGCAGACCGCGTCCGCAATGGAGCGGTAACCGGTGCAGCGGCACAGGTTGCCCTTGAGGTTCCGGGGGGGCAGGTTGGCGCGTTGCTCGTCGTCGAACGTCACGGCCGTCATCATCATGCCCGCCGTGCAGAAGCCGCATTGGAAGCCTGGGCCTCCAGGAACTGCTCCTGCACAGGGTGTAGTTCGCCGTCCTTGGACAGGCCTTCGATGGTGGTGACCGCTTTGCCTTCGGCGCGGACTGCCGGGTAGATGCAGCTGTGGACGGGTGTGCCGTCGACGTGCACGGTGCAGGCACCGCAGTCGCCGCCGTCGCAGCCCTTCTTGACGCCGAGGTTGCCCTCCTCGCGGAGGAAGGTGCGGAGGCATTGTCCGGGGCGGGGTGTGCCCTGCGAGGCAGAACCGTTGATCTCAATTGCCATTGCGAGCCTCCTTCTGCTGGGTGCTTGGAACGGCTGGCTGGGTGGACGGCTGGGGCGAGGTGTTATGCGGCGGCCAGAAATCACCGGAAACGGTCATTGATTCGCCCAGCAGCTCGGCCCGGATTTCCTCGGCCAGCTTGAACGTCATGTCGCGCCGCCATGCAGGCAGCCCATGAATATCGTCGTGGTACAGCGGCCACGGAATGGAATCGCCGACGGCGTCAGCCAGGGTCCCGGCGTCGGGAACCTGACCGGCGGGGGAACCTCAGTTGTACCGGCCTTTTGGTGGAAGCAGTCACCGTGATGACCAAACCGCCGTCGGGGTCGAGCCGCCCGATCAGCAGCACGCCGGAGCGGCCCAGGTTGCTGAGCGACAAGCGCCGGAAGGCAACCCTGGCGGAGAGTGCGCCGGCGGGCAGATGGATGCTGCGGAGCAACTCCCCCCCGGTGCCAGCACAGTCTGCATATCGCCTGTGACGACGTCGGCCACCGGAGCCTGCGGCTGGTGCCGTCGGGGCTGAGGATGGTGCTACGCCGTCGAGTCCTGCGCAGAGTGATGTCATGGGCCTGCCGGCAGGCCGGTGCAAATGTTGCCGCCCACCGTGGACATGTTCCAGATCTTGAACGAGGCCACGAACGAATCGCAGCACGGGCGGATCAGCGCCAAGCCAGGCCACTCGCGCTGGCGGATTCCGCGGTTTGTGGCAGGGCGTAAAGTTCGGCGACGGTGCAGGTGGCGGCCAGCTCGATGCCTTGGTCAGTGACGGTGATGGCGGGCCACTCCGCTTGGCCGAGGTCAAGGAGCCGTTTGAGGACCGTGCTGCCGTAGGAGAAAAGGACAGTGCCCCCCCGGCGAGCCAGGCATCGCCGTCGCGCCATTGTGCCGGGTCCGTGGTGGGGGACCACGGCCTCGATGGTGTTCATGTCCATGGGTCCTCCTGAGTGAGGTATTGGGCTGCCGCGTGAGTCGGGGCTGAGTGGATCGGGCCGGTGCTGTCCTTGAGCGACGGGAACCCGGGTGCCTTGGAAGTCTTCTGGCCAGTTCCACGCTCAGCGATGATTTCTGCCGTGATGGAAACTGCTACTTCGGCAGGAGTCACGGCGCCGAGGTTCAGCCCGATGGGCGAATGCAACCGGTCCAAGGACTCCGGCGGAGTGCCTGCCTCAAGCAAGGCCTCGATCCGTTGGCGGTGACTGCGACGGGAACCCATCGCACCGACGTACGCCAGGTTCAACCGGAGGGCGCCCTCAAGCAACGGGATATCGAATTTGGGGGTCGTGAGTCAGGATGCACACCACTGTGCGGGAATCGATGCGCCCTGCGGCTGCCTCGGTGTCCAGGTAACGGTGTGGCCAATCGGTGACCACTTGGTCTGCGCCTGCGAAGCGGCTTTGCGTCGCGAAGGCAGGCCGCGCGTCGCACAGCGTGACGTTGTATCCGAGGAGTTGCCCGGCCGGGAGCAGGGCCGCTCCGAAATCGTTGGCGCCGAAGATCAGCATCCGAGCTGCCGGCAAACGGCTTTCCACGAACAAGGTGATGGCTCGGGCTGCGTTTCCTCTTGTGGGGGGGCAAAGCCAACCGCTCGGTAGTGACCCACCCATCGATGCACCCCTCGGGCGGGGGGGCCAGCCGGACCAACCCGGCGCGGCCACCTTGGAGCAGGGGGGGCTCAACCTGGGCGGCGGCGGCAAAAAGTGTGGAGGGGTGGTCGCCCAGCAATTTGGCCAGTTCCTCGGATTCCATGGTCCGGAACCTCACAGGATCGTTGACCACCATGACTCCACCCTGACCATCGAGCCGGCGGATCAGGGCTGCAGGGCGCTGAGTTTCAGCAAAAACAGACAGTTCAGGCGATCCTGCCCGGAGCGGCTGGATGTGGACTTCCAGTTCTCCTCCGCAGGTGAGACCGACGGCGAACGCATCCTCGGCACTGTAGCCAAAAGACTCAAGGCGAGGGCCGCCGTCGCGCATTGCTTCCAAGGCCGCCTCCACCACGGCACTTTCCACGCAACCTCCGGACAAGCTGCCCAGGATTTCGCCGTTTTCGGAGACCATCATGGACGTCCCCCCCATGGGCCGCGGCACGGAGCCTCCGGTCCCCCCCACGATCGTGGCCACAGCACACAGTTGGCCGGAGACCGCAGGCCGCCAGCTGCCCAGTGAAGGCATCAGATCCAGCATGGCAACACATCCTTATTCCAGGTGTCCCGGCCGGGTGGCCCGGCCGGAGCAGTGCGCGATCTTGCCTCATATTCTCATTTCCAGAGGAGGTAGTCGCGGTTATTCAGTAAAAGTGGGAGTTCATAGGAACGGGGGGGCAAGGGCTTCATCTCCCT
Source organism: Paenarthrobacter nitroguajacolicus JCM 14115 (assembly GCA_001313365.1). The sequence continues at coordinate 7,005 of BBFS01000083.1, forward strand.
GCCCCCGTTCCCTGACGGAGCGTCGGTGCCCGTCCCTGAATCACCAGGGCCGCCGCCCGCCGTCGTGCCTGTTATTCAGGGACGACGGCGGACGCCTATTCGTGCGGTGGGTACCGGCGGACCGCCGATCGAAGTGCCGGAAATGTATGCCCGCCGGCGCGGGTGCGGCTCCGGCTAGACGCCCATCAGCGCGTTGATCGGGCCGCGGGCAAAGTAGATGATGAAGCCTGCCGTGACCACCCACATGAGCGGGTGCACCTTCCTGGCCTTGCCCGACGCCGCACTGATCACCGCGAAGGAGATGAAGCCGACGCCGATGCCGTTGGCGATGGAGTACGTCAGCGGCATGGTCACGATGGTCAGGAATGCAGGGAGGGCGATGGAGAACTTGGTGAACTTGATCTCGCGGATCTGCGCCATCATCATCGCACCCACCACCACCAGGCTGACGCCGCAACTTCCAGCGGGACCACCGAGGTGAGCGGCGTGAAGAACATGGAGCCCAGGAACAGCAAGCCAGTGACCACCGAGGCCAGGCCGGTTCGTGCGCCTTCGCCGATGCCGCCGCCGAGTCGATGTACACGGTGTTGGACGAACCGGACGTTGCGCCGCCCACCACTGCACCCATGCCTTCAACAATGAAGGCTGACTTCAGCTTGGGGGGGAACGTGCCGTCCTTGTGTGCCACGCCTGCGCTCTTGGCCAGGCCCGTCATGGTGCCCATGGCGTCGAAGAAGTTGGTGAACACCAAGGTGAAGACCAACATCGTCGCAGCCAATCCGCCGATCCTGCGAAGGAGCCGAAGAGATCGAACTGGCCCACCAAGCTCAGGTCCGGGACGGACACCAATTGGCTCGACAGGATGGGCACGTTGAGGTGCCAGCCGCCGGGGTTGTCAGCGCTGCCTGGACCGATGCGGAACACGGCCTCGGCAACAGCGGCGAGGACAGTGGTGGCGACGATGCCGATCAGCAGGCCGCCTTGGATCTTGCGTGCCACGAGGATGCCCATGGTCAGCAGTCCGATGATGAAGACAAGGGTGGGGATGGACGTGATGGAGCCGTTGTCGCCGAGCTGGACCGGTGGGCCGCCCGTTGTTGCGCGAACGAATCCGGAATCCACAAAGCCGATGAAGGCGATGAACAAGCCGATGCCAACGGTGATGGCGGCCTTGAGTTCCTTCGGGACTGCCTTGAAGATCGCCGTCCGGGCACCGGTAGCACCGAAGATGACAATCAGGATGCCGTTGATGACCACCAGGCCCATGGCTTCTGGCCATGTGACTTCCTGGATGACCGCGACGGCGAGGAACGAGTTGATGCCCAAGCCGGCTGCGAGGCCGAAGGGCAGGTTGGCGACCAAACCGAAAATGATGGTCATGACGCCGGCGGTCAGGCCTGTGACGGCACCAACCTGTGCAGCTGAAAGCCAGCCGCCAGCGACGTCGGTAGGGGGCGTTTTCCGCCGAGAAGCCACCCAGGATGAGCGGGTTAAGGATGACGATGTACGCCATGGTGAAGAAGGTGACCAGGCCGCCGCGGAATTCGCGGGCCAACGTTGAGCCACGCTTCGAGATCTGGAAGAACTTATCCAGGAAGGAGTTCGACACCGGGGGGGCTTCTTGTTTCCATCTGCCAGGCCGGTTGCCGTGTGCTTTGCCGCTGTGGGCTCTGCGCCGTCTCCTTGGGGGGAAAGAGCGCAGCCTGCTTTTCAGCTGCTGTCTGCTTTTCAGCGGAATTGTCCAGGATTGTCATGTCAGCCACCGGGCCCTAGTAATCAATCCTGGAATCAAGCGTGTTCCATGTGTTGAACGGCTGGAGGGCCGCCGGAGCCTGGGGGGGGTCGCCCAGTTCCAGCTTGGCTACCGGCATCAGCGCGTCCCGGTTGTCGTTCTCGAAGTACTCGTAGAAGACGGCGTCGTCAAAGCCGACGGATGCGGCGTCGTGACGGTCTGCTGCAAAGAACACGCGGTCAACGCGTGCCCAGAGTGCGGAGGCCAGGCACATGGGGGCATGGCTCGCAGCTGGTGTAGAGGGTTGCTCCGCTGAGATCGAAGGTTCCCAGTTCGCGGCAGGCGTTACGGATGGCCGTGACTTCTGCGTGTGCGGTGGGATCGTTCGTGGCGGTGACGCGGTTGACGCCTTCGAAGGCTCGTCCGTCCGCGGTGACAATGACGGCGCCGAAGGGGGGGCCCCCACTGTTAAGGACATTGGCTGTTGCCAGCTCAATGGATGTGGCCAGGAATTGCTCGGCCGTGACGGTTGTACTCATGTTGCGACTTCCTTAGTGCTGAGGAAGCCAGGTGACCTGTTTGGGGGCGCTACAGAGAGGAGCTCCAGTTAGCTTGGTTACCAGGCTTCAGCATGTGCGATGAAGGTTAAGTTGCGCCTGGTAGATAGCTTCCCGAGGTCCGGGTGCCCGCCTTTGGCAGTTAGAGCGTAGCACCAGGTTTGTGAGCCGCGCCATAGTTTTTTGAAAACTTAATTTCGTGATGCGAAATTACCTGTGCTGCGGGCAGGCGCCGGACTGGTGCCGGGGGGGCTGGTGCCGGCGCTGGTGCCCGAATGTGACCGCAGGCACCCCGCGGGCGTTGACTGCCGCCGTCGCGCATTTTACGCTTTGGAGACCGGGCCACCCCTCTGGCGGACCGGCCACCTGGATCAGCAGACAGGGCCTAACTGAGCTGGAACGCGTACACGCCGACCAGACAAGGAACCTGTCATGACCACCCCTCTTTGGATCAAGAACCCACTGGGTATCTTCACCGCAAACGACCTCGACGCCGGCGGCGGCTGGTGGTTTCCGACGGAATAATCGTGGAGCTGGTGCCTACGGGCGGTCAGCCTTCTTCTCCCGCGACTGTCTTTGATGCCTCCGCCCACGTGGTCCTCCCGGGGGGGCTAATCAACACGCACCACCACTTCTACCAAACCCTCACCCGCGCTTGGGGCCCCGTGGCCAACGCGCCGCTGTTCCCCCTGGCTGCAAAACTTGTACCCGGTGTGGGCACGATTGACGCCGCGCAGCCTGGAGCTCGCAGTGCAGGTGGCACTGGCCGAGCTGCTGCTCTCCGGCTGCACCACTGCCGCCGACCACCACTACCTCTTCCCCCCCGACGGCATGGAAGACGCAATCGACATCGAAGTAGCTGCGGTGCGCGCCATGGGAATGCGCGCCACCTTGACCCGCGGGTCCATGACCCTGGGAGAGGACGACGGCGGGCTGCCGCCCAGGACCACGGTCCAGTCGCCTGAATTGATCCTGGCGGACAGCGAACGGCTGATTCGCCAGTACCACGAGACCGGCGATGGGGCTGTTGTGCAGATCGCGCTTGCCCCGTGCTCGCCTTTCTCGGTGACCAAGGAGATCATGGCCGAATCTGCCGCGATGGCAGAACGCTTCGATGTCCGGCTGCACACGCACCTTGCCGAGACCATTGACGAGGAAGACTTCTGCCGCTCCATGTTCGGGCTGCGGACCGTGGACTATCTGGAATCCGTGGGCTGGTTGGGATCCCGCACCTGGCTTGGGCACGGCATCCATTTCAACGACCACGAGATCGCCAGGCTGGGAGCCGCGGGCACCGCCGTCGCCCATTGCCCCCACTTCCAACATGCGCCTCGCCTCCGGGACTGCCCGCGTCCTGGAACTTGAGGCTGCGGGCGTTCCCGTGGGGGCTGGGAGTGGACGGATCGGCGTCGAACGATGCCTCCAACATGATCCTCGAGGCTCGTCAGGCCCTGTATTTGCAGCGGCTCCGCTATGGCGCCTCGGTTCCCGTGGAGCGGGCACTGGGATGGGCTACTCGTGGATCTGCCGCCGTTTTGGGGCGCTCCGACATTGGGCAACTGGCACCCGGACTGCAAGCGGACCTGGCCTTGTTCAAGCCCGACGAGCTGCGCTTCTCCGGAAGCCACGACCCCGTCGCCGCATTGCTGCTCTGCGGGGCGGACCGTGCCGACCGGGTGATGGTCGGGGGGGTTCTTGGCGCGTTGTGGACGGTGCGATTCCAGGGCTGGACGTCGCCGGGCTGATCGCTGAGCACTCGGCGGCGGCGCGGAAGCTGGTTGCGGGGGGGTAGGTTTCGGTTGTCCGGCTGGGCCCGTTTCGGGGGGGTTCCCTGCGCAACATGCCGTTCGCACGGCACAGTCCGCAGCGAGCCCACGAAGCGGGCTTGTCCACATAGGCCTACGCACCCCTGCCCTCGCACGCCGGCTCATTGAAGTCTTGACTCATGACACCAAACAACAGCAACGAGCTTCCCGCGGGGGGGATGGATTTGTGGCGGACCCATGAGCTCCACGAAGCAGGCTTCAACCATCGGAGGATTGCCGCGCTGGTTCGCTCCGGCGCCATAAGACGACTACGTCGCGGTTGCTATATCCGAGGCAGCACGTGGGCAGCCCAAAAGCCCTGGGTTCGCAGCTTGCAATTGATTGCTGCACACGCACACGGGACGCTTTCGACGTCGTCTGGCGGCTTGGTCTACAGCCACACCTCAGCGGCGCGTCTCCACGGCTTATTCCTGTGGGATGTTGGAGACAAAGTCCACATCACGACGCAAACAACAGCGTCCACCACTTCCCACGGCAAGGATGTGGTGCCGCACACCCGCCCGCTGGCGAAGATAGGGGCTGTTTTCGTCAAGGGAATGCCTTGCACCACGTTGGAACAGACGGTTGTGGACTGCTGCCTCATGCTCAACTACAAACAAGCCCTGGTGCTCATGGATCACGCCCTCCGAAAAGGTGCCGATGCCTCGAAACTGCAAGAGATGTGCGCATCGCTGGCCGGACGCAACGGAGTTCTCACTCTTCGCCGGGCTTTGGAGAATGCCGATGCCCGATCCGAGTCACCCGGCGAAACCCTGACCCGCGAGCTGCTGCAACGGTTGCGGATCGAGCCGCACGAACTACAGGTGAAGGTGGCGTCAACCGAAGGCCACCATCGGTTGGACTTTGCATGGAAGGAAAAGAAGGTGGCCCTGGAGTTCGATGGAAAGGTGAAGTACTTCGACTACGCACCCACCGCCGAGGTGATTTACCAGGAACGGCAGCGAGAAAAGGCCCTCACCGAGCTCGGCTGGAAGTTCATCCGGATCAAGTGGCAGCAGTTGTTTCGGGAGCAGGAGTTCAAAACAACAGTGCTGAGGGTACTGCGGGGGGGAGCAAGCTAGAGCCCATCTCGGGGATTAGCTGCGCATTCGATGGTGCGCACGGCACGTTGCGCAGGGAACCCACGAATCGGGCGGGGACCGAGCGGGCGCGACGGTCAGGCAGCAACGGAAAGGCGGGCGATACCTCCACAGGTATCGCCCGCCTCGTTGGCTCTGTTGCGCAGAGTCCGCACCCCCTGGATGCAGGAAAGATCTTAGGGGGCGCTGCCGGCCGAATACCGGGAGCGCGCGCAGCCAACGGGAGAACCCGCCGGCTTTGCGGTCACAGTCGGCCGGAATATAGAAGTCGGGATCTGTTGCACCGAAGGGCAGGTACAGCTCCTGACCGGCGCCGGGAATTCCACGACGTTGTTCGTATCCTTCGAGTCCATCTGTTCCTCCTCTTTCTCATACAAACAGTTTCCGCACTTCGGAAAACTTTTATTGTTATGTGGAAAGTGTAGGCAGCGGCGAAAGCAGTCGTCAAGACCCCCCCTCGGAGGCGAAGTGAGTTGCCCCGGTCACATTTGGATGGTTCATAACGATCCTTCGATACCCGTATACACAAGACGAAATAGTGCGCTACTCTCGAATCAGTTCGTGGCGTAGGTCACGTAACCTGAGAGCAGCAGGCAGGGTCGTAATGAGCTGGCATCCATGGATGCTGGCTCTTTTTTGTTGGGTCGGCTCCACCAGAAACGCAGTGGAAACACGCGCTTAATTTCATTGATGGAACGTAGGTTCCACCTCACAGAAGTTGGGATATGACCATGAGCAACAACATCGTCCTCGGCGAAAACCAGTACGGCAAGGCAGAAGTCCGCGTCGTCAAGGTCACTCGGGATACAGACCGCCACCACATCGAAGACCTGAACGTCACTTCGCAACTGCGCGGCGACTTCCAGGCGGCCCACCTCGAAGGCGACAACGGCCACGTCGTTGCCACCGACACCCAGAAGAACACGGTCTACGCCTTTGCCCGTGAAGGCATCGGCTCCCCCCCTGAGTCCTTCCTCCTGCGCCTCGCAGACCACTTCACCGGCGGATTCGACTGGGTTACCGGCGGCCGCTGGGAAGCCGAAGCCTACAGCTGGGATCGTATCCAGGCTCACGGAGAGGGACACGACCACAGCTTTGTCCGCAACGGACAAGAGGTGCGCACCGCCGTCGTCGTCCGTGATGGGGCAACCACCCACCTTATTTCCGGCCTCAAGGACCTGACCGTCCTGAAGACCACGCAGTCCGGTTTTGTCGGCTACCCGCGGGATAAGTACACCACCCTTCCGGAAACCACCGACCGCATCCTGGCCACCGATGTATCCGCCCGCTGGCGCTACAACACCAACCTGGACTTCGCCGGCACGGACTTCAACAAGAGCTACGAGGACATCAAAGCCCTCTTGCTCGAAGGCTTCACGGAAAACTACTCCCACGCCCTGCAGCAGACGCTGTTCGACATGGGCAAGAAGGTCCTGGAAGCACACAGCGAAGTGGACGAGATCAAGTTCTCCATGCCCAACAAGCACCACTTCCTGGTTGACCTGAGCCCGTTCGGCCTGGACAACCCCCCCAACGAGGTCTTCTTCGCCGCGGATCGCCCGTACGGCCTCATCGAAGCAACTGTCCAGCGCGAGAACATCGAAGCTGCACCCGTTGCCTGGAGCGGCATCGCCGGCTTCTGCTAAGCCCGCACCAAACCAGCACTAAAAAGCACCACCCACGGGTTTGTGTGCAGGCCCCCCCCACGGCGCCCCGTACGGCCGGGCCTGCACACAACCCCAACCCCAAACAACCCAAGATTTTGTTAGCCAGACACAGTTAGCCAGACGAAGACGTCTGCCATGAACCCAGAAAGTCTGCCATGAACATCAAGAAGAAATCCCGCCCTGCGAATACCACCCGTTCGCAGACGCATCAGTCGGAACGTCCCGAGGATAAGCGACTCTCCATCGGAAGCACCTTCGCTTACGGCTTCCAGCACGTCCTCACCATGTACGGCGGAATCATTGCCCCGCCGTTGATCATCGGCGCGGCCGCCGGCATGTCCTCGCAGGACATCGGCCTCCTCATTGCCGCCTGCTTGTTCGTTGGCGGCCTGGCCACCATCCTGCAGACCGTCGGCATTCCGTTCTTCGGCTCGCAGTTGCCATTGGTACAGGGCGTTTCCTTCGCCGGTGTTTCCACCATGGTGGCGATCGTCCAAGGCGGTGGCGGGATCCAGGCGGTGTTCGGCTCGGTCATTGTGGCCTCGCTGATTGGCCTGGCGATCACTCCCCTGTTCTCCAAGATCATCAAGTTCTTCCCACCGGTGGTTACTGGAACCGTGATCACCACTATCGGCCTCACACTGATGCCGGTGGCAGCAAACTGGGCCATGGGCGGCAACGCCAAGGCGGACAATTACGGCAGCATGGCCAACATCGGCCTCGCAGCAGCAACCATGGGCGTCGTCCTGCTCCTGAGCAAGGTGGGGGGGAACGCCGCTATCTCCAGGCTCTCCATCCTGCTGGCCATGGTCATCGGCACCATCATCGCGTTCGTGGCAGGCATGGCTGACTTCTCCAAGGTTGGCCAGGGCGACATCGTCGCATTCCCCCACGCCGTTCGCTTTCGGTGCTCCGACCTTCGAAATCGCAGCAATCATCTCCATGCTTATCGTCATCCTGGTGACCCTGACCGAAACCTCGGCAGACATCATCGCAGTGGGCGAGATCGTGGACACCAAGGTGGACTCCCGCCGCATCGGCGACGGCCTCCGCGCCGACATGCTCTCCAGCGCCATCTCCCCGCTGTTCAACTCCTTCACCCAGAGCGCCTTCGCCCAGACGTCGGCCTCGTCGCCATCACGGGCATCAAGAGCCGCTTCGTAGTCAGCGCCGGCGGCCTCATCCTGGTGATCCTTGGCCTCCTGCCGATCCTGGGCCGCGTTGTCGCAGCGGTTCCGACGCCCGTCCTGGGCGGCGCCGGCGTCGTACTCTTCGGTACGGTGGCAGCCAGCGGTATCCGTACCCTGGCCAAGGTTGAGTACAAGAACAACATGAACCTGATCATCGTGGCGGCGTCAATCGGCTTCGGCATGATCCCCATCGCCGCGCCGTCCTTCTACGACGCGTTCCCGTCCTGGTTCTCCACGATCTTCCACTCCGGCATCAGCTCGGCAGCCGTCATGGCCATCCTGCTGAACATCCTCTTCAACCACCTCAAAGCCGGCAACTCGGACAACCAGTCGGTATTCGTCGCGGGCACGGACCGGATCGTCAGCGAAGAGGACATCAAGTGCCTCAGCGAAGGCGACCGCTTCGAGAACGGCAAGCTCATCGACGCGACGGCAAGGAAGTCCCGCTCAAGACGTCCAGCGCGTCGGAGCACTAACTTTCTGGTCCGCCGAAATAACACTTGACGCCCATGTTTGCGGAAAACATGCGTCAAGTGTCATCTCACGCAGAACGTACGACGGCGGCACTCACCCCTCGCGGGAAGCTCACCTGCACGCTTCGCACCGTGGGATCAGCCCATGACCGAACAGTCACCCTGCTTCCGCTCATTGGCCTTCCGCGAGATCCCGACTCCGGACTACGCGGACGTTTGCCTGGCCGTCCTTCCAGACGGAGCCAGCACGGAACCTGCGGAGTGGGCGGAGCGGCTGTTCTCCCTGGAGTCCATGCCCCCCCGCTGGGTTGCTGCGGCGATGGGTTTGCGACAGGGCCTGGTCCCTTTGATCGGCATCCCCCCCAAGGCCCCCCCGCGGGACACGTTCAGAGTGACGGATCAGTCCGGCGAAGAAGCCTGATCTTTGTCCGGGACAAGCACTTGGACTTCGCGGCTGCCGTCGGGGTCGACCCGGTGGGCCGACCGATCGTGGTGAAGGCGCGAGATGACAGATAATGCCCATGTTTTTGGAAAACATGGGCATTAAGTGCCAACTCGGCGAAAGAAAATCAGTTCTGGTTCAGCTCCGCGGAGATCGCCATCGCAGCTTCACGCAGCATGGGCACGGCGCGGTCGGCGAAGCTCTGGTCCACGCGGGTGATCGGACCGGACACGGAGATCGCGGTGGGAGTGGGCGCGTTGGGGGGGACGGCCATGGCGAAGCAGCGCACGCCGAGCTCCTGCTCTTCCTCGTCAATGGAGTAGCCACGTTCGCGGATCAGCTTGAGGTCCGCGAGCAAGGAGTCGATGTCGCCGATGCTCTTGGCCGTGGGAGTGGGCATGCCTGTGCGGGCCACGATGCCGCGGACCACCTCGTCGTCCAACTGGGCGAGGATGGCTTTGCCCACGCCGGTGTCGTGCGTGTGGGCGCGGCGGCCGACCTCGGTAAACATGCGCATGGAGTGCATGGAGGGGGGGACCTGGGCAACGTAGATGACCATGTCCGAGTCCAACACGGCCATGTTGGAGGTTTCGCCGAGGCGTTCCACCAAGGTCTTCAGCTGCGGACGGGCCACGGCGCCGAGTTGCTTGCTGGCACCTTCACCGAGCCGGATCAGGCGCGGCCCCAGGGCGTAGCGGCGGTTGGGCAGCTGGCGGATGTAGCCGAGTGACACCAGCGTGCGCAGCAAGCGGTGGATGGTGGGCAGGGGGGAGGTCAGTGGACGACGAAAGCTCGCTCAAGGTGACGTCGCCGCCCGCGTCCGTGATCAGTTCCAGCAGTTCAAAGACGCGCTCAACGGACTGCACGCCTCCGGAGCTTTTTCAGCCATTCCCTTGTCTCCAATGACTCAGATTCCGACAACTCTTATCCGCATCGTGAAAAGAATTGCTTAGAACACCCAACATACAGCACAGCGCCCACCTGCGCGATGACACCGAACATGACCAAGCAAGGGGGTTGTGTTTCCACTTTGTAGATAATAATATCCATAATACGAAAACATTCAGTTTGGAACGGCGGCCCGGGAACGGGCCTTACAGGAGGAATTTCAATGGCGAATCCGAGCCCCCCCGGAAACTCGATCACCCTGCGCGTCGCCGCACCGTCGAGCTTCACCGCTACCAGCGAATTGGCAGCAGCCGTCGGCGCAGCCGGTGCAGCAATCACCGCGCTGGACGTCACGGAATCCCACCACGAGACGATCGTTGTTGACGTCACCTGCAACACCACCGACGACGACCACGCAGGCCGCGTGAAGGACGCCCTGAACGCCCTCGACGGCGTCACCGTCCAGCACGTCTCGGACCGCACCTTCCTCATGCACCTCGGTGGCAAGCTCGAAGTTGTCCCCAAAGTAGCCCTGCGCAACCGTGACGATCTGTCCCGTGCCTACACTCCCGGCGTCGCCCGCGTTTGCATGGCCATCGCAGAGGACCCGGCCGCAGCCCGCAACCTCACGGTCAAGCGCAACACCATCGCAGTCCTCACCGACGGTTCGGCCGTTCTGGGCCTGGGCAACATCGGCCCCCCGCCGCCGCCCTGCCCGTCATGGAAGGCAAGGCTGCGCTCTTCAAGCAGTTCGCCAACGTTGACGCCTGGCCGGTCTGCCTGGACACCCAGGACACCGAAGAAATCATCATGATCGCCAAGGCCATGGCGCCCGTCTACGGCGGCATCAACCTCGAAGACATCGCCGCGCCGCGCTGCTTCGAGATCGAGAACCGCCTCCGCGAAGAACTGGACATCCCGGTGTTCCACGACGACCAGCACGGTACGGCGATCGTCACGCTCGCTGCCTTGGTCAACGCCCTCCGCGTTGTGGACAAGAAGCTCTCCGAGGTCAAGATCGTGGTTTCGGGTGTCGGCGCTGCCGGCTCGGCCATCATCCAGCTCCTCAAGGCCCAGGGCGCGCAGCACATCGTCGCCGCCGGTCGTTCCGGCGCCATCCACTCGGGTGAAAAGTACGACGACGAGCACCGGAGCTGGATCGCTGCGAACACCAACGAAGAAGGTTTCTCCGGAACCCTGCACGACGCCTCAAGGGAGCTGACGTCTTCATCGGCGTCTCCGCCCCGCACGTGATCGGCGAAGAGCAGGTGGCTTCGATGGCCGAGGACGCTATCGTGTTTGCCATGGCGAACCCGACGCCGGAAATCGATCCCGTTGTCGCGTCCAAGCACGCAGCCGTGGTTGCCACCGGCCGCAGCGACTTCCCGAACCAAATCAACAACGTGCTGGCCTTCCCCCGGCTTCTTCCGGGGGGGCCTGCTGGACGCCGGAGCCTCGGACATTACGCCGAACATGCTGGTGGCCGCCGCTGAGGCAATTGCCAACCGGGTAGCTGACGATGAGCTGAACGCGAGTTACATTATCCCCCAGCGTCTTCGATCCCCCATGTTGCCGCCGATGTAGCGACCGCCGTGGCCAATGCGGCGCACGCCAACGCCGCCAGCGCACTCTAGAAAAGGACACCGCCACATGGCTATCACAGTCACTGATTCCCGCCGATCGATCGCGCCGAGGAAATCCTCACCCCCCAAGGCACTGGCCTTCATCGAGGAACTGCACAAGCGCTTCGCCGGCACCCGGAACGAATTGCTGGAAGCACGCGGCGTCAAGCGCCAGAAGGTTGCTGACACCAGCCGCCTCGACTTCCTTCCTGAGACGCAGGAAATCCGCGACGGCGACTGGAAGTCGCCGAGGCACCGGCAGCTTTGCAGGACCGCCGCGTCGAGATGACCGGCCCGGCAACCCCCCGCCAAGATGGCCATCAACGCCCTCAACTCCGGCGCCAAGGTATGGCTCGCGGATCTCGAGGACGCCAGCACTCCCACATGGCCCAATGTCATCGACGCGATCCTCAACCTCCGCGACGCAGCCCAGGGCACCCTGAGCTACACCTCGCCCGAGGGCAAGGAATACCGCCTGCGCACCGACGCTCCCTTGGCTGTTGTTGTTGCCCGTCCCCCCCGCGGCTGGCACATGGAAGAGAACCACCTGCTGATCGACGGCGAACCCGCCGTGGGTGCGCTGGTGGACTTCGGCCTGCACTTCTTCCACATCGCCAAGCAGCTGCTCCTCAACGGCCAGGGCCCGTACTACTACCTGCCCAAGATGGAGAGCCACCTTGAGGCCCGCCTCTGGAACGATGTCTTCGTCTTCGCGCAGGATTTCCTGGGCATTCCGCAGGGCAGCGTCCGCGCCACGGTCCTCATCGAGACCATCCCGGCCGCGTTCGAGATGGACGAAATCCTCTACGAACTCCGCGACCACGCCTCCGGTCTGAACGCCGGCCGCTGGGATTACCTCTTCAGCATCATCAAGTACTTCCGTGATGCCGGCGAAGAGTTCGTCCTCCCGGACCGCGCCACCGTTGCCATGACCGCTCCCTTCATGCGCGCCTACACCGAGCTTCTGGTCAAGACCTGCCACAAGCGCGGCGCCTTCGCCATGGGTGGCATGGCCGCCGTCATCCCCCAACCGGAAGCAGCCGGACGTCACCGCAGCAGCCTTCGACAAGGTCCGTGCCGACAAGACCCGCGAGGCAAACGATGGTTTCGACGGCTCCTGGGTTGCACACCCGGACCTGGTCCCCCACCTGCCGCGAAGTCTTCGACTCCGTGCTCGGCGACCGCCCCCAACCAGCTCGACAAGCAGCGCCCCGAGGTGAGCGTCACGGCCGAGCAGCTCATCGACGTCGCCTCCGCCGGCGGCACGGTCACCGAAGCCGGCCTGCGCCTGAACCTGTACGTCGCCGTCGCCTACACGGGCGTCTGGATCTCCGGCAGCGGTGCCGTTGCCATCCACAACCTCATGGAAGATGCCGCAACCGCGGAGATTTCCCGCTCGCAGGTATGGCAGCAGATCCGCAACAAGTCCGTCCTCGCAGACACTGGCAACACCGTGACCCGCGAACTCGTCAGCCGCATCCTGGGCGAAGAAACCGAGCGCCTGCGCATCGAGTTCGGTGACGAGAACTTCAAGGCCTACTACGAGCCCGCGTCCAAGCTGATCGAGGAAATCTGTCCGACGATTACACGGACTTCCTCACCACGCCCGCGTATGAGCTGGTGGGCTGAGATGCTCATTCTCTTCCTCTGATCTGGCCCACATCGAGTCACAGCTCGCCGCGACGGACCAGTTGCTGGACCGCAACTACCCCGGCGACGACGGCTCACGCCAGCCCATCCACACTGTCTACATCCCGGCCGACCGCTTCACGCCTTCCCTTGCGGCAGAGTGGGGGGGCGCGCAGGCACTCGCGACAGCGGAAGCTCACGGCGGCCTGGAAAAACTGGGTCAGCTGTTGGGCCAGGAGTCTCACCTGGCTGCCGCTGTTGCGGAGCGTGTGGCCGCGAAGCTTTCCGCAGAACCGATCGAGGACCTGCGTTTGGACTTCGAAGACGGCTACGGCGACCGCGGCGATGAGGCGGAAGACGCCGACGCCGTTGCTGCCGCCAAGGCTGTTGCCACTGCAGTTTCGGCCGGAACAGCTCCGCCGTTCATCGGCATCCGGTTCAAGTGCTTCGAAGCCCCCCCCACGAGGCTCGCGGCCTGAAGACACTGGACCTGTTCGTCTCCACGTTGGCCGCGGCCGGCGAACTCCCGGCCGGCCTGATCCTCACCCTGCCCAAGGTCACCACAGTGGCCCAGGTGCAGGCGATGGACTTCGCAGTGTCCCGCCTCGAAGAAGTCCACGGGCTTCCTGCCGGCAGGCTCCGCTTTGAGGTCCAGGTGGAAACACCCCAGCTCATCATCGGTGCTGACGGAACCTCGCCTGTCGCGCAGCTCCCCCCACGTGGTTCCGGGCCGCATCAGCGCCCTGCACTATGGGACCTACGATTACAGCGCGTCACTGGGTATCTCCGCGGAATACCAGTCCATGGAGCACCCTGTGGCGGACTTCGCCAAGGAAGTCATGCAGCTCGCCGTCGCCGGCACGGGCATCCGGCTCTCCGACGGTTCCACCAACATCATCCCCCCCGTGGGCGATGGCGTGGAGGATGCCTGGAAGCTGCACGGCCGCTTGGTTCGTCGCTCCCTGGAAAACGGCTACTACCAGGGTTGGGACCTGCATGCAGCCCAACTGCCCAGCCGCTTCTCGGCGTCGTACGCTTTCTACCGCGAAGGCCTCCCGGCCGCAGCCCTGCGCCTCCGCAACTACGTGGAGCGCACCGAAGGCGGAGTCATGGACGAGCCAGCCACGGCCCGCGCGCTTGCGGGCTTCGTCCTCCGCGGCGTCC
>BBFS01000084.1 GCA_001313365.1 Paenarthrobacter nitroguajacolicus JCM 14115
CCAAAGGGTCGGGAGGTGATAGACGGTTGGCACCAAAGGGACGGGAGGTGAGAGAGGGTTCCGTTTTTAGGGCGGGAAAGTGATAGACGGTTGGGCACGCAGAAGGGGGGGACCGGTTATCCAACCGGTCCCCTTCTGCGTGTTCAGCACGTCTGTGTGTTCAGCACGTCTGTGTGTTCAGCGCGCGGGCGTCATTAGCCGCGGCAGAGCTCGCCGAACTTGGCGCCGGCTTCCTGGAAGGCCGACGTGAGCTCGCCCATTTTGGTTTCGCGTTCTGCCTTCTTCGCGGCGTCAGTTGGTTCTTCCTTTGCCTGCTCATCCAGATACTCAAGGATGGCTGTGACTACAGGCTTCATCTCGGTGGACGCCACCGGTTCGATGGGCCTGATGGCGTTGGCTGCGCGGTTCGAAGCCGTCTGGCTCGGGTTCTGCGGAATACTGGCTGCGGCGACGCCAACGCGGTCACAGGTTTCCGCGGTGGTCAGCTGCTGCTGAGCGGAACAGGCGGATGCCGAGGCAATAAGCCCGGCAGCGATCAGGACAGTGGTGAGTTTCTTCATGATTCCCTCAGTGGTCGACGTCCCTTTGATTGTAATCAGAGCCGACGCCCCCCCATCACGCATTGGGTCCCGTAGGCCGCCGTCGAATCCGTTAGAGCGCGGGCGTACGGGGGCGGCTCTGTCCGCCGTGAACCGGTGGCTTCGAAGGCTGCAGCCAGCGTCAGCAGTGCCGTGTCATCGTACGCGCGGCCGGCAAAAGTGAGGCCCACGGGCATGCCGATATCCGCCATGGTTCCCATCGGTACGGTAACCGTGGGGATGCCCAGGTGCCTCGGGACGAGGTTGCCATTGGCCACCCAGACGCCGTTGCGCCAGCCGAGGTCCGCAGACGCAGGGTTGACGTCCATGTCGGCAGGACCCACATCGGCGGCTGCCGGGAACAGGACAGCGTCCAGTCCGAGCCCGTCCATCCAGCCCTCAAGGTCAATGCGTCGTGTCTCCTCAAGCCCCCCGCACACCGCCCTCCAATTCGGGGATCTCGGTGAATCGGGAAACTCCGTGCTCACGGACCTGTCCTGGATACTCGGCGATGTCGTCGTCGAACCCGGCGTATCGGTCCGGGAGCGCTCCCTCAGGGTGCGGGAAGATCGTTGCACCGTCCACATCGGCGAGTCTGCTGAGCGCGGGGTCGCCATTGGCGCGTAGGAAGTCGTCCCAAGCCCAGGAGGAAAGGTCCACGATTTCGCGCTTCAAGTATTCAGGGCTGACAAGGCCGCGGGTGGCGATGGTGGGTGCGCCCGGGCGGTCGCCTTCGTAATTTGAAACCACCGGGAAATCCACCAACACAACCTCGGCCCCCGGCTGATTCGAGGTCGCGTTTGGCAGCTCCCACAGTTCCATCACGGAGGCCCGAGTCTCGATGCGTTGCCCAGTGGGACCGCCGATCCCCCGGCTTGATGCTGGTCCCGGCGTCGGGATCTGCGTTGATGTACATTCGCGGAACTCCGAAGCGCTTTCCCCCCCGCAACGCCAACCGTCCGCCGTCGAGGTTTTCCGGTGACAGTGCCACATACGACTCCGGCCGGACCTCGGAGGACTTCGGGATCTGGACCCAGGGTTGCGCGCGCCAGAAGTCGCCTCGGGTTTCTGCGTCGTCAGCCACGATCACGTCGAGCAACTCCAACATGTCAGCCATGCTCCGCGTGTGCGGGACCACCACGTCCATGGTGGGGGGGACGAGCGGCCAGTTGCCACGCACCGAGATGACGCCGCGGGAAGGCGTGTACGCGCACAGAGCATTGTTCGACGCCGGTGCGCGGCCACTCGACCAGGTCTCCTCGCCCAAGCCGAAAGCGGCGAAGCTGGCGGCCGTCGCGGTGCCGGAACCGTTCGAGGAACCGGAACCGAAGGCGGCTGTCAGGAAGTCAGCGTTGTACGGGCTTTCAGCCCGGCCATAGACGCCGCGCTGCATGCCTCCGTTGGCCATGGGCGGCATGTTGGTCAGGCCGATGAGCACCGCGCCGGCATCGCGGAGGCGTTCGATGGTGAAAGCATCACGCTGCGCCACCAGGTGCTCAAACGCCGGCGAACCTGCGGCAGCGGTGAGCCCCTTGGCCAAGTAGCTGTCCTTGGCTGTGTAGGGGGATGCCATCCAACGGACCCTTACCGAGCCTTGGGCCCGCCGCTCATCCGATGCGCGGCGTCCGCCAAAGCATCGGGATTCATGACCACCAGTGCGTTGAGCTTGATGCCGTTGCGGTCAAAAGCTTCGATGCGGTCAAGGTATGCCCGGGTGAGCTGTTCGCTGGTCACCTCCCCCCGTTTCCAGTGCCTCGCGCAGCTGCGCGATGGAGGCTTCAACGACGTCGAAGGGAGCCATTACCTTGCACCGCCGTTGAGTTTGGGCTGCTGCTGGGTGATGCAGTGGATACCGCCGCCGCGGGCAAGGATGGGGCGTGCGTCGACGGTGACAACGCGCCGGCCAGGGTAGGCCTCAGCCAGGATTTCTGCCGCGAGCGAGTCCGCGCGCTCTTCGCCGTAACCACAGGCGATGACGCCGCCATTGACCACGAGGTGGTTGACGTAGCTCCAGTCCACAAAGCCCTCTTCGTCGCGCAGCGTTTCCGGGGCAGGCAGCGGCACGATCTCGAAAGGTTTGCCTGCGGCGTCGGTCTGGGTTTCCAGGAAGGAGTGCAGGGTCCGGCTGACTTCGTAGTCCGGGTGCTCCGGGTTGGTCTGGGAGTGCAGCAGGATCCGGCCCGGAGCGGGAAGGGTCGCCACCATGTCTATGTGGCCGCGTGTGCCCAGGTCCTCGTAGTCGCGGGTCAGGCCGCGGGGAACCCAGATGATCTTGGTGGCGCCGATGGTGCGGGCCAGTTCAGCCTCGACTGCTGCCTTGTCCGCGTAGGGATTCCGGCCAGGATCCAGCTGCACGGTTTCTGTTACCAGCACGGTTCCTTGGCCGTCCACATGGATGGCACCGCTTCGTTCACCAGCAGCGAGCTGACCAGCCCGGCACCGGACTTTTCCGCGACGAAACGGGCCATGCCTGCACTCTTCTGCCATTCGGACCACGCCGGCGCACCCCAGCCGTTGAAGATCCAGTCCACTGCGCCAAGCACGCCGGGACGCTCGTCATCCAGCACAAAGGTGGGTCCGACGTCGCGCATCCAGAACTCATCCAGCGGCGCCTCGACCTGCTCGATGCCACTGCCCAACATGCGGGCCGCGCGATCGCGCTCGCTGGGGTCCACCACCATGGTGACCGGCTCGAACTCCGCCACTGCGTGGGCGACTGCGGCCCACGCCCCCCGTAGGCCTCATCGGCAGAAGCGGCGTCGTCACCAAGCGTCAGGCCGGTGCGGGGGGGGAACGCCATCCAGGTGCGCTCATGGGGTGCGGTTTCGGCCGGCATTCTCCAAGCCATGGGTGACTCCTTCGTCTTCTTACGCGTTGCGGCGATTCTCTTGTTGATCATACGATCAACAATGCTGAAAAGGTAATCTAGACTGGTCCTTGATGTCAAGCACTCCACAGAAGCGCGCAGTCCGGAAGTCGCCGGCGGAACGCGCCGCAGAAATCACCGAGGCCGCCCGCGAGATCGCACTCGAAGCAGGTCTCACAGCACTCACCTTGCGCAATGTTGCCGCCCGCGTGGGTGTCGCTTCCGGCCTGGTGGCGCACTACCAGCCCAATATGGACGCGCTCGTCTCAAGCACGTTCGCCACCATTGTGGCCGCCGAAACACAGGAAATCGCAGGCTTGCTGAGCCAGCGCCCCAACCCCACCGAACGCCTTGGCTTCCTGGTTGAGACGCTCCTGGACAACAGCAGGCTCGACGTCACCGCAATCTGGGTCGAGGCCTGGACACTGGGACGCCGCAACGAAACCCTGGCCGCCTCTGTCCGTGAGCAAATGGATGCCTGGCAGGAGGTCTTCCAGGGAGTGGTGGAGGACGGAAACGCGACGGGAGCCTTCAATGTTTCCGATCCCGCCGCCGTCGCATGGCAGATCCTGGGCATGGTCGACGGCCTGAACGCCCAGGCCTTGGTCCGCTGGGATGGGGGGGTCAACGACCGCGGCACCCACCTGGCCCACGCCGTCGAGGGAATGGTGGGCGCGGCGCGAGGTTCTCTGGCAACCGAGCCGGGCGCGTAGGCCGTATCCCATTGCCCCGGCCTCGGGCATCGGGACGTGCCGCCCCCCCCGTCCCCTGCCCTAGGCTGGGGGGGACCATGGCGATCATTCACAAGGCAACCCTTTCCCCGTCCAAGCTCGAACTCATCGCTGACTACCTCCCGAAGCAGCCCTGGTTCATCCAGGATGGTTCCCCGGAGCTCATTGGCGCCTACCGCTTTGACGATCCCGCCGGCGAGGTGGGTCTGGAGACGCACGTTGTCACGGCCGGCGAACGCGTTTACCAAGTGCCCCTCAGTTACCGCGGCTACGCACTCGCCGGTGCTGAGGAGTGGTTGATCGGAACCATGGACCACTCCGTCCTCGGCAAGCGCTGGGTCTACGACGCCTGCGCGGACCCCCATCTACGTCAAAGCCCTCGCTACTGCCATTTTGACTGGCCAGAAAGAGGCCGAACTCATTGTCGACGGAGAGCTGGGACCCCCCCGTCCCAGCACGGTGACGGTGAAGGGCAGCGGAAAGCTCGACGGCGGCATCCCGGCCTTGAGTGCCTCGGCGCCGGTATCGGGTAGCGGCGTGACCATCATTGATGCGGGCGGGCTGCGGCTGAAGGTTGCCCGGGTCCTGGATGTGGCAGCGGATGCTTCGTCCAACACCGCTGCAGCCCCCCCGAGCTTCACAGCGAACTCACGCTGAACGGCCAATGGGCAGGGTTGGAGGAATCGGTGGAGCTGGCGTCGGTGGTTCGGAACTAACCGTCGACGCCGGGGGAGCATCTGTTGGTCACCGCAGCACCGGCGTAGGCTGACAACGACGCCGTCTAACTACGTGAGGGGTTTCATCATGTACAAAGCGCAAAGCATCATCCCGCGGCCCAGGACCTTGCCCGCGAGTGGGTAACCCATGCAACGGAGGCAAGTCCGCCCAGACAGATGCAGTGGTGAGGTGGGCTTTGGCCCGGATCAACCATGCCGATGTCCCTTCAGTGGTCCAAGGCGTGATGCTCACCATGACCGGCAACAAGAAGGCCGCCAAGGAAGCTAAACGGACCGCTACCAGGCAGTTAAGAAGGCCACCCAGCACTCAGCCGGAAGACCACGCAGCGCAGCTCCGGCCGAGCCATATGGTTTACTGCCCTTGCTGCCGCCATAGTGGGGGCCGGCGCAGTGTTTGCCTGGCGGACCATGCTGCCTCCGGGCGAACCCGAGCCTGCCAAGCAGCCGGAAACCTCAGTCCAGCCTCCGGTTCCTCCGGTGCCCTAAGGGTGTCAGTCGCGACGCCGGCCCCGTCAAGGGGCCGGGTCGTCGTCGCGCCTTTCAATCCGTCTCCGCAGCGAGGTTCCGGCCAAAAGCCAATAGGCTCCGCCGCTGGCCAGCAAGAAGCCCGCAACACCGAGGATCACAAGCTGGGTGACGATCCCTGCAATGACCAGGACAAAGCCGATCAGAACTGCCAGTGCGCCGGAAACCGCACGGGCTATCGCCCCCACGCGGGCGGCCCGACTTCAGCTCAAAGGCGAGGTCGGGATCCGTTGCAGCGAGATCCCGCTCCAGCTCTTCCAAGCTCCTGCGTTCTTCATCCGACAACGACATCGGAATTCCTCACCACACAAGCAGGGCCGCAACCTGCGGCGATGCTCAGAACATCCGCACGAGCGCTGCTTGCCGTGCTATGCCTTCATTATCTGCCCGATGCCCCCGTTCTTACCAACGGTCCTAAGCATGCTTACGATGGAAGGGCAGGATTCTGAAGCACCACGAGCACGAAACCCACCGCCGACTGGAAAGTTGAAATCGCCATGGCACGACGAAGGCCTAAGAAAGCACCGAGCACTACTGAAGCCTTTCCCAGGCGACACGGGCCCGGAAGGGCCATCTGGCTCATTGCCGCAGGCCTCGTCGCGGGCATAGCGGGTGGAATTTTCGGCTTCCGCATGCTGGTTCCGCCGGGAGAGCCCGAGCCGGTCCGGAACCGTAGGCACGAGCCAAGGGGAGCCTCGCGACTGGAAACATCGCCCACTGACGCTTCGCAACCCCCATGTGCCACAGCCGGCGGAAATCCTGGTCCCTGAAGAGCCGGTCGAAATCTCCACAAGGATGCGGCCGGGCGAATGGACTGAAGAGTCACTGCTGGAGCACATCGAGGATTACAAACAGCAGATCCGGGACATGGGAGCGAGGGAAACGCAGATCGTCACCAACGTGGAACGAACCGAAGAGGGTGCTGCCCGCGTGGTGGTGAGCTGGGACAGGACCCTGCCGTAGGACCCGAAGCTACAGGTTCTCGCCCTGCCGCGGCCGCCACACCACAACAGCCTGGGACCTTGCCCGAGGCCGTTGACCGCGGGCCAGGCTGACGACGTCGCCTGCTGCGCCTGCAGCGAAGATGCGCGCATCCAGTGGCGAGCGGCGACGGGACAGTTCCTCGGTCAGTTCAGCCACGCGGTATTGCAGCGCAGCCACCTGGTTTTCGAGGTCGAGGATGCGTTTGATGCCCTCAAGAGAGACGCCGGACTGCGAGAGGCGCTGGACCTCCCGCAGTTTGTTGACGTCGTTCTGAGAATAGCGGCGGGACTTGCCGGGCGCGCGACTGGGCGAGACGATGCCAGGCGGTCGTACTGGCGCAACGTCTGCGGATGCATGTCGGCAAGCTCCGCAGCTACGGAGATGACAAAGATCGGCTGGTTGACGTCGATGGCCATGACCGCCTCCTTACAACCGGGCCTTCGCGGCCAGATCGTGACGCGGGTTCGCGTCGGTGGTTGCGGCAGCGAATGCCTTCACGGCTTCTTCCGCCTCCTTGTTCAGGTTTTGGGGGGGAACCGCGACGTCGATGGTCACCAGCAGGTCGCCAGTCGCCTTGGATGTTTTCACACCCCCGGCCTTTGACCCGCAGTGTCCGGCCTGACGGTGTGCCGGCCGGGACGCGAACCTTGACGGTGTCGCCGTCGAGCGTTGGCACTTCAATGGTGGCGCCAAGCGCCGCTTCCGCGAACGTGACGGGCACGTGGATGCGGATGTTGTCGCCGTCGCGCTGGAAGAAGTCGTGGGGCTTCACGCTCACCGTGATGATGAGGTCGCCATTGCCGGCAGGGCCAACGTTGCCCTTGCCGCGCTGACGGACTTTCTGCCCGTCCTTGATGCCGGCAGGAATCTTGACGTCGATCACGTTGCCGTTGCTCTCACGCAAGCTGACCGTAGTCCCCTTGATGGAGCCGGCGAACGAGATGGACGTGGTGGCCGTCCGATCCGCGCCCTTCTGCGGTGCACGCTGGAACCCGGTCTGGCCGGCTCCCCCCGAAACCACCGCCAAACAGGTCGGCGAACTCCGGAGGAATGCCGCCGCCAGCAGCTGACGGGCACCGGGCCCGCCGCCGAACAAGCCGCCGAACAGGTCCTCGAAGCCGCCATTAGCTCCGGCTCCACCGCGCCCGGCGCCAGCACCCGGAGCGAACCGGGCACCGCCCATGGCACGGATGGCGTCATACTGCTGCCGGTCCTCAGGACTCGACAACACCGAGTAAGCCTCGGAAATGTCCTTGAACTTCTTCTCCGCAGCAGCATCCCCCGGCATTCGTATCCGGGTGGTACTGCCGGGCGAGCTTGCGGTAAGCCTTCTTAATATCCGCGTCGGAGGCGTCCTTGGCGATACCAAGGATCGCGTAAAAATCCTTTTCAACCCAGTCCTGGCTGGCCAAGAGCGTTTCCTTTCGTTTGGGGGAACGAGATGGCAGTTCGCGCCAATGTTCTACTCAAACACTGTCACGAACTGCCATCTCGCGAGGGGGGGTACTAGGCCGGGACAGCACGATGACCTGGGCTGCACGCAGGACACGCTCACCTGAGCGGTATCCGGAGCGCAGCACCTGGCTGACCGTGTCAACCTCGATGTCTTCGCCGGGCTGCTGGATGAGTGCCTCGTGGATGGTGGGGGGTCGAATTCGACTCCGGTATCCGCGATGCGTTCCAGTCCATACGTCTTCAACGCGTTCTCCAGCTTGGTGGCGATGGCGGCGAAGGGGGGGCCGCCTTCGAGGTCACCGTGCTGGCGGGCGCGTCGACGTCGTCCAGCACCGGGAGCAGGGAGTTCAGGACGCCGATGACGGCCATCTCTCCTGCTACGGCGCGGTCACGTTCGACGCGCTTGCGGTAGTTGACGTACTCAGCCTGAAGGCGGAGGAGGTCGTTGCGGAGCTCCGCTGCCTGGGCTTCAGCCGCGGCACCGGAGGCTACCGATTCCTCGGCCGGCACCTCTACCCCGTTGAGGATTTCCTCAGCCTGGGAGAGTGCGTCGCCGTCCGTAGGAGCGACGTTGCCTTCGGTGGGAGCTGTAGCTTCGCTATCGGGGGGGTGACGGGCCGCCCCCGGTCTCCGGGTCAACCTTGCGGTTGTCCCGGATGACGGGCTTGCGCGGCTCGTTGCCTTCAGAGTGCTCTGCTTCGTTGCCGTGGTGAGGCATGGCTACTTCTTCGCTTCGTCTTCGTCGATGATCTCGGCGTCGACGATGTCCTCATCAGCAGCCTTCTCACCGGCGGGAGCGCCTTCTGCACCGGCACCCGGAGCGTCAGCTGCGGCAGCCTGCGAGTAGATGGCTTCGCCGAGCTTCGTCTGGGAAGCCTGGAGCTTCTCGAACGCAGTCTTCACAGCGGCATCGTCGGTGCCTTCCAGCGCGGACTTGAGGGCGTCGACGTCGGCCTTGACCTCGGTCTTGACCTCTTCGGGCAGCTTGTCGTCGTTGTCGGCGATCAGCTTGTCCACGGAGTAGGCGAGCTGCTCTGCGGAGTTACGGGTGTCCGTAGCTTCGCGGCGGGCCTTGTCCTCTGCAGCGTGCTCTTCGGCTTCACGGACCATGCGGTCGATGTCGTCCTTGGAGAGTGCCGTGCCACCGGTGATGGTCATGGACTGTTCCTTGCCGGTGCCCTTGTCCTTGGCGGACACGTGACGATGCCGTTGGCGTCGATGTCAAAGGTGACCTCGACCTGCGGAACGCCGCGCGGTGCCGGTGCGATGCCGGTCAGTTCGAACGTGCCCAGCGGCTTGTTGTCGCGGGTGAATTCACGCTCGCCCTGGAAGACCTGGATGGCCACGGACGGCTGGTTGTCGTCAGCGGTGGTGAAGGTCTCGGAACGCTTGGTGGGGGGGATGGCGGTGTTGCGCTCGATGAGGTGCGTCATGACGCCACCCTTGGTTTCGATGCCGAGGGACAGCGGGGTGACGTCGATGAGGAGGACGTCCTTGCGCTCACCCTTCAGGACGCCGGCCTGCAGTGCGGCGCCAACGGCCACAACTTCGTCCGGGTTGACGCCCTTGTTGGGCTCCTTGCCGCCGGCGAGTTCCTTGACGAGCTCGGAGACGGCAGGCATACGGGTGGAGCCACCGACGAGGACGATGTGGTCGATGTCGGAAACCTTGATGCCGGCTTCAGCGATGACGTCCTGGAACGGCTTCTTGGTGCGGTCCAGCAGGTCCTTGGTGAGGTCCTGGAACTTGGCGCGGGTCAGCTGCTCGTCCAAGTGGACCGGGCCGTCGGGGGTGACGGAGAGGTACTGGAGGGAGATGTTGGTGCTGGTGGAGGAGGACAGTTCCTTCTTGGCCTGCTCTGCAGCTTCACGGAGACGCTGGAGGGCGATCTTGTCCTTGGAGAGGTCGATGCCCTTGACCTTGAGCTGGCTCAGGAGCCACTCGACAACGCGGTTGTCCCAGTCGTCGCCACCGAGGCGGTTGTCACCGGCGGTTGCGCGGACCTGGATGGTGGAGAAGTTGTCTTCGTCCTTGCCAACCTCGAGGAGGGAGACGTCGAAGGTACCGCCACCGAGGTCGAAGACGAGGATGAGTTCGTCTTCCTTACCCTTGTCCAGGCCGTATGCCAGTGCAGCCGCGGTGGGCTCGTTGACAATGCGGAGGACGTTGAGGCCTGCGATTTCGCCGGCTTCCTTGGTGGACTGGCGCTCGGCGTCGTTGAAGTATGCCGGAACGGTGATCACGGCGTCGGTGACCTTTTCGCCCAAGTAGCTCTCGGCGTCGTTCTTGAGCTTCATGAGGATACGCGCGGAGATTTCCTGCGGCGTGTACTTCTTGTCGTCGACGGCGACGTTCCAGTCAGTGCCATGTGGCGCTTGACGGAGGCGATGGTGCGGTCGATGTTGTTGACGGCCTGGCGCTTGGCGATTTCGCCGACCAGGACTTCGCCGGACTTGGAGAATGCAACGACGGACGGCGTGGTGCGGCCGCCTTCTGCGTTGGCGATGACGGTGGCTCGCCACCTTCGAGAACAGAGACCACGGAGTTGGTGGTTCCGAGGTCGATACCTACTGCACGTGACATATCTTGTTTCCTTTCAATGGCCGATGTTGGAGATTGCACCTGACAGCGGTCCGCTGGGCGGTTTCACTGCCGGGAGCCCACTCAACAATCGGCTAGTTGAGCGTTCTGCACTCAACTGTACTCAGCCTCAGATTTAAGTCAATCCAAAGTTGAGTGAAGTACGCTCAACTTTCTCATTTGCCGACTGAAAAATGCCGGAATCACGCGGTTCTAGGGCTGGTTTCGCCGACGGTGAACTGGTCAAGCCTGCCGACGCGCAAACGGATTGGCCTCACTCCGAACGACTGGTGACGCCCAAATCCGGGCGGCCGGAGGGAATTTGCGTGGCGTCAGCGGTTTGGGTGGCCTCCAGCGGCTCCGGTTTGTACACCCAGGCCACCAGTACCACCGAGATGATCATCAGCAGGAACCACGCGAGGAGCTTGTCGATTGAGACCGCCTGCCAGCCCTCCAGCTGGTTCGGGTACAGCCAGGCACGCGACCATGTGCCTATGTTCTCGGCGAACCAGATGAACAGCGCCACCAGCAGGAACGAGACCAGGATGGGCATGCGGAAACGACGCCGGAACACCCGGAAGTGCATCACGCACCGTCCGTAGACAAGCACGACGGCGGCCAGCAGCACCCAGCGCGCGTCGAAGGTGTAGTGGTGCGAGAAGAAGTTGACGTAGATCGCACCAGCAACCAAGGCGGTGATCCAACGGCGGGGGTAGCGGTCGAAGCGGAGGTCGAACAGCCGGAACACGCGCACCATATAAGAACCCACAGCGGCGTACATGAAACCGCTGAACAACGGCACGGCCCCCCCGATCCGCAGGACGCCCTCCGCCTCGTAGGCCCACGACCCGACGTCCGTCTTGAACAGCTCCATCACCGTCCCCCCCACCACGTGGAACAGCAGGATCACCCGCAGCTCCCGCAGCGTCTCGAGTTTGAAGCTGATCATCAGCACTTGAATAACGACGGCGGCGATGGTCAGGAAGTCGTTCCGGGCGAGGCCGGCGTTATCCGGATACCAAAGACGGGCCGCGATGATCACTGCGAGTAACGCCGCTCCGAACACACAAGCCCAGGCCTGCTTCAGCCCAAAGACCACGAATTCCGTGAGCCGCCCCCCCCGCAAAGGGCCGACTCGGGGCCGGTCCAAATATCGGTGGGCGGCGTCATCAATGGACTGCTCAACCGAGGTGAAGTTACGCATGGTGGGGGCATTCTGCCTGGTTTGAGTTGGCCCAAGTAGTAGTCCTTCGGCCAGTGACGAACACGCTGCGGCAGCCGCGGGTAGACGCGCCCCCCCACTATGCGCATCGTCTGTTCGTAGCGTCGCGCCTGGCTGGGACCCCAGGTGAATCCGAAACCTTCACGAACTTGCTCAGGCAACAAGCCCGCCGTGAGGAAGCGCGCCAGCGGCATGGCCAAGCGCATCATGGCCGGTCCCGCGGCCGGGTAGAGCAGGTCCTGGGCGATTTTGCGGGCCTTGTCGTCGGGCTGCAACGTTGCCACATGCGCGTCCCAATACGCGGCAAAAGCGGCACGATCAGCGGGCCACTTGTCCGGCGGAAGCTGCAGGGCCGTGCCGATCCGCGCATAGTCGGCGTACATGCGGTCGGCGGTTTCGTCGTCGAGCGGTCCGTGAACCTGCTGGTAGACGGTGACTGCCGTGTCGTAAAGGGTGGCGACAACCCAAAGCTGGGAATCGGCGTCGAAGGCGTTGTAACCGACTGAAGCCTCGTCGGCGTTCCGGCGAACCGGCGCGTGGGCACGATTGACGGCGCGGCGCACCGCAGCGACCTGTTCTTCGGTGCCGTAAACCACGGCGTAAACATAGGTCAGCGTGGCCCGGAGCCTGTCCTGCGGCCGGTGGGCAAAGTCGCTGTGGTCCGCGACTCCGTGGCCAACCCGGGGGGGTCGGCAATCTGAAGGAGGATCGCGCGGCCCGCACCGGCGAGAAGGACGCCCTCCGCACCAATGTCTGCAAGTCCTCGAGCCATCTGAATACTGTAGCGCCCTAGCCTTGGAGCCCCCCCATGACACCCTGAAGGACGCTCAGCTGATGCTCGAACAGGTCATCGCGCGCGGCGAAAGTATCGCGTCCGTACTGCCCAAAAACCTCGAAACTGATAGCCCCCCCGAACACGGACGTCCACACCAGGACACCCCCCCGCGCCAAGGTTGCGTCAGGTGCGGCGAGATTCATCTCGCCCCCCGGATGGCTGCCAGGTCTGCGGCCAACCCTTCGGGAATCACGACGGCGGGACTCGCCGCGTCGTTGAGCGCGCCAGCCCGGTAGGCGGCATCGAAGATACCGACGAGGCGAACGATGACCCGCGTACCAGGACGGTAGTGCGCTCACCTGGCGCCTGATACCCCGGGACGGGACTGCCGAATAGGAGGGAATAGCTGGCCGGTTCGCGGATGGCCCATGTACGCACAGCGTTAGCCAACGCCGTGAACTGCGCTGCGAAGTCATCCTCCGCCTCGGCATTCACAGCTGCATCGACGTCGTCGCCAAGCTGGTTGTAGGCGTCGATCAGCAGGAGCGTGAGGAGTTCGTCGCGGTTCTCTACATAGCGATAAACCGCTGAGGAAACGACGCCAAGATCCTTGCGACGGCACGCAGGGAAAGAGCGGCGGCGCGTGGAGGGCCAAGTGTTCCCGGCCGATCCGAACGATGTCGGCGATGGTCTGAATGCGGGCACGTTCGCGGGGAGTCTGGGGGGGCTTTCCCGTGCTCTTGACGGCGGCAGGTTCGGCTGGAGTCATGTTCACAGCTTGCCACAACAGAGAGCGCTGTCAACAAACAAGAGCACCGCTCTTGACAACTCAGCTTGACCCGTTCATGCTGATCGAGAGAGCACTGCTCTCGCTTTTTGATTTATTACGCAAACAGCCCCCCCGAAAGAAGGCACACCATGTACGTCGTCACAGGAGCAGGACCGGTTGGCTACACTGTCGCGGAACAACTGGCTCACCAAGGGCATCAGGTACGCGTCCTAACGCGATCCGGCGGTGGCCCGGAGCATCCCCTGGTTGAACGATTACGGCTGATGTCTCCGATCCTTCACAGCTGGATGAGGCGCTGAAGGGCGCTACCGCAGTTTTCCATTGCATTCACGGATCCGCCTACCGGGCATCGGTGTGGGCCGCCGAACTCCCCCAGGCCGAGCAAGTAGTGATGGATGCAGCGGCAGCCGCGGGCGCCGTCGTCGTCTTCCCCGAAAGCCTGTACTCGTACAGTGAGCCGGACCGGCTCATGACGGAATCGAGCCCGCGGGAAGCTACCAGCGGCAAGCGCGGCATCCGCACCCAACTGCTTAAAACGCGCGAGGCGCACGCTGCCAATACTGTGAGCGTCGTGGCAGGAGACTTCTTTGGACCTCGTGTGAAATTGGCCCATGCAGGCGAACGGATGGTTCCGCTGGTCCTGACAGGCAAGCCGATCCAGGCAATCGGAAGCGCCGAACGGCCGCACTCCTTTACT
Organism: Paenarthrobacter nitroguajacolicus JCM 14115; assembly: GCA_001313365.1. Next base: position 13,941 of record BBFS01000084.1, read on the forward strand.
TATGTCCCGGATCTTGCAGCGGCCATGATCGCCGCAGCACTGAAGCCCGAGCTTTGGAACACCGTGCTGCACGCGCCCACCGGCTCGCCAATGACTCAGCGCGAAGTTGCGGCGGCCTACGTGGGCGCTGCTGGGGGGGTGGCCACGCCGAAAGTGAGCGCCGTGCCCGGTTGGGTGCTGCGGGTGGCGGGCATTTTCTCCACTGACATGCGCGAGCTGGCCGAATTGCTGTACCAGTTCGAGCGCCCCTTCGTCATGGACTCCTCCGAAAGCCAGCGGTTGCTGGGCCTTGAACCCACGCCTTTGGCGGAAGCAGCAGCGGCCACCGTGGCGTGGTGGCGCGGCGCTGCACGCCAGGCCGTCTAAGGACGCGCCGCACGGCCGCGGGTTAGAGACCGTCGTCGTAATTCCAGTGCTCCTGCCAGCGCCAATCGATCGGTTCGCTGAGGCGTTGGTAACGGATGTCGGTGGACAGGCGCATGGTGCCGCCGCGGTCTTTGTTGTCCAAGGCAGCATGGACGATGTGTGCCGAGTGGACCACAACATCCCCCAACCTCGTAGTCCGTCACGAGCCATCTGGCATCGCGATCGTTCGCCAGTCCCGGGAGGTCTGCAGTGATGGAGGCGGCCGGCATCTTCAGGTTCCCTCACGCTCCTGTCTCATCACCCAGTGGTGGCTGCCCTCGAGGTAAGCCAAGCCGCCACGCTCCCGCGGGCAATCGCCCAAGGAATCCACATGGAGAGCACGCGGTCGCTGCCTTCGCGGAGATAGACCAGGTCATAATGGGCCTGCGTCGCCGTGCCGATGCCGCTTTCCCCCCCGGGTTTGGTGTGGCGAATGATCTTCCGTCGGTGCAGATGGACATCGTCTCCGAGGAACCACGCAAACCAGTCGGCAATGCCTTGCGAAGTGCACAAGGCTTGGTACTCCGGACCCGGAACAATGTGGTCGAAAAGGCCTCGTCGTAATGCACCCCGGTCCACGTCCCCTGGCGCTGCAATGCCGTCGCGCGGATCTGTTCCCGCAGCGTACACATTGGCTTCGCCCAAGGAAGCGAAGTAGAACTCCCGGAAGTCCAGCAGTTGGTCCGGGTTCAGCTGCCCCCCCTTCAAGTAAAGGTATCCCTCGTGGCGAAGCCTTGCCCACAAGGTGTCACGACTTCCGCGCTCGGATGGGGGGGGTACCGGTTCCAGCTCGGCGAGGCGGGTATCCGATTCGTCCAGGACATAGCCATTCGAAGTCAACATGATGTCCACCTTGACAGTGGCGTGCAGCGAAGTGAATGGACTCCGACCCCCGAGGACTTGGACTTTTGTATGGCTTGTTTAGATTCTCAGGGAAGGGCACCATTGGAGCCCATGGACAACTGGTCAACCTACCGGCATCCGGCACTCCCCCTTCGCGACCTTGGATTGGCGTGTCTTGGTGCCGGTGAGCAGGGCGGCCCCTTGCCCTCCTTTGCCGGCCGGGCCCTCAGCAGCCACGCCATCGTGCTGGTGTCCGAAGGATCCGGACATTTCTCGGTGGAGGGCATGCGATATAAAGTCCAGGCTCCCGCGATCATGTGGCTCTTCCCTGGGGGGGTCAGCCATGGGTACGGACCTGGGCCGGAAGGATGGAAGGAACACTGGCTGTTGTTCACCGGACCTACGGCAAGAGCCTTGGATGAGTTGGGCTGCTATTCACGTGACCACCCGATGCTGCAGCTCAACGGTTCGTCAGAGACAGGCTTGACGGAAGCACTTGGACTTTTCCCGGCCCTTCGCGAGGCTCTCCAAACGGGCGGACCTCAGGGAGATTTAGCGTCCTCCGTGCTCTGCCAACGGGTGCTCGTGGAAGCCGGCAAGCACCGCACTACAGGCTTCGTTGGTCCCGAGGGGCGCGCCGAGCATCTTCTCGCCGAACTCCGGGCGACAGCCCATCTGCCGCTCTCCATGTCCCAGCTTGCCGCCTCGTTGCAGGTTTCCATCCCCCCCGAGCTCCGGCACGCGGTTCAGGCCGCCACGGGCGTGGCGCCGAAAGAGCTGGTGATCCAACTCCGAATGTCACGCGCCCAGTCACTCCTGGCTGGCACGGACCTGCCTGTCCAACGAATAGCCACGCTCACCGGCTATGACGACCCCGCCTACTTCAGCCGGCTCTTCACCAGGAAGACCGGCTATTCGCCGAGCAGCTTCCGCCGCGAGCACCAGCGCACTGAGCGGGCGGCGAATGTCTGAAAATGTTCGAATCATGGATTTCGCGGTCCGGGACTGAAATCCTGAGGGAAGTGCACGGGACGTATCCGGAACGTCCTGGAGGCACCAAAAGCCACCCCCCCCACGGGATACTCAATGAGGAGCTCTTCCATGTCCACTTTCGCCATCAACCGCCGTCAATTGCTGCAGACCGGGGGCATCGGCGGACTCGCCGTAGCGCTGTCAGCAATGTCATCCGGCGCAGCCCAAGCCGCCCGGCCGCTTAACACTTCGGCGCCGCTGATCACCGACCTCGGGCCCGCCGTCGTCCAGTTTTCCCTCATGAGTTCCTTGCTGGTGGGCGACACAGTGTACATCGGATCCCGCAACCTGAATCCTGTGCGGGTCATAGGATTCCATCTCCCCACCGGCAAAGTTACCTACCGCACGGATCTCGGTTCCGGCTACAGCATTCAGGCCCTGGCCGCTGACTCCACCGGCCGCTACCTGTACGCAGGTGTTCTGCGCGACGGGATTGATGGAAAGCCGAACCTCTACCGCTGGGACCTCAGCACACCCAATGCCCCGGCAGTGGGTGTCGGCGAAACAGGAGACCGGGACATCCGGGCTTTGGCTGTAGCCCCGGACGGCAAGGTCTACGTTGCCGGTGGCGGGTTGACCACCAACGCCCCTTCGCTGTGGGAATACGATCCAGTAACGAATGCCATGACCAGTTGGGGGGGTGTGCCGGATCCCGGGGGGGCAACCATCGCCCAGGCTGTGGCCGCTACTGACAGCACGTGTACTTCGGCACCGGCAGCACCTTGGGTGGCGGCAACGGCTCCAGTCCAGCGCGTCTCTTTGCGTTCGATCGGACCACCAAGACGTCCACGAACATCCTCCCGGCCGAAGTAGCAACCGGGGTCTCGGTGACTTCACTGAGCGTGCTGAACGGGCAGCTCGGAGTCGGTATCAAGGGGGCCCGGGAAGTCCGTGCTGATCAACCTGGCCAACCATTCCCAGTACACCGTAATAGCCAAGACCGGTGTCATGTTCAGGCAATTGGGCAACGACGTCTTCTTCGTCAAGGAGCCGGGCGTGTGGTCCTACAACATGGTCACCAAGAAGATCACCCAGATCCTCACGGAAGATGTCGGTGCCATGTGGGGGGGCCTGGATGTCTATGGCAACAAGGCACTCACGGTCTCCTCTTACGACGTCATTGAGATCGATCCCGTGGCGAAGACGGCCGTCAAGCATGACCTGACGGAGGCGGGCGCACCCGGCGGACCGCAGTCGTGCATGGGCCTGGCGGCAGGCGCCGGCGACGTGTACGTGGGCGGCACCGGGACCATAGCGCGTCACCAGTTGGCTACGAATCAGGTTTCCTATCTCCGGGCCACAGGAGAAGCCAAAGATGCCGTGGTGGTAGGCGGAATCCTGTACACGGGCCAGTACAACTCCAGGGGGCATCTACTCCTACGATCCTTCCACCGGGGGGGAACTTCCCTACCAAGTGGCTGCACTCCCGGCCGGTCAGAACCGTCCCTTGGATGTTTGCTGGGACGCCGTCAACGGGCTGGTCATAGCCGGCGCGCAGAACGACACCGGCGGTGGCGGCTGCTTCGCTGCCTACAAACCTTCCACTACGCAGGTCATCACCAAGGTCAACCCGATTGACGCCCTCCAGATGGTCCGCGCCGTGGCAACGAAGGACGGAGTGGCCTACCTGGGTGGCGACAACATCTATGCCGCCGGTCCCCCCCGCAGCACTGTGGTGGCCTGGGACCCTGTGGCCAACCAGGAGTTGTGGCGCTTGGATCCCGGGCAGCCGCAAGGCATCGCGGCAATGGCTATCCACGGCAAGTTCCTCTATGGCATGTCCCGCAAGGCCGCCGGACTTTTCGTCATCGACCTGGACACCCGCCAAGTGGTTCACCGGGGGTGACCTCAGCAGCGTGTGCACCGACTTCGGCGCCCTCCAAGTCAGCCGGGGAATCGTGTACGGCGTGTCCGACACCACCGTTTTCCGCATCGACCCCGCCACGTTCGCGGTGTCCGTTGTTGTGGCAGACATCAACGGAGGCTGGTACAGCGGACCGCACATCACAGCCGACGAGGACGGGCTGCTCTACACACTCCGGGGGCCCAACCTCGTCCGGATCGACGATCAGCAGGCGATGCAAACTATGCGGCGCTAACCCGCGTAGCACCCAAGTAGGTAGCAGCAGGTGTCGTTTTGAGCTCTCAAAACGACATCTGCTGCTACCCAGTTGGGCTGGCGGTGAACAGCCCTGCAAGTACCGAGCACGCAGCACCTCGGGCCAGCGCTACCGGATCTGCAATTGATGCATCAAATATTGGAGGCGGAGTATTCGCATGGCTGTACTGATTCAAAAACGCGTCCTTGGTCTGCTCGGCAAACATGCCCAGAGCGGCTTCGGGAGCGAACCCGACCACCACCTGTCCGGGGGGGCCCAGGACCTTGGCCATGTTCGCCATGCCAATGCCCAAGTGCAGGGCCGCGTCGGCAATCAGTGCGGAGTCGACGCCGGGGGGGTCCAGCCGCCTGTCCTGGCCACGTCTCTCCAGTTCACGCTGCATGCCCCACAGGCTGCCGCGGGTCTCAAAGCAATCGTCCGCGCCGCAGTGACAGGGCCTGGCCGGACCTGGTCCAGTGATCGCCCGCGAATGAGCGAAGCCCCCTGCAGAACCGTTGAAGCCACGCTGGATACGGCCTTCAACCACGACGGCGGCCCCCCAGGCTGGTGCCGACGCTGAAGATGAGCATCTCGCGGCCTTTAAAGACGTCGTCGAAAAGCAGACCGCGCGTGTAGGCGTTGACGTAACTGTCGATGATGACGGGGGGGTGGTCCGCGGCTTCTTCGAGGAGCTCTTGGAATGCGATGTCAGCCCAGCTCATGGCCCCGCTGTGCCGCACCAGGCCACTTGCCTGGTCCACGACGCCGGATACGGCCGCCCCCCCCACACCAATAAGCCTGGGCTCCTTGCCGCCCGCAGCAGCGCGCACAGCCCGCGCCGCGGCTGCTGCGGCTTCGGCAGGTTCTGTGGATGCCAACGGCTCGCTGTGCGTGGCCACCACGTCACCGCGCAAATCGACGACGACGGCGTGCGCTTCGGTGGCGGACAACCTCACGCCTGCGGCGAAAACGCCTTCGCGGCCGAGTTCGAGCAGACGGGCTGGCCTCCCGCCGGTGCTGGGGGCGATCTCGGTTTCCACCAGCAGGCCCGAGTTGATGAGCTTGCCCGTGATTCCGGTGACGCTGGCTGCGCTCAAGCCGGTCTGGACAGTGATGGTGGCCCGGGAGACGGGCGATTGGGTCCGCACGACGTCGAGCACCAGAGCCTCGTTGATCTCACGAATCAGGCCTTGCTGCCTGCACGTGGCTTCATTGCTGGTGGCTCCTGTTGTTGCGCGGCAAAGGATCCCACCCATTCTGGCATCCGTAGCGCGGTTGCTTTCACACTTTCCATAATACTTACTTTAGTCATTGACAAAAGATATTGAAACTGGCAATCTCGACCCATGAACATCAACAACGGCGTTGCATCGACACCACCGCCACCCACCACCTCCCGGCTGAGGATTCTCCTGAGCATCCCGGACGCGGAGCGGGCGGCCTTCATCTCCCCCGGAAACCCACGCTGCACTGAACCAGCTGGGCGAGGTAACCGCCATCGCACCGGCCCAGCTCCAGTCATTTGCCGCCTTCGCCGCGGCGGCAGCAGAGACAGACATTTTCATCACGGCCTGGGGGCTTCCCCCCCCGCCTCGACGCCGAACACTTGGCAGCGGCGCCGAACCTCAAATGCGTCGTCCACGCCGCGTCATCGCTGCACGCCCTTGTCAGCGACGCATTTTGGGGCGCCGGCATCCCCCCCATCTCCCAAGCGGGCGCAGCCATGGCCCCCCGGCCGTCGCGGAACTCTCGCTCACCTTCACTCTGAGCCTGCTGCGCCGAGTGCACCAGCTCGATCACCGCCTGCGCTCCGGCACCAACTGGGACGATGCCCGCACCGTCCCGAGGGCCCGTGAAATCTCCGGCGCCCGCATCGGCGTAATCGGCGCCTCACGAACAGGCCGCCGCTATATCGACGCCTGCCGGGCACTCGGCGCAGAGGTACGTGTCTATGATCCGTATCTCCTCAAGGGGGATCCCCCCCTTAAGGCCAGCTCCGCCTCCTTGCATGGCTTGATGGCAAACAGCGATGTCGTCGCCATCCACGCCCCCCGCCACGAGCGAAACCCTGGGCTGATCGGTGCTGCCGAACTCGCCCTGCTTCCGGATGGGGGGGCAGCGTTCGTGAACACAGCCCGATCCACCATCGTGGACATGGAAGCCCTCTACAAAGAGGTGCACTCGGGCCGGATTGACGCTGCGTTGGATGTCTTCGACGCCGAGCCCCTTCCCGTAGATGATCCTTGGCGCTCCCTTCCGAACGTGCTCCTCACGCCCCACCTCGGCGGCGCCACCGCTGACTCGCGGCGCCGGGCCGGCGGCATCGTCGTTGACGAACTAAGCCGCTTCATCAGCGGTCAGCCCATGGAACACGCCCTCACCCGGACCGACCTCGAAAGGATGGGCTGACATGCGCAACATCCTCTTAATCCACTGCCACGACCTCGGCCGTTTTCTGGGCACGTACGGAGTGGAAACGGTCTCAACCCCCCCGCACTTGGACGCTTGGCCGGGGAGTCCGTGCTTTTCGAGCAGGCCTTCGCCACCGCTCCCCCCCACTGCAGCCCGGCCCGGGCCTCCTTGTTCACCGGTACTTATCCCCCCCAGAGCAACGGGGTTCTCGGGCTGACGCACGAGCCGTTCGGCTGGGACCTCAAAGATCCGAAAGAGCACATCGCCTACAGGCTGAAGTCCGCCGGCTACCAAACCGAGCTCGTCGGCGTGCACCACGAATCGCGGGTTTTGGCCGACGACGTGGTGGCCGGCAGGCTCGGGTTCGACCACGCCCGCACGGGAGGCGCGCGGGACGTCGTCGTGGA
>BBFS01000085.1 GCA_001313365.1 Paenarthrobacter nitroguajacolicus JCM 14115
GCCAGCCCCCGCCGGCTGATCGGTTTCCTTTCCCCCCCAGCCCGATCAGGCCCGGCGAGTATCCGTTGAGCACAGTAGAAAGAGAACGATCACCATGAAACCGCAGAAGGGTTTCCTGCGCGCCTTGGTGATTGTCGCCGTCGTCGTTCTTGGCCTGGTAGCCGGACCAGCGGCCGCGGTAGCCGCCTTCACGGACAGTGAACGCGCTACCCCCGCAGTTCTCGGCAGCAACCATCCTTGCCCCGGCCAGCGCCAGCGTGACGATGCGATGCACCTTGGGACTCCACACCACGGTCACTGTAAATTCGTACGGAACGGTGGCGAACGCCAACTACCACGAGGTGAGGGTCTACGACCGCTCCGGCAACCTCGAGTTCACCGGTGACCTCAGCCAAGCCGCGGGAAGATCGTACAGTTCCGGCATCGAGATCATCGGCACCTGGAGCTACGAAATCCGCGGCTACTACAAAGTTCCAGGCTCCAACAATTTCTGGACGGGTAAGCCCCTCAAGGGCGCCATGACCTGCTGACTTCCGGCAAGCGCGGTCTAGGAGAAACGCCCCGGACGGAACGTGGCCAGCATCGGGTGCTTTTCACCACTCAGGATCTCGCCTGACAGCAGCTCACCCGTGATGAGGCCCAGCGTGGCACCGGAGTGCGTGAAGGCTACGAAGCAGCCAGGCACTTGGCCGAGTTCACCGAAGACCGGTTCGCCGTCGCCTGGGATGGGCTTGTAGCCGATCTTCCAGGATGCCGGCTTGAGTTCGGGATTGCCCTCGATGAGCTTGGAGATTCGTCGGCCAGCTGCTGGACAACATCATCCGGGATGGTGAATGAACCGTCGGCATGCTCGGTGATGTGCTCCTCGTACCAGTCGTGATCCAGGGCGAACGTGTTGCCGGGGGTTGGGACGAACAGCAGCCCGGGGCGTATTCATCACTGCGGTGACCTGATGCTCCACCGGCTTGGTGACCACCAGCATGGAAACCGGCGAACCGTTGGGAATTTCCACGCCCAAAGGCTTTACGACGGCGGGCGTCGCGGCACCGCAGGCAACCAGCACGGCGTCAGCGGGGGGTAAGTTTCACCGCCGGTAGTTTCGACGCCGGTGGCGCGGCCGCCGTCGACCATTACCGAGGCCTTGCCGGCGTTGAGGATCAGCTGGCCGCCCAACGCGTGGAATTCCTCCATGAGGAAGTTCACCAGGTCCGGCAGGCTCACCCAGCCTTCGCCGGGGGGGTTGAAGATGGCATTCCCGGGGGGGACGGCTGTGGCATCGATGCCGGGCGTCACCGAGGCGATCTCTTCAGGCGCCAACAGCTTGGAGTCGTAGCCAATGGACTTCTCGTAAGCGTGGCGGGCTTCGGTGACCTCGCCCTGCCCGGCCGCATTCCACATGAGGCCGCCCCCCCCGAACTGCAGCCACTCACGGCTGGGGGGGTCCGCGGCGAAGAGTGTGCGGTACCGGTCAACGCCGGCCACGCGCAGCAGGTGGTACGGCGTGGAGCGTTCGCCCGCCGAGTTGAGCCAGGACAACGAACGGCCGGTGGCTTCACTTGCCAGGCCCTGCTCGGTCAGCAAAGTGACGGAAGCGCCTTGGCGGAGCAGGTGGACGGCGGTGGAGACGCCCAGGATGCCGCCTCCGATGACGGCGACGTGCTTGGTGGAGGACATGGTTCTCCCTTTCTTTGAGGTAAGTGCTGCTCAACGCGCCTATGCGAACGCGTGGATGTTTTCGATGATCCTGAGGGTTTCCAACGCTTCCGCCGGCTGCACGGGAAGAGGCCCATGACCACGGAGAGAAGCTGCGAGTTCCCTGTAAAACTGTGGATAGTCGCCCTTTTCGGCCGGGACTGGCGTGGTTGCTCCGTCCACGCCCAGAAGCCCCCCCCAAGACTCCTGGGGTTCTGTGCCGTACGTGGCGTCCGACGGCGTGATGCCGGCTGCGAGGGCAGGTTCCTGGCTGTCGAGTCCCCACTTGGTGTAGCCGGTTTTAGAGCCGAGGACGTGGAAGCGCGGGCCCACTTGAGCGGCCATTCCGTTCATCCACAGCCGTGTCCGGACGCCGGATTCGTGGCGCAGCGATACGAAGGCTTCGGTGTCGGCGGCATCCGAGTGAGGGCCGTGGTTGGCGGTCTCGCCGTAGCTCTCCTCCACAGGCCGAACAGCTGGACGGCTTGGTCGATCAGGTGCGCGCCGAGGTCGTGGAGGATGCCACCACCCTCGGCCAGCGTGGCCGAATCGCGCCAGTTCCCGAAGCCTTCCGGACGCCACCATTCAAAGCGCGACTCAAACGTTCGCACTTCGCCCAGGGCGCCGGCCCGGAGCAGCTTGCGCAGCGTCAGGAAGTCGGCGTCCCACCGGCGGTTCTGGAAGACCGTCAGCTGCACACCGGCGTCGGAAGCCCGCTCGGCAAGCTCCTCACCGTGGGCGACGGTGGTGACGAAAGGCTTGTCCACCACGACGTTGAGTCCGTGGGCGATGGCCGTGGCACCGAGTTCAAGGTGCGTAAGCGGCGGCGTTCCAAGGACCACCAGATCCAGGTCCCCCGGCGAGGGCGAACATGTCCTCGGGGGGGTGTTTACGACCCTTGCCTGCGGGTAGAGCCGCTGGGCTTCGGACTTGCGTTGCGGATCTGCTGTGACAATGACGTCAAGGGAGTAGTCCGGGTCCGCTTCGATCAGCGGCGCGTGGAACACCTTGCCCGAGACGCCGAATCCGACGACGGCGGTTCGGATGGGTGCCGCTGCTGGCTGGCGCATCACAGGAGTCCCGCCCATTACAGCACTTCCGAGAGGAAGCGCTGAAGGCGTTCGCTGCGCGGGTTGTCGAAGAGCTCGGTGGGGGTTCCGATTTCCACTACTTCGCCTTCATCCATGAACACCACTTGGTCGGCCACTTTGCGGGCGAAGCCCATCTCGTGAGTGACAACCAGCATGGTCATACCGCGGCGGCCCAGACCTGCCATGAGGTTGAGGACGCCCTTGACCAGCTCGGGGTCCAAGGCGCTGGTTGCTTCGTCGAAGAGCATGACCTCGGGCTCCATGGCCAGAGCCCGGGCAATAGCGACGCGTTGCTGCTGCCCTCCGGAGAGGTCGCGTGGCCGGTGATCAGCGCGTTCTGCGAGGCCTACTTCAGCCAGGCGGCGCCGGGCGCGTTCCCGGGCCTCCGACTTGGACATTCCCTTGACGCTCCACAGGCCAATGCCACGTTTTCCAGTGCAGTGTGGTCCGGGAAGAGGTTGAAGTGCTGGAACACCATACCGATACGTGCCCGGAGGATGTCCGGCTTGACCTTGAGTGCGCTTTCGCCGGCCAGCAGCACATCGCCGCTCTTGGTTCATGCAGGCGGTTTACACCGCGCAGGAGCGTGGACTTTCCTGAACCGGAGGGGGGGCCAATGATGCAGGTGGTGGTTCCCGGCGCCACGTTGAGGCTGACATTGCGGAGAACCTCAACGTCCCCCGTAGGCCATGGTCAGGTTCTGCAGTTCCAGGCTGGAGCCGTGGAACTTCTCAATGTCGCTGGTCGGCTGGTTGGTGCTGGTGGCGCTGCTGCTTGTGAGGTTCACGTGTTGCTCCCGGTGATGAGCGGCGAGGCCGCATCGAGTTCCTTGACTTCCTTCAGCCCACTGGTGGGTGCCGTGGGACGACGCCGGCCGGTGCGGAACTTGTTGTCGAAGTAGTTGACCAGGTGGGTCAGGGGGCACCGTGATGATCAGGTAGAAGATGCCTGCCATGACCAGCGGTGAAAGATTGCCGGACAGTACTGCTGCGTCCTGGCCCACCCGGAACAGTTCACGCTCACTGACCAGAAGCCCAAGGAAGTAGACCAGCGATGAGTCTTTGACGATTGCAATGAACTGGTTCACCAAGGCAGGCAGGACCCTGCGAATGCCTTGCGGCACCACCACGAGGGCCATGGACTTGGAGTAGCTCATTCCCAAAGCCCGGCAGGCCTCCCCCTGGCCCTTATCAACGCTTTGGATGCCAGCCCGGAAGATCTCACCTATATAGGCACTGGCGATGAGGCTCAGGGCGATGATTCCCAGCGGGTAAGGCGAGGTCCGAAGACCGACTGGCTCAACCGCGCAAATCCCTGGCCGATCAGCAGGATGGTGAGGATAGCGGGCAGGCCCCCCCGGAAAAGGTCTGTGTAGATCCTCGCCGGGATTCGCAGCCACTTGGAGCGCGAGATGCCCATGACCGCCACCACCATGCCCATCACTACGCCGAGGATGGTTGCTGCGATGGAGATGATCAGGGTGTTGAGAAGGCCAACTCCGAGGAGCTGGGGGGGCAGTACTTCGACCATGGCATCAAGGTCGAAGAACGTGCGGCTGATGGTATTGAGCCAATCCATTGAGTGCTCTCAGACGTTAGGTGTTTTGGGGGGGCTTACTTGCTGGCGGTCGGAGCCGGGCTGGAGGTCTGCTCGGCCTTCGGAAGGTACTGCTCCGGCATCGGCGAACCCGGGAACCACTTCTCGTAGAGTTTCTTCCAGGTGCCGTCTTCCATTGCTTCGGCGAGGCCCTTGTTCAAGGCTTCCTTGAAGGCGGGCTTGTCCTTGGCGATAGCGAAGCCCGCCGGCGCGTCGAAGGAGGGGGGGATGTCCGCGGCACTCACTAGTCCGAACTGCTCCTGGTATTCCTTGGCTGCCTCGTAGTCCAGGAAGTGGGCGTCCACGGAACCGCTGTTGACTGCGGAGATGGCGGTGTTGTTGTCCGGGAAGCGGACCAGCTGCGCCGAGGTGAAGTTCTTGACTGCGTAAGCTTCCTGCAGGGTGCCTTGGACCACGCCCAGGCGCTTGCCGTTGAGGCATCGGCGTCGTTGATGCCTGAGGTCTTGGTGGTGATGACCGTCAGGTATCCGGCGAGGTAGCCGTCGGAGAAGTCCACGGTTTCCTTGCGCTTGTCCGTGATGCCGATAGCTGCAACGCCGACGTCGAACTGGCCGTTGGCCACGGCTGCCAGGAGTCCGGAGAAGTCCTGTCCGGTGAAGACAACTTTGTCTACGCCGGCGCGGTGGGCCACGTCCTTGAACAGTTCCACGTCGAAGCCGGTGAAGTTACCGGAACTGTCCGTGAAGGTGTAGGGCTTGGAGTCTCCGAGGCTGGCTACACGGATGGTGCCGGGCTCGATCAGCCCGTAGGGGGGGTTGTCCGCGGAAGGTGATGAGCTGGCGGTGGATCCGCCGCAACCCGAAAGGGCGAGGATGGCCGCCAAGCTGCTGCTGCGAGCGCTGCCGGGCGGAAATTCAGTTTGATCACAGCGTTGTCCAATCGTGGGAGGGAAAGCGGTGCTGTCAGGAGCCGCTGAAGTTATTGCTCGATGCGGGGGGGTCTTGTTGAGTCCGGTCTCAGCCCCTAGGATTGAGACCGGACTCACATCGATTGATAGAAATGTAGCGGAACTCACAAAGCCGCGTCAACACCCTTCCTGAAAGGTGAACATGAGCACTGACGGATCCCGACGGCGGGACGTGACGGTTGCCGACGTCGCCAAAGCCGCGAAAGTGTCCAAGGCACAAGCGGCCCGCGCGTGGGGAATTACGGCGCCGTGAGCGATGAGGTTCGCGAGCGCGTCCTCGCCGCGGCCGAGGAGCTCGAGTACCGGCCCAACGAACTCGCGCGCAGCATGAACACCGGCAAGTCAAACACCATTGGCGTGGTGGTGGGCGACATCGAAAACCCCCCCACTTCGGACTCGCCATGAGGGGGGGCATCACGGACACCGCCAAGAAGAGCGGCTACAACGTCATCCTCATCAACACGGACGAGGAACGGGCTGCCGAAGTGGACGCCGTTCGGGTGCTCCTGGACAAGCGGGTGGACGGACTCATCGTTGCTCCGGCCTCCTCAGTGGAAACCTCCCACCTGCAGCAGGTCCGCGAGTCCGGGCGCCCCCTGGTCCTGCTGGACCGCGCCGCCGCAGGGGTTGACGTTGAGACCTTTGCCGTGGACATGGGAAGCATTTCCTACGAGTCCACCAAGCACTTGATCGAGGCCGGGCACCGGCGAATCGCCTTCGTCTCCACCGTCCGCACCGAAGCCCCTATGTTGCAGGGATGGAGTTGGACTCTTCGCAGATCTCAGACCGCCTGGACGGAATCCACCGTGCGTTCGATGAAGCGGGCTTCCCCCCATCCCACTGACCTCGTCCGGCTTAATGCAGGGGACGCCGACTCCATCATGCGGATCACGCAGGACCTGCTGAGCGGACCGGACGCCGCCACGGCCATCATTGCCTCCGACGGCCTGATCGCCCTGAGCGTGGTGGAAGCCATCCAGCTATCAGGGCGTTCCGTCCCGCAAGACGTCTCGCTCCTCATGTACGACGATTTCGCTTGGACCGCCTCACCACTCCCCCCCGCTCACCGTCATCTCACAGCCCGTCTACGACATGGGAATTGCCGCAGCCTCAGCGCTGATCAGGCAGATTGAGGGCAGGAAAGCTGCCGGGCCCGGCCCGGATCTGGTGGCAACTTTGATAAAGCGGGGATCCGTCGGGGCGCCCAAGGACGCTGACGCCGAGATCGCCGGAATCCTGCCGGATCGCCGGAGGTTTCAGGGTGGTTTCGACGTTCTCCCGCGAACTCGCTAGGGGTGCCCACCCTCTGGGCGCTCCCCCAAACCGTTCCCGCCCGGTTAACCTCCGCGCCATCCCGCTTCCCTACTGTGATCCCGCTGGGGGGGATCACAAACTACAGAGGGAAAGCGCTATGTGCACCGCAGACGAAAACACGACCACCCACAGCCAACGAGTGGAGCTTGCCGACGCTGAGCTGAAAACCATGGGACTGAGCCGCCGGCGCATCCTGCAGTCGGCAGGCATCCTGGCCGCGGGCAGCGCAGCAACGGCCGCCATGGCACGGCCGGCGACGGCAAACCCGGGCGGCAACGACCCCCCCCGGCTGAAGTGGCTTGTCGGAGACCACCACGTGCACACCCAGTACAGCCACGACGCCAAGTACATGATCAAGCAGCAGCTCGATACCGCACAGTCCTACGGCGTGGACTGGTTGGCACTGACTGAGCACAGCAACTTTGGCCACGCCAACAACGGCGGAGCAGTCAACGCCAACAAGGAAATCCAGGCGCAGCGTGCAGCGAGGCCCGACCTGCTGATCTTCCAGGGACTCGAATGGTACATACCGGGAGCTGAGCACGCGTCAGTGCTCGTCGCCCCCCGGTCCCAATGAAGTGAACCTCCTGCGGACCTTCGAACTGGTGTGGGACGGAAAGCTGAACCAATGGGAGAAGCCAACCCCCCCTGGAACGGCCCAAGTGGAGACGTTCGAGCGAAAAGCAGTTGAAGCCATTGCTTGGTTGGCCAACCAACGGCGCTCCGGCTACATCGACGACGTCGTCGCGCTGGCCAACCATCCCATGCGGCTGGGCATCGATTCCCCCCCGCACGAACTCCGGGCTTGGCGCGATGCCGCCCGCGAAGTGATGATCGGCATGGAAGGTGCCCCGGGTGCGCAAGGCTCCGGCGTCAGCCAGTTCTCCAGAGCCGGCGACCAGCGCGGCGAATACACCAACAACCCCCCCACCCAGTACAGTTTTCCCGGCTACCCGGCCGACGCTTTCCGGCCCTACGGCGGCTTCGATTGGGCAACCGCAACGGTGGGTGGCGTCTGGGACTCCATGCTCGCTGAAGGCCTGCCCTTCTGGATCACGTCCAACTCCGACAACCACCTCACAGTGAAGGACACCTGGAAAACCGGACCGTATCCGGCAGAGGAGCCCTACCTCAGCCTGCCCAGCGAATTCGATCGCTGGTCCGTCACGGGCAAGCGTCCCGATCCCTTTGATACCGGCGAAAAGCAGGGTGGCAGCGACTACTGGCCGGGACAGTTCAGCCGCCTTCACACCGGCGTCACCAAACGCTCCTACACCGGCGTCCTGGAAGCAATGCGCAACGGCCGCATGTGGGTGGACCACGGACACCTCCTCCAGGGACTCGACGTGCGGGTCCGCGAGGTGCGCGGCACCGGCGCAGGCAACAGTAACGGGCGCAACGGCGTCACCCTCGGTTCCCGCCTCCAGGTAAGGCGAGGTGCCGACGTCGAAATTTCCATCACCATGACGACGACGGACTACCGCAACTTCGCGGGGGGGATCCTCCCGAACCTCGCCCACGTGGACGTCATCGGTGGCGCTGTGACCGGTGCCGCGGCAGATCGCGACACTTTGAGGGCCCCTGGCACAGCGGTATGGAAGCAGATCGATGTTTCCGGGCGTACCGGAACGTTCACCATCAAGCACGTCATCAAGGACGTGCAGAAATCCTGCTACTTCCGCCTCCGCGGCAGCGACGGAAACCGCCACGCGCCGGCTACTACGGCGCTGCCGTGGACCCCGCCGGGCCCATCCGCCACGGAGACAACCTCGGGGACGCTGACCCGTGGGCGGATACCTGGTTCTACGCCAACCCGGTGTTCATCGACGTCACGTAGTCATCACTCCGATGCCGTGTGCACTTCGCCTTCTTCGGGATCGTCGGCGGACCGGACCTCATTCCGGATGACGCCCAGTTCTTCGAGTTGGGCCGACATTCCCGCTCCATCCGGGGGCATAGATCCAAGGGATTCCAGGAGTGGGCTGGCCGCCGGACTTTGACCGTCCACCGGCGAGCACCGCTTCACCCGCGGAAAGTTGACGGATCGCGATGGCCCTGACGTTGGCGGGATGACGTTGGGCGAACTCGGAGTAAATGGACTCATCATGTTGTCCGTCGTCGCCCACCAGCAGCCACTTGATGTTGGGGGGGAACTCCTCGGCGAGGCGTTCCAATGAGGTCTTCTTGTGCTCCTGGCCGCTGCGGAACCAGCGGTCAGGAGTCGGGCCCCAGTCCGTGAGGAGCTTGGGACCGGCGGGGGGGTACAAGTTGCGGGACAGGAACCGGGACAGGGTTGGGGGCAACGTTCCATGCTCCGGTGGACAGATACAGCACAGGTGCGGAAGGTGCCGTCCTGGCGATCCGTTCATACAGCACAGCCATACCCGGCGTGGGGGGTCCTCGCGTGCTCGTTGAGGACGAAGGTGTTCCAAGCTGCCAGGAACGGACGCGGCAGCGCAGTGACCATTACGGTGTCGTCAATGTCAGACACGACGCCGAAATCGGCATCGTCCGCGACGATCTCCACGGGAGCCTCCACGACTTCGGACTCGCCGGATTGCAGTGTAATGGTGTGCCAACCGGCGTCGAGGGCTACTGGAATACGAGCATCCACCACACCGCCGCGGTCAGCCCGCACGTCAAAAACGGTGCCGGCGATGGTCACGTTCACTTGGGCGTGGGCCACGGGGGGGCGCTGGTGAAATTGCGCCAGCCGCGCATGCTTTCCTGCAACGGATTTGTGTGACCCGCGGCGTCCCGGGGGGTCACTTCGGACGATCCGCGCGAGGACCGAACCCAGGAAGTACTGCCGTACCGGTGTAAGGGATGACTGTCTCCACCCGGCCACGCCGGATCGCGAGACGCGTCTGAAAACCAAGCCACGCGTCGTCGAGCCTCATAGCGAGGTGACGGCGTCCTTTACTCAGCGGCGTGGGGCCTTCATTGTCGACGGCGTCGGACTGGGGGGGGCGCGGTTTCATGGGACGGGGGGGAGACATGCGTCCAGTCTTCCATGGCCGCACTCGGTGGACGAGTTTCATTTCTAAACAGCGGTGGTGGGCGCCCTGCCTTCGTCGCCATGTTGCTTGCGGGCTTCGGCGGCCCGGAGCCGATCCAGCCGGTTCATAAGGGGCGCAGTGGTGGCCCCCCCATGCACCACGATGGATAGCGCAACCACCAAGCCGATCAGGCCCAAAGCTCGTGCGCCTCGGCGTCGAAGTTGCCATGGCTCAGCGCGTATGCCACGTAATAAAGGGACCCGATCCCGCGGATGCCGAAGTAGGAAATGGCCAGGCGTTCGCGTGGGCCGGTCTTGCCACCCATCAGCCCGAGCCATCCAGCCAGAGGGCGGACCAGCAAGAGGAACGTGAAGGCTACCAACAGCTCCAGCCAACCGATTCCTTCCAGAAGTCCGCGAGCTATGGCGCCGCCAAGGAGCACCAGGATCACCACCGTCATGAGGCGCTCGAGCTGCTCTACATAGCTGTGCAGCACCTGGTGGTAGGAGTGGTTGTGCTCAGCGGATCGAATTGTCAGGGCGCAGATGAAAACTGCGATGAACCCGTAGCCCTCCACCATCTCTGCAACGCCGTAGCCAGGAAAGTAGCTGCGAGCGCCACGAAGCCCTCAGAGTGTTCTGACAGGCGGAAGCTCTTACCCTTGGCGGCGAAGAAGATCAGGCTCAGAAGCTTGCCGGTTCCGAAGCCGAGCAGCACCCCCCACACCAATGCGCCAGAGAACATCCAACGCAAGCCACTCCCCCAGCCAGGCCTCCGGGGGGGACGCCCCTACCAAGCTGATGAGGATGGCCAAATACACAAAGGGGGGGAAGGCGAGTCCGTCGTTCAAACCCGCCTCGGAGGTCAAAGCGAAGCGGACCTCGTCTTCGTCCGGGTCATCTTCAGTGTCTGCAGGTTTTCCCACCTGAACCTCTGAGGCCAGCACAGGTCAGTGGGGGGGCGATCGCTGCAGCTACGAGGATGGCGGCAGCCAGACCCAAGCCCAACACCCACAGGCCAAGGAGCGTCATCACCAGGATGCATAAGGGCATGACGATCCCGAGGAGCCGCCAGGTGGTGGTCCATCCGCGCCAACGGAACGGTCTGTCCAAAGCCAGTCCGGCACCCATGAGGGAGATGATGACGCACACTTCGGTCAGGTGCGTCGTGAAATCCCCCCCATACTGGACAGGGTCCGGGTCCGGTAAGTCAGGAAGCAGGGTGAACGCCAGAATTCCGCTGCCCAGAAAGACCATTGGCATGGAGAGCGGCATGTGGCGCAACAATTTCGGCAGACTGCCGCGGCCAACACCGCGAAGCCTGCCGAAAGGAACAAGATGCTGGGGGGGACTTCAAACACGAATAGTCTTCTTCCTGCCGCGCTGGACGCGTGTCAGAAGCCTAGTCGGCCGTGAGGGCTGCGTCGATCAGTACTGCCGCTGCTTGACGCGCCTGCCCGGCGGCATCGGATGTTCCTGCGATGGCCGCAGTGGTCTGGGCACCTTCGGCAAGGATGGCGAGTTGCGGCGCCAGGTAGCTTGGCGCGCCGGCCTCGCCGGCCAAACGGGCAACGTATTCCTGGAACGATTCCTTATGCTTCCGCGCATACTCGGCGACGTCCGGGCTGATGGCTCCGAGCTCGGCGAAGCTGTTGATGAAACCGCATCCGCGAAACGAATCCTGACAAAACCATCCGGCGAGGTAGTCGAAGATGGCGAGGAGGCGTTCCCGGGCGCCCCGGCCTGCTGCACCGTGGCGTCGAGCCCTTCGGTCCAGGACTTATGCCTGTGCTCAAGCACGGCCATGACGATGCTGCTCTTTGAGGGGAATTCCGCATAAAGCTTCTTCAGCGAGACCCCCCTGCCGCCGTCCTAAGTTCGTCCATGCCAACGGCCTGAATTCCCTTCGCGTTATAGAGCTCGTCGGCAGTGGCAACGATGCGTTCGCGAACTTCGGAAATATCCATGCACCCATTGTACTTGCATTGAGAACGAACGTTCTCTACGATGGAAAACACAGGAAGAGAACGCACGTTCTCCGCTCGCAGAAAAGGGACAACATCATGGGTTTCATCAAGGTCGGCGCCGAAAACACCACGGACATTGAGCTCTACTACGAAGACCACGGGGGGGCAGGTCAGCCCGTAGTCCTGATCCACGGCTACCCGCTGGACGGCGGCTCATGGGAAAAGCAGACGGCCGCCCTCCTCAACGCCGGATACAGGGTCATCACCTACGATCGCCGCGGCTTCGGCAAGTCCAGCAAGCCGACCACCGGATACGACTAC
This sequence comes from Paenarthrobacter nitroguajacolicus JCM 14115, assembly GCA_001313365.1. The sequence continues at coordinate 11,908 of BBFS01000085.1, forward strand.
GACACCTTTGCAGCAGACCTGAACACCGTGCTTGAAACCCTGGACCTGCAAGACGTCGTGCTGGTCGGCTTCTCGATGGGCACCGGCGAAGTTGGACGATACATCGGCACCTACGGAGAAGCCCGCATCGCCAAGGCCGCGTTCCTGGCATCCCTCGAACCCTTCCTCCTCCAGACGGACGACAACCCAACAGGCGTTCCCTCGTCAGTCTTCGACGGCATCCGCAACGCCGCTATCGAAGACCGTTACGCCTGGTTCACCAACTTCTACAATGACTTCTTCAACACCGATAACTTCCTGGCAACCGCCTCAGCGAAGAAGCGCTGCGGAATTCGTGGAACGTCGCAGCAGGCTCGTCCTGGTACGCATCGTTCGCAGTTGTGGATTCATGGCTCACGGACTTCCGCTCCGACATCGAGAAGGTCACCGTCCCGTCACTGATCGTCCACGGCACCGACGACCGCATCCTTCCCATCGACTCCACGGGCCGCGAGTTCACCAAGCGCCTGCCATCCGCCGAATACGTCGAGATCGAAGATGCACCGCACGGCATGCTCTGGACGCACGGCGCCGAAATCAATGAGGTCCTGCTGCGCTTCCTCGCCAAGTAGTAAATAGACGACGGCGGCAGGTCGCCTTGGTTCCACTGGAACCAAAGGTGGCCTGCCGCCGTCGCGCGTTGACGTAGCGCACGTCACGCCCTTATGATTTATGAATCGATTCAAGATGTAACCTTCCTCACGCTGAATGACCACTTTGTTCAGTCCTGGATGGGAAGAGTTCTTGTTCCTTGCCAAAGACGCCAGAGGAGTACAGCGACGTGACCGTCACGCACCGGAGGGATCTCAGCACCTCCCCCGAACACGCCACCGGCCCCGAACCAACCACCGGCCAGAAGGATCCGAAGAAGGCCGCGATGAGCGGCTGGATCGGAAGCGCGCTGGAGTACTACGACTTCGCTCTGTACTCACTGGCGGCGACACTTCTGTTTCCCACGATCTTCTTCCCCCACCGAGAATGCCACCGTCGGCATCATCGCCTCGCTGGCCACCTACGCCGTGGGATACGTTTCCCGCCCGCTCGGCGCCGTAATCCTGGGCGCATACGGAGACCGGCACGGGCGCAAGAAGGTGCTCGTTTTCGCGATGCTGCTCATGGGCTTCGCTACTTTTGCCGTCGGACTCCTGCCCACGTATGGACAGGTGGGCCTTCTGGCTCCCGTCCTCCTGGTCATTCTGAGGCTGATTCAAGGATTCGCCGTCGCAGGTGAGCTCGGTGGCGCCAGTGCCATGATCGTGGAGCACTCCCCCCCGACGCGAAGCGCGGATTCTTCGCGAGCTTCAGCCTGCAAGGCACGCAAGTGGGTTCCATCCTGCTACCGCGGTACTGATTCCGCTTGCCGCCCTGCTCCCTGATGAGCAGTTCCACTCATGGGGGCTGGCGCTTGCCGTTCCTGCTCAGCGCCGTGGTGATCGTGGCCGGTTACGTTATCCGTCGCCGGGTGGAGGAGCCTCCCGCCTACCTGGCCCAGTCCGAGGACGCCAGCGCCAAGCGCCGCTTCCCGCTGGTGGACCTCCTGCGCACCCACCCCTGGGTTTTGCTGCGGTGCATCATCATGACGTTCACCAACGTCATCGGCATGGCCACCCTCATCTTCGGCGTCTCCTTCGCCACCCAAAAGGGCTACGGCATCGGCTTCAGCAGCAGCGAGTTCCTGTGGGTGACCCTGGCAGCAACGTGGCCGCCGTGCTGACCATCCCGCTGTTCGGCGCCCTGTCAGACAAGATTGGCCGGCGAACACTGATGGTGGCCGGTGGCATTGCCGGCGGTTTGCTGACCATCGGCTACCTTTGGGCGATCGAACAGCGCAGCCTGCCCTTGGTCTTCGTTTGCGTCGTGATCGTCCAAGGCATCCTCTTCCAGATGTGGAACGCCACCTTCGCCACGTTCTTCCAGGAGCAGTTCCCCCCCATGCGGATGAGGGTGACCGGCTTCGCGGTTTCGCAAAACATCGGGCTCATGATCGCTTCCTTCTTCCCGAGCCTGTTCACGGCGATCGCTCCCCCCCGGGATCAGCGAACATCCCCCCCATGGTCATTGGCCTGACCACGCTCGGCATCTGCCTGGTTTCAGCTGTAGCAACCCTTTTGTCCTCGGACACCAAGGGCAAAACGCTCGAGGACCTCGAAACGCGCTGACGAACGCCGCAGCTAGTCGTTGACCAGCTCTACGGTCTCGCTGACTGGCGCTACCGCGTCACGCACCTTCTTGCCACGGGCATAACCCACGAGTCCCAGCGCCAGGATGCACCCAAGCGTGCCGAGGGCGAAGGCTTCGAAGGTGAACTGCGGGACGCCCCACGTGGCCTCAAAGTCGTACGGCAGTCCGAAGAGCACATCCAGCGTTCCCGGAAAGATTGCAACCCATGACCCGATCAGGATCCACGCGAAGCAGATGTAGCCGAGGATGCGGAAACCCGTGTCGGAGACCGGCACCTTGAAAGGACGGTCAACCTGGGGGATACTTGCTCCGGAGCTTCACGGCCGCAGGGATGGCAAACAGGTAGCTCAGCAGGAACGTCGAGATCGCGATGGAGAGGACCACTCCAAACAGTGCGCTGCTGGTGCCGCTGAGCTGCATGGCTGCGAGCATGAACAGCGTCGCCACCACACCTGAGAGCGTATTAACGCGGATGGGCGTGCCCAACTTGGGGTGGAAGCGTCCAAAAAAGCCTCCGAAGAAGGAGCCGTCTGCCGCGGCCATGGCCTGCATGCGGTCGCTGATGATCATCCAAGCGGCACCCTGGGAGACCAGGATGAAGCAGAAAACTACGGCCGAAATAGACAGCATGATCTCAGCGGCAGGACCAAAGACGGCGTAAACGGTGGCTATTGCTCCGAACAGCCCGCCAATGCCGGTGATCTGGTCCAGCGGTACCACCAGCAGGATGGCAAGGATCGGGAGCAGGTAGCTTGCGGCGGCAATCATGGAGGACCGGGCCACCGAGATGGGAACATCCTTGGCCGGGTTCTTCATTTCCCCCCCGGCGGCACTGTTTCCGGACTCGAATCCAAGGAAAGAGAACAGCAGAAGTGGAGTGACGCCCAGGAAGCCGGCAAGTGTTGGCGAGAAGAAGCCCAGGTCCAAACCGTTGAAGCCGTGCTGCAGCCCGTAAACCATGGTGACAATAATGAAAAAGGTCAGGAACGCGACCTTGAGGATGGCGCCCAGTGAGGGCAACCATTTGCCGTGCTTCAAGCTGATAATCGCTGAGGTCACCGTGATCCAGATGAAGAGCAGCTTGAAGATGTAATCGGCCGGGCTGCCGGCGTCAACGTGACCCACGTACTCGGACCAGGTTTCCACTGCGACGAAGGCCATGGCGCCACCCACCCAGACGGGCTGCGTCACCCAGGTGAAAAGGGACGTGATGGCTGCAACCACGCGCCCAAACGCCATCTTCGTCCACACGTAGACGCCGCCCTCTTCGGTGAAGGCCCCCCCGCCCGTCTCGGCGAAGATCAGTCCATAGGGGACCATGAACGTCACGGCCAGGATGAGTGTCCAAGTGAAGGTTTCCCCCCCACCGAAGCCGGAGACCTGGCCCAGGACCTCCACTGAGATGACCGCGGCGACCACCAACAACAGGATGTCGAAGCGGCCCAGGGATTTTTGTAGATGCTTGCTTTGCTCTTGCGCGAGCCGCGTTGAGGCTACTGGCTGATCCATGATCGATCCTTTGCTACTGCTTAAGTTTGCTACTGAGCAAGAAGGGTGGGAAGCGCCCCGTTGTGGGCGCGGCTGTAAACGGGCTGGCCTCCAGCGAAAGTGAAGTCGACGCCGATCGCCCCCCCCAGCTCGCGGGCTTCGACGGCGAGGGGGATCGGCGTCGAGAACAACCAGGTCGGCGGCCATGCCCAGGCGGATGGCACCACGCTCGGCGTCAAGCCGATTGGCGCGCGCAGCTCCCGTTGTGTAGGCGGCGAGCGCCGCACCGAGGGTAATAGCTTCGGTGGGTAACAGCGGATCCGTTTGCGAGCGGGTGTCACGGGCATGCGGGTCAGCCGACGGTGCCGTGCGGTTAACAGCTGTATGAATGCCCCCCCACAGGGGATCGGGGCTGGAGACCGGCCAGTCGCTGCCGATGGCGAGTTCGACGCCGGCGCGTCGCAAGGTCTCGAAGGCAAAGTGCACCTGTTGGTGGGCTTCGTCGAGATAGGGCAACTTGGTTTCAACCAGGACCGGATCTTGTCTGGCCCACAGCGGTTGTATGTTGGCGATTGCCCCTGTGGCGGCGAAGCGGGCGACGTCGGCCGGATCAACCAGATCCAAGTGTGCGATCTGGTGGCGCGGGTCCCAGCCTTCGCGGCGCGGCAAGTCCAGAGCGTTGACGCAGTCCCGCACGGCCCGGTCACCAACAGCATGCAGGTGCAGGTCGAAGCCCTCGGCATCCACAGCCCGCGTGATTCGCGCAAGCTCGTCCGGTTGGATGAGGCTCATGCCCGTTTCATGGGGATGGCCATTGTATGACCGGGTCAAGGCAGCGGTGAGGTTTTCGCAGACGCCGTCCACCATGATCTTTACGGCTGTAGCCCGGAAGCGACCCGGCGATGTGGCACGGCGTTCCTTGAAGAGTTCAATCTGTTCGAGACCGCAATCCCGCTTCCACCAGAGCGCCCCCCGGTCACCGTCGCGGTCAAGCGCCCTTCCGACTCCAAGGCCAGGTAGTGATCGAAGGAGTCGGGCATCCCCCCCAGGGCTTGTCCGACGGCGGCATCTTGCCACGCGGTCACACCCAACGAGTGCAGATAGGCCTGGGCCGTGAGAAGCGCACGACGGATATGCTTTTGGTCCGGATCCGGAATCAGTGCCGAGACGAGGTCTGCCGCGTGTTCAATGAGCATGCCAGTGGCGGCTCCCGCTCCATCCCGGGCAATGACTCCTCCGTCCGGGTCAGGAGTCGTGTCAGTGATGCCGGCACGTTCAAGTGCACGTGAGTTTACCCAGGCACCGTGGCCGTCATGGCTAATCAGGAACACGGGCCGGTCCGGAACGAGCTCGTCCAGCAGCGCACGATGCGGGAAGCCGCCGTCGAAAACGTCGCCATACCAGCCGCACCCTGGATCCATTCCGCAGCAGGGTTTGCCCGGGCATGATCCGCAATCAGCGCGCGATACTCCGCCAGGGAATGGACTCCGGAAAGATCACAGCCGAGCATTTGCAGCCCGCCAGCGAGCGGGTGGACGTGTGCATCCTGAAAGCCGGGAAGGAGCGCCTTTCCGGTAAGGTCAACCAGCTCAGTTGCTGGACCACGCCAGCCTGCGGCATCGGCACCGAGAGCCACGATTCTCCCGTTGGCAACCGCAACTGCCTCGGTGTGGGGGTTGGAGGGGATCCATAGTATGTACGGGGCCGCCGCTGAAAATCCAGTCTGCGTGGGTCATGTCATTACTTTCCATGGATTTGGGGTTCGATGGAGCTGAATTGGGCTTCTGAATCGAGCGTATCAGCCAGGGGGGGCGGTGCGGGCGATCACGATGTAGACCAACGAACTGACTCCAAGGCCCACGAGCCAGGCGATATCAATTCCGCCCATAGCCTCGGCCACCACACCTGTATAGAAGGAAGTGGCCATGAAGGGGGACCTGGGCAAGAACGCCGATGGCGAAAACCGCCAGCGCGCCGGCATTCCAGCGGCCGTAGCGGCCACCGTCGGCAGCGTAGAACTCATCTACTGCATAGGAGCCGTGTCGGATGACGTAGTAGTCCACCAAATTGACGGCAGACCACGGGATAAGCACGTACAGGAGCACGCTGAGGAAGCTGAAGTAGGAGGACGCGAAACTGGTTGCGGCGGTTAAGGCCAAAGCGACACCGAGCACGTGCAGCACCAGGGACGTCACCAGGCGGGCTTTGATTCCAGGGCGCCATCCGCTGATGAAGGTCTCCACCAGCGTCAGGGCACAGAGTGCACTGCAGTAGGCGTTCACCGAGTTTCCCGCGGCGGCCACCAAGGCAAATCCCACCAAGACCGCGGCACCGAGTACCGGCCCGAGCAAGCCATGAAGCCCTGTCATCGAATCCACGCCTGTTACGGCGATCCCAACCCCCGGCACCGAGGACCATCAACACTGCGCTCGACGTGACGCAGCCCAAGTAGGTTCCCCCAAAAGGCTCCCTTGGTGCCTGACTTGGCAGGCATGTACCGGGAGTAGTCCGACACGTAGGAGCGTATGTCAGCTGCCACACGATGCCGATTGCCAGCATGGCGAGGAAACCCGTCCACGTGAATTCACCGTGGTTCATCTGGCCCAAAAGTCGCCACTGGCAAGGAGGCCCGCGAAGGACACCAGCACCAGTGCGCCAACAACGTAAGCGCCCAAGGCTGTCACCTTCCGGACCAGGTTGTACCCGAACGCAGCGATGATAAAGCTGAGGACAGCACAGCCGATGATCATGCAGTTCCATTGGCCTCCGGCAGAAGCGCTGCGACCGAGTCCGAGGAAACGATCAGGTTCGACGAGAAGTACCCCCCCACGAACATCAGGATCGCCACCGCCACTATCAGACTCGCTCCGCGCGATCCGAATTGGCCACGGGCTTGCAGCATCTGGGGGGGACGCCCAGCTGCGGTCCCTGCGCCGCGTGTAGAGCCATGGCGATTCCGCCGATTGCGTGGCCGAGAAAGATCGCGATGATGGAGGCGACCATGGGAAGCCCCCCCAGCAGTGTGGTGGCCGTGGCGCCGGTGACCACCGTTAGGGGGCGTCATGTTCATTCCGAACCAGATGGTGAAGAGTTCCCGGGACCTACCGTGCCGCGCTTCGGCCGGTATGGGGGCGATGGACTCTTGTTCGATTTCGAAAAGACGGGAGCGGAGCATCGATTTCATTTGAGGGTGTCCTTAACACAGTGGAAGGATGCTGGCAGATTCTGGCAGGCCTTCCCCCCCAAAAGCCCTTCGGCGCCTAACCTGGTCTGCTGTCTGGCCCAGCGTAGGCCTGTGAACTGCATCACGTAAACCATTGAATGGCGATGCATATCAGCGGATTTTCAGATGAATCGGGTCAGCCGAACTGGATCCACGTTGTCTTTGTCGCGGTGTAGTTGTCGAAGGCGTGCAGTGAGAGGTCCCGCCCGAACCCGGACTGCTTGAAGCCGCCAAAGGGTGTGGTGTTTCCCAGCGCGTCCACGGTGTTGACGGAGACTGTTCCAGCAAGGAGATCCCCCCCTGCACGCGATGTCCGCGGGACAAGTTCGACGTCCACACAGAGGCAGCCAATCCGTAGTCTGTGGCATTGGCCAAACGCACCGCTTCCTCCTCCGAATCGAAGGCGTGCAGCACAGCCACGGGTCCAAAGATCTCCTCGCGGTGGACGTCGTGATCCACACCCAGACCGCCCAACAAAGTGGGTTCCAGGTAGGCATCCGAGCCCCGGATTTCGCGCCGCTCACCGCCGAAAAGCACCTCACCTTCGGCGCGGCCGCGCCGAATCCAGCCCTCGACGTCGTTCGCGTGGGCGCTGCTGATAAGGGCACCGTTGCCTTCCAAACCAGCCAACGGGTCTGCGGGCCGGTAGCCGGCCGCCGCCTCTGCAAGGAGGGCTGCGAACTCGTCATGGATATCCCGTTGCACCAGGATCCGTGAATTCGCAGAACAGACCTGCCCTTGGTTGTAGAAGGCCCCGAAGGCGGCCTTGGCTGCTGCTTCGGGCAAGTCCGCCGTATCGGCAAAGACAATGTTGGAGCTCTTGCCGCCTGCCTCGAGGCTAAGCCGCTTGAGGTTGCTGCGACCCGAGGCTTCCAACAGGGTGCGGGAGACGGCGGTGGAACCCGTGAAGGCCAGCGCATCAACGTCCATGTGATGCGCCAACGCCGCGCCTACTTCCCGCCCTGTGCCCGTAACAATGTTCAGCACGCCATCCGGAAATCCCGCTTCCGTGGCCAATTCGGCGAGGCGCAGAACACTCAACGACGTCTGCTCGGCCGGCTTGAGCACCACGGTGTTTCCGGAAGCCAGCGCCGGAGCCAGTTTCCATACCGCGATTTCCAGCGGGAAGTTCCACGGCACGATTGCTGCCACCACACCCAGGGGCTCGCGGGTCACCAGGGCGGTTGCCCCCGGGCGGAACTGCCGGTAGTTCACCGTTCTGCTTATCCGCAGCCTCCGCGTACCAGCGCAACGTGGAGATAGCGCCGGGCACGTCAACAGTAGTGGTCTGCAGGATTGGCTTGCCGCTGTCCAGGGTCTCCAAGAGCGCCAATTCATCAGAATGTTGCTCCATCAAGCAGCCAACGCCAGCAACAGCCCTTTTCGCTTCTCAGCCCCCCCGGATCGGGCCCACGCGGGAAAAGCGCGCCTGGCGGCTGCTACCGCGCGATCAACGTCATTGGCTCCGCATGCAACCAGCTCAGCAAGGACACGGCCATCAATCGGGCTGATCGTGGGGGCGGGTGGATTCCGTGCTTGACGCTGTTCGGCGACCATCGACGAAAGCCCTTCCATCGATCGCGAGGCGTCGGCGCGGCCGTGCCAGTCCAAGGAGAGTGTGGTTGAGGTGGTGTTCATGGTGACTCCTGGTGTGGGGGTTTTAGTGGTGGGGATTGAGCTGTGGGGTTGAGGTACGGGCGATGCGCAGGGCCGCGGAAGCAGCCACAAGGCAGAGAAGTTCAACGCCAATGAGGTCGAGCATGGCTGTTTGGTGACCAGCTACGGAGGCGCCCCGGTTGCCATCGTGGTGCCCGCCGCCAGGTCCCAACAGCAGGACGAGGTGGATGAGGATCATGACCGCGCTCATCGCCAAGAGGTGGCCGGCGGCACGTGGCGCAGCCTGCCGGGAGCAGAGCCGCGCCCTCCTCCGAATGAGGGAGCAAGCCATGGGAGCGGTGCAGGTCAAGCACGCAG
>BBFS01000086.1 GCA_001313365.1 Paenarthrobacter nitroguajacolicus JCM 14115
GAAGTGGAAGCACCCGACGTAGCCGGAACCGAAGTTCCGGAAGAACCCGTGCCGGTGTTCGTGGCCGAAGAGTCACCCAACAGACCAGCCGAGGTGGAACCAAGGTTCACCGGAGCAGTAATCGGGGCGACTACCTGAGTCCCCGAAGCAACACCATCCGAACCGGAAGTGGAAGCACCCGACGTAGCCGGAGCCGAAGATCCGGACGAGCCCGACGAACCCGATGTTCCGGACGTGGCGGACGAGTCTCCGCCAACACCCACGGCAGTGGCTCCGATGTTAACAGGGACCGAAATCGGAGCCACTACCTGAGCGCCGGACGCGATACCCTCTCCCCCCCCGACGTCGTTGCCTGTGCCGGCGCTTGCGCCGGAGCAGGAGCTGGTGCTGGTGCTGGTGCTGCCGATGTGGCAGCTGAGTCGCCAAGCACACCGGCCGACGTCGACCCCCCCACCGTGATGGGGATCGTCACCGGTGCAACAACCTGGGTTCCCGAAGCGATACCGTCGGAGCCGCTGGTGCTGGCTGCCGGCGTCGAACTTGCCGCTGGAGCAGGAGCGGCAGGTGTGGCTGAGCTCGCCTCAGTGGAGCCCCCCAGCAGACCCACTGACGACGAGCCCAGGTTTATGGGCACCGTTACCGGAGCAACTACCTGCGTTCCGGAACCGATGCTGTTGGCGCCGTTGGTGCTGGCGGCCGGCGCTGTAGCGGACCCTGAACCTGCAGCAGGTGCCGACGCGGACGTCGTAGCTGCTGAATCCCCCCAACAGTCCAAGTGATGTTCCGCCGAGGCTGACCGGCGCTGTTACTGGCGCTACCACCTGCGTTCCGGAAAGGAGTCCGTCCTTGCCGCTGGTGGTGTCCGCGGCGTTTGCCGCAGTTGCGCTGAGGACGATCATGCCCCCCGGCAAAGCATGTGCCAATGAGGCACTTGCGTATGGTCGTGTTCATTTTGATTCTCTCCTGAAGGCCTTGTTCCCAAGGACGTCCGAGTGACGGATCGCCCGAATGACCGTCTGCCGCGAAGTGCTGCGCGGCCGGCTGGGGGGGAACTAGTCAGGAGAGGAGCCGGGGGTCGAAGCAGACCGGCTTTGGATGTTGTTCAGCATCGGCCGATTCCAGGCCGGGAAGAGCGTCTACGGGAATGATCAGTGCGTCGTGAAGGAAGGCGGCTGCTTGGCTGGGCGGACCGTTTTGGGAGTTGCCGGAACCGGCTCCCGTAAGGCCGGCGGGTGCGGTCGCAGGGTCCGTGGGCAACCTCAAGGGCGACGCGGGATCGGCGGCTGAGGAGCGCCGCCGAGCACCGCGGTAATCCCTGTAGGACCAAAATTGCGGGTGGGTGTCAGCATCGCTGGAGCTTCAGCGACCACCCTGAAGGGTTCGCTTGGACGTCCAGTTTGCTGGGCTCAGGAAGCGTTGCGTCCGTTGAACTTACGACGCCGGTAGTCGCCAAAGCGCCAGCGTCCGCCGTAGCGGGGGGGACATCTGAAACGTCACTGCCTGGCGCACTCGATCCCGGCCACCGGCGAGGTCCCGGGGGGGTCAACAACCGGCGGTGCCGTAACAGGCGGCACGACCAGGGGGGGCGGGACAGTAACCGGCGGGACGATGGCTTCGACGGGTGCCAAAACGGTATCCACCACGCCGACAATCGGTTCCACGATCGGGTTTACCGCGTCTGTAACGGGTTCCAAACGAGCGGGTTCCAGAACTTGGTTTACCGGCGGAACAACAACGTTGACCGTGTGGTCCACGGTGTCAGTGGCCGGAACCACGACAGTGTTCACCACGGTTCCGGCGGTGTTCGGAGGAACCACTTGGTTGACTACCGGAAGCTCGGCAACCACATGATCAACAGTGCCCCCCTACATGCTCCACGATGGGCGTCACCGCCGGCACATGAACGTTGATCTGTTGGGTCGGAACTATTCCTTTGACCAGGTTCGGCAGTGGCACGTTCGGCACCGGAACACTGACGGAACTGGAGGACGCGACACTGCCCAAAAGGGTTTTGTCGGAAGTTCCAGTGTCTGCACTCGCGGCCGAAGCGGAGAGGGCCATCCAGATTGCGGTACCGGCGCCCGCGACCATGACAGAGCGGAGAATGCTGGTAGCACGCGGGAAAACGCGTGAACCCTTCATCTCGACACCCCCCAGGTAGTCGCGAACCAATGGTCGCCTTCATCCTAGGACGGGACTAAGCCATTAGTCCATGGCTGAGAGTAAACAAGATGACAAATTTGTAAGGAACCTTGTTTAAGACGGGTAGGAACCGGTTATACCGGGCCCAAAGTCCGGAGTACCTACTGACGAACGTCCTTGGGCATTGGTTTCCTGAAGCCGTTTGATAAACCATCGGGATTGTTCCGGACCGTAAGGCAGCACAGGAATGGCCTTTGTAGCGTCGGAAGGCATGTCGCGAATGGACTGTGTTGCCTGCCGGACTGCGGTGCTCATGGTGTCCGCCATCGTTTTCACGAACTCATCACTGACGGGCTTGCCGTGTCCCGGGACCAGGAACTCGTAGCGGTGGCGCAAGGCCGAGATGTGCCGCAGCGCGTCCGCCCACTCTTCCGGATAGGAGTCCTCGAACGACGGATGTGCGCCCTGTTCAACCAAGTCCCCCCCACGTACAGCGTGGAGCTGGTGCCAACAAGAAGGTCGCCGTCGGTGTGCGCGCGGCCCAGGTAGAAGAGGGTCACAGTGATGCCGCCAAGGTCAACGAGGACAGGCTGGTCGTGGACCAGTGCGTTGGGGGACAACGATGTCGACGGCGTCACCCTCCCCCCCGCTGCCATCTCAGGTTCGTTGGTGGCTACGAAGCGTCGCTGGTTGTCGGCGTCGCGTTCTATGGTCGCCGCACAGTTGGCGTGCGCCCAAAACTCCGTGACGCCGTCGTCGGCAAATACTGCGTTGCCGAAGAAGTGGTCGTAGTGCGCGTGGGTGTTCACCACAACCAGCGGAAGCTGGGTCTTTTCGCGGACTGCAGCGAGGATCTCGCGGCTTGGCGCGGACCGCAGCCGGTGTCGATGACCATGCGAGCTCAGAGCCCACCACAAGTCCGGTGTTGAGTAACGATCCCTCGGTTTCCAAGACGTAGTTGTCCGGTCCGAGTTCTAGCCAAGCTGACAATTCGTGCTCCGTATCCACTGCAATCCGGCGATGTTCAGGCTCTACTCTACCCACGGAACCCGTACGAACGCTGGAAGCTGGCGGATGTTCCTTAGCGCCGGAGCAGCCTGAGCTTTCGGCCAGCACGTACCAACAACGAGGACTTCAGCGACTGAAGCTCGTGTTGGAGTTGCTCGCGCTCCGAGTCCCGTGCTGAGAGCGCTTCAGTAAGTCCGTTCAGTTCACCCCGCAGCCGGTCCCGCTCCGCTTCCACAGCGCCGAGGCTCCCCCCGGGTGTCTTCCAAGACGTGGGTCAGTCCAAAGAGCTCTACCGACTGGTGGCCGATGTGCAGTTCGTTGTTGGCCGTCAGCTTGGCCACGGACGGATGCTCACCGGATGCGAGTTCGAGGAACGCCGGTTCCGGGGGGGTGACAAGGACCGGCGCCTCTGGCTTGGCCCCCCCCTTCAAAGTCTCGACGACGGCGTCCCACCAGGCGCGCTGGAACTCGCCTTGCGTCGGGCTGAGTTGCTTCAGGTAGGCGCTGATGTCGTCGCGGCCGGCCCGCAACTGATCTATGTACGTATCGAATTCCGGAGTGGCCAGGTGCCGCAGGGAACGCAGGGTGTGGCCCAGGCCCCCCCAGTTGGCCAGTGCGCCGCCGATACGGACTTCGCCGTAGTAATCCACGGCAATGCCCAGGCAAGGAACGCCCGCTGACAGTGCGAAGACAATCGGGTGGTACCGGCTCGCCACCACAAACCCGGCCTGCATTGTCAGCGACGCGGATTCCTCAGCGGACAGCTGGCCGCAGACCACCACGTTCTCCGTGTGCATCCTTTGCCGGATGTCCTGGTGGGTTTCGATGTCGATGTCCGCCTGGCCCGGGTGGGACATGTGGGGGGATCATCACGACGTCCAGGTTCCCGGCGTCGGCGATTCTGTCCAGCACCTCAGCGATGCGCTGGTTGAAAGCGCCCTTATCCATGGCGCCGGTACCGGGCGCGAACGTGGCTACCAGGAATGGGCGGCCAGGTTGGGGGCTTGTAGGTGGTTTGGTCCGATTCGATACCCGTTGCAGGGGGCGTCGTCGACCTCAAGGAAGCTCGCGTCGTCGAGCGTCAAGCCTGCGGGCACGTCCGCGTTCCGCATCAGCTCCCAGGAGGTCTGCTCGCGGACGCTGGTGAGCGTCGCTGAGCGGAAAAGCTCGACACTGTGTCGTAGTCGGGTCCCGTGAGGACGGGTCCAACTGTCTGTCCGGAAATGACCAGCGGCTTACCCAAGGCATTGGCAATGGCTCCAACGGCCGCCCGCTCGTAGAGCAGCCAGCCGTAGGGCGAAGTCATGTTCCCGCCGCCGGCGATCACCACGCGTCGCAAGTCTTCATCGTCTCGATGAGCGCATGGACTGATCCTCAGCGGGGGAGGGCAGTCATGTCGCCCGCGAGGATGGCACGGATTTCCCGGAGGTACGTCTCGCGCCTGTGCGGAGGCCACGGGAACTCCAGTGTCTTCACCGAGGAAGTGCCGAAAATTCGGGTGCTCTGCTCCGGATCCCGGGACAGCAGGACAATGTCGGAAACTCCCCTGGCACGCAATTCGTCCACCACAGCATGGGTCATAGCTTCGTCGCCCACGTGATAAACGGGCTGACCAATATCTCCAAGAACTACGACTCGCACGGCACTCCGGTGGTTGGACGCAAAGGGAGCTTTCAGCGTACCGGGTCTAACCGTGTTCACCGGGGGGGTGGCGGGTGAGAATCCGCCATTTTCCAGCAGGTCCAAGGGTAGAGTCGCCAGCGGTGGAGACTTATTGATCACCGCAAACGGAAGGCTCCATCATGAGAGTTACACACAAAGGCGTGGCGGCTGCGGCTATGACACTGGCCATCGCTGCTTCGGGATTGGCCGCAGGACCAGCCTCCGCGCAGCCGGAATTCACGTCAGCTGCCTCGAACTTGAACCGGTTCCAACCGACAACTGCAGACGCGAGAACCCACCGTTTTCGGACGTGGCGATTGATTCGCAGTTTTATACGGAAATCACGTGGCTGGCCGACAACGGCATCTCCACGGGGTGGCTCCAGCCCGATGGGACCAGCACTTTCCGGCCCCTGCAATCCATCAATCGCGACGCATGGCAGCTTTTATGTACCGACTGATGGGCTCCCCCCCGATTACACGCCTCCCAGCAAATCGCCGTATGCGGACATTTACGCCGAGTCGATGTTTTACAAAGAAGTCTGCTGGGTGGCGAGCGAAGGCATTAGCCAGGCTACGTCGGCTATGACGGGTCGTTGTTGTTCGGGCCCGCCGGCTCCGTTACCCGTGATGCAATGGCAGCGTTCATGTACCGCCTCGCCGGATCGCCTGACTACACGCCGCCGTCGAAATCCTCATTCGAGGACGTCCTGCCGGACAGGCAGTTCTACAAGGAAATCAGTTGGCTTGCCTCTACCGGGATTTCGACAGGTTGGACCGAAGACGACGGCACCAAAACGTATCGACCCAACGAATCCATCAACCGCGATGCGATGGCCGCATTTATGTATCGGTTCCATCATGAATTGATCGGCGGCTGAGAACCTAGCGAACGAGGGCCAGCCGTTCCTCTACTTCAGCGGCTTTGTCGGGCTGGCCCGACACGACGTACAGCTCCGAGAGAATGTTCAGCGCCCGCTCCGGTTTGGGTGTCAGCGCAGCAGCACGTTCAATATCTGCAATGGCACCCTCCATGTCCTGGCCGCTGGCTTTGGCGAGTCCTCGAAGAAGGTGGGGGGGCTCAGATGTCCACGGCGAGCGCTCGATCTGTGTATCCAGCGTCTTCCGCGCGGCTGGAACGTCGCCGGCCCCCAGTTGTCCGATGGCAAGTGCAGTAAGTGCTCCATGGAGGACGGGTTACGTTCGACGGCGGCCCTCGCCCAGGTGGTAGCGGCTGCTGCCGCTGTTGTATCGCCCGTGACGGCGCGGACAGCGAACGCTTGTGCGGCAAGAAGGTCGATGTCTTGGTCCCAGGGACGCAGGGCCTTTGCTCGTTCGAACTCCTGAGTCGCTTTCGGAATATCACCTCCGGCGGCCAAGTCACTGCCCGCCTTCATGGGTATTTCCGCGCTTGCCGCGACGCCAGCGACGATGGCGCACACGAGCGCCAGCAACTGCTGATAGGCGAACCGAGTCAAGAGCATTACCCGGCCGACTCTTTGCGGGTCCCTCCAGCACGGGAGCGTTTCCAAGAATGGCACCAGCGAGGACACAAACCAACACGGTGGTTCCCGGTGAGGTGAAGTGAGTCATGAGTGCGAATCCGTAGCCGCAAATGGCCACCAGCGCACCGATCAGAAACAGTTTGTGCTCGTTCAACGGTGCGGTGCGGATACGCCTGAATCCGATCACGATGACCATGCACACAGCCGCAGCTACGGAAAGAAGGAACAACAATCCTCCTGCGCTGACCAGCTGGAGAATGACCATGTGCGGGCTGTCCGCCGGGAAATCAGTTCCCACGTTCTTGGCGAAGGCATCGGATAGGTGAGAAGGCAGTGCGTCCACGAATTGCCCTGCTCCAAGTCCCAGGAACGCGTCGCCGGACAGGGCCTGCAGGGATGCCTCCCAGAGGTATACGCGACCCGTAACGGTTTCCATGCTGAACAAGCGTTCCGCTACGGAAGGGATGGACCACGACAAAACTGCGGCAACGCCTACGAATCCTGCTAAGGCAGCGATCGCGTGAACGGGCCTTCCCGATTTGAATAGCTGAAATGCCTTGAAGCCGAAGAGCACAATTCCGCAAATAACCACAATGAGAATGCAGGCGCGGGAACCGGAAGTGACAGTTACTACCCCTGCCGCTGCCGCTCCTATTTGTGCCAATTTATTCTTTGACCATAACGCCGTGGGCAGTAGCAGCAGGCAAGCGACCAATCCCGCCAAGCCAGATCTGTGGCATTACCCAACGTCGCCCCGGGTCGTATGTCATCAGCACCACCAAGAGGTCGAAGACCAGCCGCCTCGGCCACTGCAATCGGCGCCAGAATGAGCATGCTGAAGCACAGCCCAAGCACCAGATAGCGCCTGGCATTTGAAGCGGAGGAACCACCCAATACACGCGCTCCCAACACCAACAAGCCCACGTACAAGAGCAGGACAGGCAGGCCCTCGTACCGCGGCCACCGCCCAACAAAGGCAGCTGACAGATCCCCCGGAACTCAATGCCGCAATGACATATGTCCCAACTATGGCTGCCAAAATCAGCACCGTAGGACGCCCAAGTCTTGACGTTGCCGGAGCAAGAAGACCCAGGCACAACGCGAGCGACAAAACGGCAACTTTTGGCAGAACGAACCTGTAGAGGCCGCCCGGCAGCATGATCAAGGGTGTTGCGACCAACAAAGTCACACTAAGAAGCGCCATTCGGTGACTACCGAAAGTCGGCTCCCAAATGCGGCGTAATGATTGCACTTTTTTCCCCCCCATGATCGACAGGCCCGCCGTATAAGAAATAGCATGTGGCTGACGCAACAACTTGACTTGACTCGGCGTCGAAAATCAAATATATGGGGGCACTCTTGAAACAACCGAAACTTTTGCGGCAAATACTTGTGCCCGTGGCCGGTTTATCACTCCTTGCAGCATCCTTCTCCGGTGCGCCGGCCGCCGTCGCGGCCGGAACTGCAAGCATCAGCGGAAGCGTGCAGATGCAGGCTGGTCTCAATGCCAGCATGATCATCATCGACGCCTACAAAGACGGCCTCTACGTCGACGAAACCCGAATCTGGAGCGGGTCCGGGACCTACACTTTGGATGGGCTGGAGCCTGGCACCTACAAGGTGAAGTTCAGCGCCTTCGGGGGACGGTGGTGGCGCACCGGTCAACGTCGCCGAATGGTATGACGACAAGGAACTGGCGTCCTCAGCCCAAACCATCTCGCTGACCACAGGCAGGCACAAGCCAACGTCTCTGCCGTTCTGAACACAGGCGCGACCGTCAGCGGCAAGGCGACGGTTCCGGCCGCATCGATGCCACGAAGATCACTGTGGACGCGACGCGTGATGGTGAATTCAGCTCGTACAGGGCTTCACTGAACGCAGACGGCACGTACTCACTCACCAACATGATTGCCGGCCAGTACCGGTTGTACTTCTCGTGGGGGCTCCGGATTTGGTCAGGAGTCGTCTCCCAGCCCGATCATCTCCAGCTACCTCGGCGGGGGGGTTAACTGGCCTGCAGCCACCTTGGTAAACGTTCCTAAACAGGGGGGGAACGTTACGGGCCAGAACATCACCTTGGCACCTGCCGGAATTGTGACCGGGAAAGTGACCGTACCGGCGGGCGTGGACGTGACCAAGGTGTCCGTCTATCTCAGCAACGCCGCTAAGCCGTCAGATCCGGGTGGGTACACCAACCCGAAGGCAAACGGGGGGGAGTTCAGTGTAGGAGGGTTGGTGCCGGCCTCCTACAGGGTGTCCTTCGGTTGGAGCGGCAACGACTCGCCTGTGCTGGACACCTACTACGGACCCGTTGGTGCCACTCAGGACACAACCACTTTGGTCAATGTTCCGCCCGTTCAACCCGTGACGGGAATCAACCAAACTCTCCTTGCGGCAGCGAAAATCAAAGGTAAAGTCACTGTCCCCCGCTGGCTTCTCCGCAGCCAACATCCTGGTCATGGCCAAAGCTCCTGACGGTCTGGCATGGATGGGCAGTGGGCAAACCGATGGAACAGGTGCTTTCAGCATCGGGGGGACTTCCAGCAGGCTCCTACAAACTTGAGTACTCTGCGAGTAACCAGAACCTCCTCCACCAGTGGCATGGCCAAAAGTTGGACGCGTCAGCTTCAACGGCAGTCACTGTTGCTGCCGGCGGAGTCCTAACTGTTGCCAATGAGGGCCTCCTTCCCGGCGCAGTTGTTTCGGGTTCACTGACACTTCCTGCCAGTTTGGCTGGCGAGGATTCGTCAGTGGCTCTGGTGGGCCCTAACGGTTTCAGCCGCTATCTCAACGTCGACGACAACAACAGCTTCTCCTTCGACAAGCTGCCTGCGGGCACCTACTCCATCGAGTTCAACCGTTCGAGCGGCGTGAGCACTAACTCCGAAGCGTCCTTTTACAAGGACAAGGCCGAGTCATTGGGTGCCGCTTCGGCAACTCAAGTCACGGTGACTACAGGTGAAGCCAAGACGGGGGGGCTAACGAGCACGGCGAAGACGGGTGGCACGCTCACGGGCAAGATTGTGGGCACAGATGGCCAGCCGTTGAACAATGTTCCTGTCCGCGTTTACACCAAGGACGGTTCGCTGGTCACCCGCGGCGCCAACACCATCGCCGATGGCACGTTCAAAGTGACAGGCTCAGCACTGGAAGCTACCTCGTCTCGGCCAATATGATCCCCCACCCGGCCGTCGGGTTCCCTGGGGGGGACCATCTTCTCCGGCAACGTGAAGACGGAAGGGGGGGCTGCCTCGAATGTAGCTACCACCGTAGGTACTAACACTGACATCGGCACGCTCAGCTTCGCCACGGCAGGCAACGCCGGAACCGGATTCGCCGACGTGCCTGCGGGCGGTCAATTCAGCACTGAGATTACCTGGATGGCCTCCGCCGGCATCAGCACCGGCTGGACAGAAGCGGACGGCTCCAAGACGTTCCGACCGCTCTCCCCCTGTCAACCGTGACGCGATGGCAGCATTCATGTACCGGCTCGCAGGCAAACCGGCATTTACGCCTCCGGCTACATCGCCCTTCGCGGATGTGCCCACCAGCAGCCAGTTCTACAAGGAAATCACTTGGCTCGCTGACAAGGGTGTTTCCACCGGTTGGACGGAGGCCGACGGAAGCAAGACCTACCGTCCTGTTCAGGCAGTCAACCGTGACGCGATGGCAGCGTTCATGTACCGGCTGGCAGGAAAACCGGCCTTTACTCCCCCCCGGTCACTTCGCCGTTCACGGATGTGCCACCAGCAGCCAGTTCTACAAGGAAATCACCTGGCTGGCAGCCCAAGGCATCAGCACCGGCTGGACAGAAGGGGGGGACGGCAGTAAGACGTTCCGTCCGGTGAACGCCGTCAACCGCGATGCGATGGCCGCGTTCATGTACCGCTACAACGCAAAGTTCAACGCAGGCTAGTCCTTATCAAGCGAACGGTCGGCACCACATAGTTGGTGCGACCGTTTCGTACCACCAGGTGTCGCCGTCAGTGGCAGCTCCTTCCTTTAGTCCTGATTACCTTTCAAATGTGTGGGGGGTTGCGGTGTTTCGTCGTGGTGTGGCGTGGTTGGTTGCTGTGGTGTTGGTGGTGGTGGCGCCGGGGGTTGTTGGTGTTGCCGGCGGCGGTGGCTGCGGATCCGGTGGTGGAGAACGTTGTGACGTTCTCTGACGTGCCTGAGTCCTCGCAGTTCGCTACGGAGATTTCGTGGTTGGCGGCGTCTGGTATTTCCACGGGTTGGGATGCCGGTGGCGGGGGTGCGGCAGTACCGTCCGTTGGAGTCCATTGCCCGTGATGCGATGGCCGCGTTCCTGTACCGTCATGCCGGGTCACCGGCGTTCACCGCTCCTGCGGTATCACCGTTCACGGATGTCCCTGCCGGGGGGGCTTCGTTCTATAAGGAGATCACCTGGCTGGCCTCGGAGGGCATTTCCACGGGCTGGGACGTCGGGGGGGCCGGGAAGCGTGAGTACCGGCCGTTGTCCCCCGATTGCCCGTGATGCGATGGCCGCGTTTTTGTACCGGTACGCGGACAAGCCAGTGTTCACGGCCCCCGCCGGTGTCGCCGTTCGTGGATGTTCCGGCTGGTGGCGGGTTCTATGCGGAGATCACCTGGCTGTCTGCGTCGGGCATTTCCACCGGCTGGGATGTCGGTAACGGGGGTGCGGGAGTACCGGCCGTTGAACGGGATCGCCCGTGATGCGATGGCTGCGTTCCTGTACCGGTACGCGGGCCAGAAAGCACCTGCTGACCCGGGGGGGAACCCTGCAGCGGGGACGGTCACGGTGGCCCCCCCGACGTCGAGGTCCTGGAACCATCCCAACTGGAAACAGCGCTGGTAACCGCGGACACGGTGGTCCTTCCCTCGGATCAGGCGCTGGAGATCAAACCCAATGACGTGCTGGTCTCCGGTGTCACCACCGGTACCCCGGACGGGTTGCTGGTCCGTGTGGTCCAGGTAGTGCGGGACCCCCGGTGGAAACACCCTCGTCAAGACCAAACCCGCCACCCTCCCCGAAGCTGTGGTCTCCACCGGCGGGCTGCTCGAGGTGAGCGGCACCCCGGTGAGGTCAGAGTTCATCCCGGAGCCCGACGTCGTGGTTGAACCAGACGCGGCCCCGACCGCAACAAAGCCGGACATGGCCCAACCGTTCGCAGAGGCCTCGGCGGATGTGTTCAACAAGTCGATGACGTTCAAGAAGACCGTGAAGGGTGAGTTCGGCAAACCCGACGCACCCTTGACCGGTAATGGATCGGTGACGTTGAAGTCGTCCGTGACGGCGAAGGCCACGGCGAAGATGACCTTGGACGTCGGCTTCCTGCAGTTGAAGGAAGCCTCGGTTGTGGTGACGCCGTCGGTCAAGGCCGAGCATTCCGTCACGGCCGAGGGGGTCATTGAAGGGTCAGGTGACGTCAAAGCTTGGTGAACTCAATGCCTGGTTCACGTTCTGGGTTGGGCCGGTCCCCCCCGTGGCAGTGACCGCCGATGCGGAGATGAATGCGAACTTCGCCCTGGACGGGGATGCGCAGGTGGTTTTCTCCTCGTCGCAGACTGTTTCCAGCGGTCACGGTTTCAAATACAAAAACGGCTCGTTCAACCTGGTCAATGACAAGCCCTCCACTGCCGGGATCCAGAATCAATACAAGGCATCGGCGTCTCTAACCGTGAGGGCGTCACTGGATTTTGATGCCACGATCAAGCTCTACGGCGTCGCTGGGATCACGTTCGGAATGGGACCGTACGCGACCACCACCATCACCGTTACCGCGGCAAGCGGGCAACAACTCAGCTGGACCTGCCCCTTGGAGTTGGGCGTCGAAGGCCGGCTCGGTGTGACTGCAGGCATCGAGATCATGGGCTTCGACTTGGGCGAGTGGGAAGCCACAGTAACCAAGTCATGGCCACTGTTCACTGCAAACCCCTGCCAGGGCACCACCGTTATCCAGCCCCCCACCGACAAACCCCCCCACGCCGACGCCGACTAACACATCGACGCCGACTAACCCACCCGGTCCGGGCATAACGCTTCCGCAAGTGCCGGTTCGCGTCGGACAGAGCGGGCAAGCAGTTTTGGTCGAGGATGGCGGCGATGTCGGCTCGGTCCAATGGATCTCAAGCCCGCTGCCCAACACAGTACTGTCTGCCGGCCAGCCCACAATCCCGGCGACCCTGACGTGGTCACCGAAAACCGTCGAGACTGTCCAGTTCTCGATTCGGGTCACCTATAACGACGGGAGCACTAAGGATATGTCGGGGGTCCATGCGCGCTTACGCGGTGCCGGCTCCGTCGCTTGCTGTGGGAAATCTGCAGTCCACCTACGTAGCCACATCGGACCGTGGAACCCCATACTCCGTTGTTACCTTCGAGATCACCAAAACTACGGCGTCCAACACAACGCCCTTGAAGACCCTTACGGACAAAGAGGACCCAGCCAGCGACTACTACGCGTACACAGGCGGCGACACGAACGCCAACGACGTTCTGGATATCGGTGAGAAGTGGCAGTATCGGGCCTTCTACCTTGATTGGCGGCCGTCAGAGCCGGGCAATAGCAGGACGCGTACCCTTCTGGTCCGCGCCAACGACACCACCGGCGCGGGCTCATGGATTGACGCCGAAGTCGCCTACACAATGACGCGCTAGTTTGACCCTAAGACAACGACGCCGGAGGTGAGGTTGAAATCCAACCTGACCTCCGGCGTCGTTCTTGTCATGAAAAGAGACGGCTAGCGCCGCTTATCCGCCGTCGCTAGTTCAGCTCGAGGCTGGGAAAAACAGCGTCCGTCCCCCGCCGCAGGGCTCTCGCTAACTGATCAACAGCGCGCGCCGATTCGGCTGATCCGACGTCGGAGAATGAGCCGTTCCCGCTGTACAACGAGAGTGCGTCGGCAGCAGCCGAGCGGAGGGTTCGAGCGTCCGTCACGTCAACAAACTGCTTGTCGAGCCAATCGGCGGTGTGCTGGCGCTGCACATCGTGCTCGAGTTGGGCGACGGACCGCACTTCGGCGATTGCAGAGGTGATCTCAGCACGGACAGCGTCGACGGTTCGTTGGTGGTTCCCCATGTCACCAGCCTACGGACGCAGCACGGGCCTCAAAGCCATCGGCACAACCCTTCCGGATAGGATTCGTTGTGATGTTCAGCCAAGACAAGCAGTTCCGCAGGCCTGACGGCACCCTCTACGACCCCCCCAGCAGCTTCAACGTGCGTCAGTACGAGGAGCAGTACGGCCCCCCCGGCGGCGTGCCGGAAGGGTACTCCATGGGTGCCATTACGCCCGTCCAGAGCCTGGACTCATCACAGCTTTGGCTATCTTCCTCACGCTCATATCCGTCGGTATGCTCGCGCTGAGTTTCCTCGTCATAGCGTCCGGCGGTGAGCTTAAGGTGATCCTGCTCGGGTGCGCGGTGGGCACCGGAGGGTTAGTGATGTGCGTTTACGCGTTCCGCCTCGCGGCAAAACGACGGCGCTGGTTGCGGGAGCAGCGCGCCAAGGCCGCACACACGCAGTCGCCCAGAGGCTGAACAACGGACGAGCCAAGTTTCACAACCTAATTCTCTGAGCAGCACGCCGAGCAGCACTGCGGGCCCGAAGCCACCGCTCGGCGTTGCCCATCGCACGGGTTGCCAACGCCCAGTACGCCACCCCCCCTGCCGCCAGGGATGCCGCCACCGCCAAGCCTTTGCTGAACTCGTCGAAGTACGGATACACCAGCCAGTGGGTGACGTAGATGTAGAGGGATGAACTGGCGAGCAGCGCCGTGATGCGATGAAGACCGCGGGGGGGAACGGGCAGGGTGGGGGATCCACAGCAGAATGAGGAAACCAACCAGGATGGTGGCGCTACGGTATTCGTCCGGGAAGGATCCGGGAATCGTCAACAGGGCCAGGGCCGTCATGGCAGCTCGTTGCCACCATCGCCGGGACACCGCCGCCGCCCAACCGAAGGCGAAGAGCCACAGTACAGGTCCCTGCCCCCCCGGGTAGGGCAGTTGAACGACATCAAAGCGCTGCAAGAGATCAATGCCTGCCAGGACCAGTGGAAAGGCCCAAGGCCACCTGCGCAGCGCCCTATCAACGCCAGGAATGACCAAGAGGATCGCCAAGCCGAGCAGGATGTGGACCAGCACCTCAACGAACCAAAAACGCGACAGGTCAGTCCACCCTGGCGGGCCCACCAAGGAATTCAGTAAGAAGACGTTGTGCCAGCGATAGTCGTCGGTGACGACGAACGCGAGGCCGATCACTGCGATGCTGGGCACCACTATCCGCGCGACAGCCCGCAATTGCCGTCTAAGCCGCTCGAGCCTGGACCCCGTGAGCTGGAAACGCGCAAAGTTGTAGCCGGCCAAGGCCATGAGAACGTGCGCGGTCCCTTCCCAAGAGAAAAAGTCGATGTGCGTGGCCACGATGAAAACGATGGCCACAGCACGGAGGACAATCCCTGTTTCCATGCTCGCGAGCAGCTTGCTTTGCCACTTCTGCACGGCACGGCCAACCGAGCCCGGAGCTCCCGCTTTCCCCCAAGTCTCCCGACGGTGCTGAGTCCGGCGCGGGAACGAGCTCACAGATGGGCATCGTGTGCCATCCTTGTGGAATCCGGCCAAGAACCTTCTCCAGCCGCACGGACACCGCTACGTAAGATAGCGAGTCTCCACCTAGGGAAACGAAACTGTCCGTGATAGCAACGTCCTGACGCTCCAAGGCATCTGAGAAGATTCTCTGCACAGAATCCGTCGTCGCGGGCGAATCGTCGTCGTCGGCGTGGAGAACGTCTTCCGGCTGGGCAGGCTCCGCACGGACGGACAGCGCCAGGATAGCGGGGGGGTAGTCAGGTTTCCCGTTGGCCAGCCGCGGAATGGACGGTACAGAGTAAAGTTCGACGGCGGCACGCGGCACCCGCAGGTCCTGCGCCAATGTTTTGGCCGCCAAGGCGAGGTCACGGTCCCCCCCTTCCACTGCCGCAACCACCTTCTCGTCCGAGCCGGCAGCGGCGGCACTAAGGCCAAGGTCTGCAAGGAGCCGCTCTACTTGTCCCAGATCAATCCGGAGCCCTGCGATTTTGACGAACCTGCTGCGCCGGCCAACGATCTCATAGAGGCCGCCCGGGCCTTGACGAGCAAGGTCGCCGGTACGGAGCTCCGTAACTTCGCGGCCGAGAGCCAGATCCTCCGGTCGCTGCGCATAGCCCAGCATGACGTTGGGGGGGCCGGTAAATACGAGTTCGCTGGCATCGAGCCCCGGAACGGTTCAAGCCGGAACGCCCCCGCCTGGCACTGGCACTCCGATTGCATGCGGGTGGAGTACCGCTTGGTCGGGCGGCAGGTAGGCCATCCGGGCTGTCGCCTCCGTCTGCCCGTACATGACAAAAAGGTCCCAGCCGCGTTTTTGGCCCAGTTCAGCGAATGAACGGACCTTTTCCGGGGGGGCCAGACGGCCTCCTGCCTGGGTGATGTAACGCAGGCTCGGAAAGTCCATGCGCTCGAAGCCCACCCGGTCAAGAAGATCGAAGGTGTACGGCACTGCGGCGAACGACGTCACGTGCCGGGACCGGACCAGTTCCCAAAAACAAGGGTCCACCACCGACAGGTCTGTCAGTGCGATCGAGGCACCCACCAGCAAGTGGCTGTTGACCACGCTCATCCCGTAGCAGTATGAGAGGGGAAGCGTGGTGGCTGCGGTGTCACTTGGACGCAGGTGCAAGTACTCGGCGATGGCGGCCGCGTTGGCCTGGACGGAGGCGCTGGAGAGGCGAACGAGTTTTGGCGATCCGGTGGAACCGGAGGTGCTGACCAAGAGTGCCAGCTCAGGGTGTAAATCGTGCCGGGTCTCATCCCTCCGGACGTCCAGGACACAATCGCCCTGCGCTGAACGGGCAACAATGTCCGGGTCATAGGCGGCAATGAGCTTTTCGGAGGCTTGGCCGCCACCCGGGGGGCAAGATCAGCAGTGGATGTCCGGATGCCAGCGCGGCGAGATAGACGGTTAGCGACGACAGGGTGTTCTCGGCCTCAAGGGCAATCAGGCATCGGGCAGGACCGAACGAGCGCGCCATCGCCCCCCCACGACCTGGGCCAGCTCACCATAACTAATTGAGCGTTCCCCCCCGATACTGATGGCGGTACGGTCTCCGAACGCGGCCAGATTGGCGGCGAACGAAACTCCGGCCACATCCGGCTGAATAGTCACACCCGGGATTTAACAAGGTAAACCTAACCTAACTCAACTGGATTATGCCCTGTGCCCCCCCGAATATGACAGCTAAGCGCTCACCGGGAACGCTACGCCCTCGCCGACCACTCGAAGGCAAAGCTCCGTGCCAGGTTTGGTGATGGATGCATTCCAATGCCTGATGGTGATGACTTCGCCGCCGCCAGGGTAGCGATGACCGTTGCCGGAGCTTCCTCCGTCTGGAGCAGCATAAGCACCGAGTTTGATTCGCACGGTGGTTTCCGGGCCGAAGTAGTCGGTGTCCACTACAACGCCACGGATAGGGCCATCCGGGGGGGCGATGCGGATTTGTTCCGGCCGCAGCATGAGTTGGACCTTGCCTTGAGCCGGCGGACGCCTGACGGGGGGGATACCGCCCAGCGAGCATGTGGCCAGGGAGCCTTCCATCCAGGCGTCCAGAATGACCGCCTCCCCCCCGAGGAACTCCGCGGTGGCACGGTCCGCGGGACGAGTGTAAACGACAAAAGGGTTGCCAATTTGGGCCAGCGTTCCATCACGCATGATGGCCACCTGATCCGCGAATGACAACGCCTCGGCTTGGTCGTGGGTGACCAGGATGGTGGTCACCCCTGCTTCGTTCAGAACCTTGGCCACGGCTCTCCGCGTCGCGACGCGAAGCCCGGCATCGAGGGCGGAGAACGGCTCATCGAGGAGCATCAATTCGGGCTCCCGAGCCAGGGCCCGTGCCAATGCAACCCTTTGTTGCTGACCGCCTGACAACTGGTGAGGGCGGCGCTTTGCCATGGACGCATCGAGCGAAACCATCGCGAGAAGTTCCTCAACGCGTGCCCGCACGCCCCGCCGACCGCCGTCGAGCGTTCCGTGATCCAGACCGAAGGAGATGTTCTGTCCCACCGAAAGATGCGGGAAAAGGGCGCCGTCTTGGGCGACGTAGCTACGTGCCGCTTGTGCGCGGGGGGGACCCGGACCCCCGTTTCCGGCAACCAAGGTTCCGTTGAGACTGATCGCGCCCTTGGTGGGATGTTCAAAACCGGCGATGAGCCTGAGCAACGTGGTTTTGCCCGAGCCTGACGGACCCACAATGGCTGTGGTGCCCCCTTTGGATACGGAGAGGTCAATTCCCCTTAACACTGTCTGCGGACCAAAATTCTTGGTGACGCCGGCAATGTCGAGGTGAGTGTCCGTTGTTGGTGCAACAGAGGGTGCAACGCGCGGAGCCGCGAAACCCGGGGGAGGAATGAGTAGTCACTGTCCGGCCACTTTCTTGGACTGTTGGAAGAGGAGGTACGTCATGGGGGGGGCCGAGAGCAGGATCATCAGCAGCGCATAGGGTGCCGCGCCGGTGTAGTCGATTTCGCTGCTCTTGCTCCAGAACTCTGTTGCGAGCGTTCGGGTGCCGTTGGGTGCGAGCAGGAGCGTGGCCGTGAGTTCATTGACGATGGCGAGGAAAACCAGGGCCGCTCCCCCCCCGGCAGCGGCCGGGGCGGTGAGCCGCAGGGTGACTTTGAAGAAGGACACCAGTGGAGCCTTACCCAGGGACTGGGCGGCCTCGTCGAGCTCCTTGGGCGCTTGGGCAAGACCGGAACGCAGGTTCACTAGGCCCGCGGCACGAAAAGCAGCACGTAGGCAGCAATCAGGACACCCGCGGTTTGGTAGACACCCGGAATGGCGCGGATGCTGACGGTGACGAACGCAAGGCCCACCACGATCCCGGGCATCGAGCTGGTCACGTAGTTGGAGAGCTCGAGCATTTTGCTGAACCAGCTCGGATGCCGGACAGCCAGGTATGCCATGGGGAAGGCCACCACCGTGGTGACTGCAGCGCCCACTGCCCCCCCGTACATAAGGGTTTGCAGGAGCGCCGGGACGAACTCGTCCGCTGCCCAAACCTCCGGCCCTCCAGCTACGGTCCAACGCAACACGAACCACACAGGAAGCCCGAACGCCAGGACGGTCAGGCTCAACAACCCCCCAGCTGCGCCGGCGCTTGATAACCGCCGAGAGGAATCCGGGTGGTCTTGGCCTGGGCGCCGGAACCTACGCGTGCGTAGCGGGCCGAGCCGCGGCTTTTCACCTCGGCGAGCAACAGAATAAGGCAGAGGAACACCAGAACGCTGGCCAACATATTGCCTGCCGTGCCGTTGAACGTCGACTGAAACTGGACCATGATCGCGGTAGTGAAGGTATCGAAACGGATCATGCAAAGCTCCATACTCCGCCAAGAGATGCAACGCCACCAGCAGTGCCCCGCCGGTCATCGCGATACGAAGTTGAGGCAGCACCACTCGGAAAAACACGGCCCAAGGACCAAAGCCCATCGAGGCGGCGGACTGCTCGATAGCCGGGTCGAGCCTGCCTAGAGTAGCGGCTGCCGGGATGTAGACGAGCGGGAAGTAGGACAGCGTGGCGATGAGTACGCCCGACCAAATTCCCTCCAATGAAGGAACCGCGGACACCCATGAGTAGCTGTTCACAAACGCAGGAATTGCCAGAGGCGCTGCCAACGCGACAGCCCACCACCGGTGCCCGCGAAGGTTGGTCCGCTCCACCAACCAGGCCCCCCCGCCGACGCCCAGCACAAGGCACAGCGGAACAGTCAAAACCATCAGCATGATCGTGTTCAGCAGCAACTCGCCGACCCGCGGCCGGACAATCAATTCGACGGCGGTGTCCCAACCTGTTGCTGCTGTCATGTAGACGACATAGCCCAACGGCACCAATGAAAACAGTGCTATCAGCACTGCCAGCAAGGACACTGTGGAAACGCCGAAAGGCGGGCGGGGGGGGCGCTTGCCCCCCCCACCCGCCGTCGTCGTGCTTTCCTGACTCTGCGAGCCGGAAGCCGAAAACCGAACGGTCACGGAATTACAGCAGTCCTGCCTTGGTCATCAGATCGGTGACCTTGGTGGAATTCAGCTTGGCCGGATCAACGGCCGGTGCCTGCAGTTCCTTGATGGGAACCAGCTTCTGGTTGGCATCAACCTGGGACGCGATAGCGTACTCGAACGAGGTCCCCGTCTTGAGGATCTCCTGGCCCTTCTTGCCCGTGATGAACTTCAGGAATGCCTGGGCGTCGGCTGCCTTCTTGGAGGACTTCAGGACACCGCCGCCTGAGATGGAGAGGAAAGCTCCCGGATCCTGGTTCTTGAAGTAGTACGGCGTGACGTTCTTGGAGTTCTCGCCGGTCTTGGCCTGATCGCCGTAATAGTAGTAGTGGTAGATCAGTGCGGCGTCGACCTCTCCGGCGTTGACAGCCTTCATGGCCGTGCCGTTGCCCTTGTAGGCCTTGAAGTTTTCCTTCATGCCCTTGAGCCAAGCCTCAGTAGCGGCCTCACCCTTGAGTTCGAGCAAAGCCGCAACGATTGCCTGGTAGTCGGCGCCGGTGGGCGAAGCAGCCCACTTGCCTTCCATTCGGGATTGGCCAGATCAACCATGGACTTGGGGAGCTTGTCTTCGCTGATCTTGTTCTTGTCATAGACCAGAACAGTGGAGCGGGCAGCGATGCCGGTCCACTTACCCGTGGACGGGCGGAACTCTGCCGGGACCTGATCAGCAGTGGCTTTGTCCACATCTGCGAAGAGGCCAGCGTTCTCAACCTGCGCCATTGCAGGTGAGTTCTCCGTGAGGAAAACGTCGGCCGGGGAAGCTGCACCCTCTTGGACGATCTGGTTGGACATCTCAGTGTCCGAGCCCTGGCGAAGGGTGACCTTGATGCCGGTCTCCTTGGTGAAGGCGTCGATCCATTCCTTGGTCAGGCTCTCGTGCTGGGCGTTGTACACCGTGATGCCTTCGCCTGAAGCAGCGGCATCAGAGGCGGCAGGTGCGGTGCCGGCGTTGGAGCCACAGGCCGCGAGGCCGAGGGTTGCAGCGGCGGCGAGTGCGATTCCGGCCAGCGCGTTTTTGCGGAACTTCATGGGGGGGCTACTTTCTGGGGGGGAAGAAGAGGTGTTGGGGACTATCTCCTTCAAGAACTTTAGGTTAGCCAAGCCTAAGCATCCAATCCTGGAGGACTTACCAAGCGTGAGTCAGGGCGATTGTTACGGCGACACTCGGCGAGTGACGCTACCCGAGGGACATGAGCGAGCGTTCGGCCTAAACCCTAGGGAGTTGAGCGAGCGTTCGGCCAAACCCTTGGGATGTGAACGAGCGTCCGGCCCAAACCATCGGGACATGAG
>BBFS01000087.1 GCA_001313365.1 Paenarthrobacter nitroguajacolicus JCM 14115
GTGCTGCCGCCGTCGTCGCCTGTCCGGCCGGGCCTGCAGTGCTGGCACCAGCGGTGCCGCCGGAAGCGGCTCGCTTGGCGGCCGCCCCCCCGACGTAACCGCTGACTTCCTCGATGGGCATGCCCAACCAACCTGCCAGGTTGCGTGTGTAGCCAGGCCTGGTGGCGGAGTCCCGGATCTGTGCCACCACAGGGGCGGCTTCGCGCAGGGCAGCTACACGGCCTTCCACGGTGTCCAAATTGTGGCGGCGGAGAGTGGCCCGGATAGCAAACTCGAAGAGTGGCTTGCGGGTACTAATGAGCTCGCGCACCGCGGCGTCGCCCTTTAGTTGGCGAAGATCACAGGGGTCGGCGCCGGAGGGCTCCACTGCGACGTACGTCTGGGCGGTGAAGCGTTGGTCTTCCTCGAAAGCCTCAGGGCCGCCTTCTGGCCGGCTGCATCGCCGTCGAAAGTGAAGATGACCTCTCCCCCCGCTGCCGTCATCCGAGAGCAGCCGCCGGGCAACCTTGATGTGCTCGGTACCGAAGGCAGTACCGCAGGTGGCCACCGCCGTCGTGACTCCTGCGAGGTGGCAGGCCATGACGTCGGTGTATCCCTCGACCACTACCAGTTGCCGTTCCTTGGCGATATTCCGCTTGGCGATGTCGATCCCGTAGAGGACCTGGGACTTCTTGTAGAGCGTGGTCTCAGGGGTGTTCAGGTATTTGGGGCCCTGATCGTCTTCGAAGAGTTTGCGTGCACCGAACCCGATGGTGTCGCCCGCGATGTCCCGGATGGGCCAGATCAGCCTGCCGCGGAAGCGATCGTAGATGCCCCGGTTTCCTTCGGAGAACATGCCTGTGAGCTTCAGTTCCGCATCAGTGAACCCGCGTCCGCGGAGGTGCTTGAGCAACGCGTCCCAGCCCTGGGGGGCGCGTATCCCACGCCAAAGTGTTCGGCAGCGGCGCGGTCAAAGCCACGGCCATCCAGGAAGTTGCGCCCCTCGGCCGCGCCGGGGGGGTCAGCAGTTGGGCGCGGAAGAACTCATCGGCGATCTTGTGGGCGTCCAGCAGTCGCTGGCGCTTGCCCACTTCCTCACGACTGGGACCGGTGCCGCCGTCCTCGTAGCGCAGCTCGTAACCGATTCTGGCGGCAAGTTTCTCGACAGCCTCGTGGAAGGAACTGTGGTCCATCTTCTGCACAAAGGAGATGGCGTCACCGTCCTCACCGCAGCCGAAGCAGTGGTACCTGCCCACCTGCGGGCGAACCGTGAAGGAGGGCGAACGTTCGTCATGGAAGGGGCAAAGGCCCTTGAAACTGCCCAGCCCGGCGCCCTTGAGGGTGACGTAACCGTCAACGACTTCCTTGATATCCGTGCGCTGGCGTACTTCGTCGATATCTTCACGTTTGATCAGGCCAGCCACGTGACCATCCTAGTCGCTTGCCCAAAGAGTCCCCGCCGTTAACGGAAAGCAGGAAGGGTTACCAGAGCGACGGGAGGCTGCCCACAAGCCGCTCATACATGGCCAGGGCAGACACGTCCGTCAGCGACGCCACCTGGTCGATTACAACGCGCAAACGCGCACCGTCGTCGACGGCGTCACGCCAGTCCGCGGCGAACATCGGCTCAAGGTGACGGTCGCCCGTGGCATTCAAAACACCTACCAGCGCATGAAGCACTTCGCGTTGCGCTCGTACACCGGCTGGCGATGGTCTGTGGAGATCACGAAGGTGGTAGCCAAGCCCTTGAGGACCGCGATCTCGGTGACGGTGTCCTCGGGAACCATGAGTTCAGCGTCATAGCGGGTCAGATTTGCTGGTCCGAAATGAGCGCGCGTGGTTTCCATCGCGCTCTGGCAGAAGCGGCCGATCAGCTGGCTGGTCATGTCCTTCAAGGCAGCCATGGATTTCCGGCTGCCATCAGCTTCGCGGACCCAGACTTTGGTGGCCTCCAGCCGCGCAAGGGCGGCATCAATGTCAGCGGGATCGTTGTGTGGCAGGTACCACTGCTTGGTGTAACCCACCACGCGCGCACGATGGTCCGGGTTTTCCATCCATTTGAGCTGGAAATGGCCGGCGACGATCGCATCCTCGACGTCGTGGACCGAGTACGAGATGTCGTCGGCAAGGTCCATGACCTGGGCCTCGATGCACGAACGGTTGCCCGGTGCGCCTTCCCGGAGCCATTCGAACACCGGAAGATCGTCTTCGTACGCGCCGAACTTACTGGTGCGGTGGCCATGGATGACGGGGGGGCGTCGACGGCGGACCACGGATACTTGGACGCGGCATCCAGGCTGGCGCGGGTCAGGTTGAGTCCTGCGGCCTGCCATCCTCAGCGAGTACCTTGGGTTCGAGCCGGGTCAGCAACCGCAGGGTCTGGGGCGTTGCCTTCGAAGCCACCAATGGTGTGCGCTACTTCGTTCAGGGCGGACTCACCGTTGTGGCCGAAGGGCGGATGCCCGAGGTCATGGCTTAGGCAGGCAGTGTCCACCACGTCAGGATCGCACCCCAGGGAGCGACCGAGTTCGCGGCCCACCTGGGCTACTTCGAGGCTGTGTGTGAGCCGGGTTCGGACAAAGTCGTCCGTGTCCGGTGCGACTACCTGAGTCTTGGCGCCGAGCCTGCGCAACGCCGAGGAGTGCAGGACCCTCGCGCGGTCCCGTTCAAAATCCGAGCGATAGTTGCTCTTGCGTGGCTCTTCGACCCACCGCGCGGAATCTGCCTCGCGTATCCGGGGGATGGCCAGCACAAAATCGTGAGCCGTCCCGTCTTGGCCAAGTATCGCTTCGGTTCCCATGGGTATCTGCCTCCTTCAAGCGCCGGGGTGTGGAGCTTCTTGAGTCAGTCTTACACGTGTGAGGCTAGCCGCCCGAAACGTCCAGCTCCGCGGCCGAGATATCCGCGCTCTGTTCAGCGTTCAGCTGACGGCTCACGAGCCAGTCTTTGGGCAGCGCAGGCTTCTTGGGCGAACCGGCGCGGCCGCGGGGGGGTCCCTCGGAATCGACTCCCGGGTAGGGCGCGTCCATGTCCAGTTCGTTAAGGTATTCGCGCAGCACCTCGAGGGTGGGTACGGTGGCCAGCTTGGCGCGGAGCTCTCCGCCCACTACGTAGCCCTTGAAGTACCAGGCCATGTGCTTGCGGATCTCGCGGAGTGCCTTGTATTCATCGTTCCCGAACGTTTCCACCATGAGCTCGGCGTGACGATAGACGCCTTCGGCAACTTCGCGGAGACCCGGGCGGTGCCGCTGGTCGCTGCCTTCGAAGGCGGCCTGCAGGTCACCGAACAGCCATGGCCTGCCCTGCAGCCGCGGCCCACAACCACGCCGTCGACGCCGGTCTCGCGCACCATGCGGACAGCATCCTCGGCTGACCAGATGTCACCGTTGCCCAGCACAGGGATGTCAGGGAGCGCCTCACGAAGCCGGGCAATGGCGGACCAGTCGGCCTGTCCGGAATAAAACTGGGCTGCGGTCCTGCCGTGGAGGGCAACGGCGGCCACTCCCGCGTCGCGCGCGATTCGACCGGCGTCGAGGTATGTCAGGTGGTCCTCGTCGATGCCCTTGCGCATCTTGATGGTCAAGGGAATATCGCCCTTGGACGCTTCCTTGACCGCTGTCTGGACAATGGAGGTGAAGAGGTCGATCTTCCAAGGCAGGGCCGAGCCGCCACCGCGCCGGGTGACCTTAGGCACCGGGCAGCCGAAGTTGAGGTCGATGTGTCCGCACGGTCCTCTTCCACGAGCATCCGTACTGCGGCGCCTACCGTCACGGGATCAACACCGTAGAGCTGCACGGACCGGACTTTCTCGTCCTCATCATGCGAGATGATGCGCAACGATTCCGGCGTGCGCTCCACCAAGGCACGGGAGGTCACCATCTCAGCCACGTACATCCCGCCACCGTATTCACGGCACAGCCTGCGGAAGGCAGAGTTGGTAATGCCCGCCATGGGGGGGCAAGGATTACCGGGGGGGTGTCCACGGTGATCCCACCGAGCTTCAAAGGAGGGAGCTCGAGCTTTGGTGCAGGGGGGGCGTCGCTACTACAGTCACCTATCCATTGTTGCAAAGCGGGGGGGCAAATCGGCGGACAGCCAGCCGAATCCCGTGCTTGTTCGCCCACGCGTACGCAGTACGGCGGGTGTGGCGAACAAGAGCAGGCCCGGGTTTAGGTGGCGTCGTTCGTGTCTCCGCGCCGCTCAGCTTCCCGCTGGGCACGGCGGCTGCCCGGCCGCGCCGGCTTGCCGGAATCGTCAAGGCGCGTACCGGCGTCGTGCTTGTCATGCTGACCCGAACCTGCGACGGCGGCGGCTGCTGCCAGCGAACCGGTGTCGTTAAGCTCATCAGCAGTTACGGTCGGCCCACCGGCTGCGGCGATGCGCTTCATGCCGGTGGCTTTAACCACCAGGACGGCAATCAGCGTAGTGACCGGGATGGCGAGGACGAGGCCGATGGACCCCACCAGGGTACGGATTACTTCCTCGGACAGCTCAGCACTGGTCAGTGCTTCATCGAGGGGGCGGTCATAAAGCATCACGATGATGAGGATCGGAAGCGCGGCTCCGGCGTACGCAAAAGCGATGGTGTAGACCGTGGAGGCAATGTGGTCCCGGCCGATCCTCATGGCAGAGGAAAACAGCTTGCGGGCACTGGTGTTCGGCGCGAGTTCGTAGAGTTCCCACACCGCAGAGGACTGCGTAATGGTGACGTCGTTGAGCACGCCCAGGCCGGAGATGATGAGGCCGCACAGGATGATCCCTGAAATGGAGATCTGGGGTGACATGTTCACCAGCGTGGAGGCATCGTGGTTTCCCACTCCCGCCAGGTTGGCGGCGTCCGTAGCCCACGCCGCCAACAGGGCTGTGATGCTAAGCCCGAAAATTGTGCCCAACAAAGCGGTGGACGTTCGCGCCGAGAATCCGTGCGCGAAGTACAGGACCCCGATCATGATCACCGTGGATCCCACCAACGCCAGCAACAGTGGCGGCTTGCCCTCCACCAAGCCCGGCAGGATGAAGCTGACCAGGACGAAGTAGGCACCCACCAGGCCAAGAAGTGCCCGGAAGCCGCGCCAACGGGCCACCGCGATGACGACCGCTGCGTACAGGATTGCCAGGAGCGCGATGGGGGATGCTGCGGACAAAGTCCACGAAAACGTAGGCAGGAGCGCCGCTTCCGGCGTTCGTACCTTGAACCGCGGACAGGTTGAGGTACCGGATGGAGTCGCCCACGTCCACGCCGTGGGACATGGCGACGTCAGGGTTGATGACCACCTTGACCACGTCCCCCCCGCCTTTGTCCGGCTCCGTGAAGGCGAAGGTGCACTGCGACCCGCCGGACTGGTTGTTTTGACCGGTGTCCGTTGGGCCAGTGTCAGTCTGGCCGGTGTTGGGCTGGCCCGTGTTGCTTTGGCCCGTCTGTGTGCAGCTTTCCACCACCACGCTCTGAATCCGGCCGGTATCGAACGTGACCCCCCCGGGGGCAGCCTGGTACGGGCTCGAGAACGAGATCCCTTCCCGACTGCCTGAGGGCCACATGACCATCATGGCCACGAGCGTCAGGACGCCCAGCGGAATAAGGATGGCCGCCAGAATCCAGTTGGCCCTCTTCCGCGATGCAAGAGCCTGCGGCGTTGGCTCGGAATTTTCAGAATGACCGTGGGAGTGGCCCATCAGCAGCAAAACCTCATGCCCTTAACCCTACGCGGGACCGAACACCCCCCCACGACGCAGGACGCCCAAATTCCCCCCCCTCGCCACAAAGACCGGCTTTGGACGCGCGGATTCAGATGTCACCGGCCCGCTGCGGTGGCCCAAGCGAATATGGGTGTCGTACGGCGAAGCTTTAACGCAAGATCCCACGCGGCCCGCAGAAAACGGGCGGCGTGGGATCCTGGCGCGTGAAAGCTGTGATCAGTCGCTGACGATCAGGGTGTCGGCACCCCCCCGCACGTGGGCTTTTCCGGATTCCAACAGCGGATCCAGAACCGTGCGCAGCGCCGTCATGGACTCGTCAACTTCCAGCAGGACCGGGTGTTGGTAGGCGATGAGCGCCAAGAGGTCACGCACTGCAAAAGCTGCTTCCTCGGCGGACAGCTGGGGGTCGTGTCCAAGGAAGACATCCGAAGGCTCATCCGAGTCGCCTTGGGCGTAACTGATGGCAAACGCCTGGATTTTGCCCTTGCGGCTCGCCGGAACGCCTTGGCCGAAGGCACTGGCCTTCGGCGCGCGCAGGACGATTGCGCCGTGGGCGCCAGTCAGGTCATGCAGGAACAAGCGCTGCACCGTGGGGGATGCTGAGCTCCCCCCCCGGCTGTCCCAGTGGTGGACATGCGAGTAGTACTTCCCCCCCACCACGTCGCTCAGCTCCACCGAACCCGTGGCCAGGTCCTCCACGCGCTCGGAAGCGGCTTCCTCGGAACCATCGCCGAACCGCGGCAATGACAGGGGTTCAGGTGCCACCACAACAAGCTGCGAACGCTGGATGGGCGCAAGTCCCGCAGCCGCAGCGAATGCCGCACCTGCGGTATCCGGCTCCACCTTGCTGCGCAGCTTGGAAACGCCCGACGGCGAGTTCCCGGCTTCGCGGCGAAGCATGGTCAGCAGGGTTGCACCCACGCCTTCACGGCGGTGGTCCTTGGCAACCTCGATGTAGGCCAGAGTCGCTCCGGGTGCAGGGATGCCTCGTGGACAACGCCGGCGGCAACGGGAATCCGCGCGCCGTCCACCACATCCTCGGCCACGATGCAGCGGCGCCAGGCTGGTTGCTGGACGGCGCCAGGGCTGCACGGAACTGCTCAGCGGGAAGGGTCTCCGGGCCGCCCCCAGATTTCCAAGAGGGCGAGGTCGTCGCCCTCCTTCCATTCGCGGTACTCCAAAGCCACGACTAGGCGCCGATCAGGCGTGCAGCCAGGTAGCCTCAACCTTGTCCAGGGACACGCGTTCCTGGCTCATGGTGTCGCGCTCACGAATGGTCACGGCCTGGTCCTCAAGGGTGTCGAAGTCCACTGTGATGCAGAACGGGGTACCGATCTCGTCCTGGCGACGGTAACGGCGGCCGATGGCGCCGGCGTCGTCGAAGTCGATGTTCCAGTTCTTGCGCAGCTGGGCGCCCAAAGCCTTGGCCTTCGGGGGACAGGTCCTCGTTGCGGCTCAGCGGCAGGACGGCGGCCTTGACCGGGGGGGCCAGGCGCGGGTCCAGCTTCAGCACTGTACGGACATCGACGCCGCCCTTGGCGTTGGGTGCCTCGTCTTCGGTGTAGGCGTCGATCAGGAAGGCCATGAAGGAGCGGGTCAGGCCGGCCGCGGGCTCGATCACGAACGGGGGGGTGTAGCGCTCGTTGGTGGCCTGGTTGAAGTAGCTCAGGTCCGTGCCGGAAGCTTGGCATGCGTGAAAGGTCGAAGTCCGTGCGGTTGGCGATGCCCTCGAGCTCGCCCCCACTCGGAGCCCTGGAAACCGAAGCGGTATTCGATGTCCGTGGTGCCCTTGGAGTAATGGCTGAGCTTCTCCAGCGGGTGCTCGAAGAAACGGAGGTTGTCTTCACGGATGCCCAGGTCCGTGTACCAGGACATGCGCTCCTTCATCCAGTACTGGTGCCACTCTTCATCGGTTCCGGGCTCGACGAAGAACTCCATCTCCATCTGCTCGAATTCGCGGGTACGGAAGATGAAGTTGCCCGGCGTGATTTCGTTGCGGAAGGACTTGCCGATCTGGCCAATGCCGAACGGCGGCTTCTTCCGCGAGGTGGTGAGGACGTTGTTGAAGTTCACAAAGATGCCCTGGGCGGTTTCCGGACGCAGGTAGTGCATGCCTTCGTCGCTGGCCACCGGGCCGAGGAAAGTCTTGAGCAGGCCGGAGAATTCCTGGGGCTCGGTCCACTGGCCGCGGGTGCCGCAGTTTGCGCAGGCGATGTCCGCCAGGCCGTTTTCTGCCGGGCGGCCCTTCTTTTCTTCGTACTCTTCTTCGAGGTGGTCGGCACGGTAGCGCTTGTGGCAGGAAAGGCATTCAACCAGGGGGTCGGAGAAGACATCCACGTGGCCGGATGCTTCCCATACCTGGCGGGGAAGGATGACGGAGGAATCCAGGCCTACAACGTCCTCACGGCCGCGGACCATGCTCTGCCACCACTGGCGCTTGATGTTTTCCTTCAGTTCAGCGCCGAGGGGGGGACCGTAATCCCAGGCCGAACGGGAGCCACCATAGATTTCACCGGCCTGGAAGACAAAGCCCCTCCGCTTGGAGAGGGAAATGACCTGGTCAAGGACGGATTTTGCTGCCATGGGTAACTCCATTTGTTCTACAGGGCCGCTGGGTGCGGTCCGCGGTGGTTTGCCCCGGAATCCGGACGAGGTTGTCCGGCGGGATGATGGGGGGGGAAAGTTTGTTGATTCCTACCCTACCGGCCTTTGGGAGGGACTCTTCGTGCGAAAGCTCCCTTGGGCCAGGGCAGTGTGGCCACGATGATCGCGGCGAGCGTCAGGACCGTACCCAGCACCGTGGGCAAGGCGACCACTGCGCCGGGACTGGGGGATCACGACGTCGAGCACCAGCGACCCCCCACCAACTGCCCGGCGATCATGCCCAAACCGGTGATCAGGACCCCCCAAGACTCCGGACCAGCAGCGCCGCCAGGCCGATGAAGAGGCAGCCCATGGGCCGCCAAGGTAGTACCACCACTCGCTGGGAAGCGGATTTCCCGGCCCGGCCACAGCCAGCTTGATAATCCACGCGATCCATAGAATGAGCGATCCTGCAATGAAGTTGACCAACGTGGCTGCGATGGGCGTCCCGTAATGGACTGTGGCAGTTCCGTTCATTGCCTGCTGGAAGCTCATGAAAAAACCGGCGGCCAGCGGCAGGAGGACGGGCAAGAGGAGCGAGGCGATGTCGGTGTCGCCGCTGAAGCGCGGGGGGGAAACTGCCCAGGCGACGGCGGCCACCGTCAGGACACTGCCCAGGACCCGGACTCCCGTGATGGCGCGTTTTCCTCCCGGGCCGATGCCCATTCGGTCCACGAGCAGTCCGCTCAACGTCTGGCCGGTCACCGCTGCGACTGTGAACAACGCGACACCCAGCAGGGCAACAGTGAACGACTGGGCAAAGACGAACAACGCGCCGATGGCACCGGCCATCACGTAGAACCTGGGGAAGCTGCGGTTCCGGACGGCAGGAATGATGCGCTGGAGCCCTGCCCTGCCCTTGGGGGTGGCAAGTGAGATGGCACTAATAAGCAGGAGTCCTGTGGTGAAGCTCACCACAGCCGCGGCGATGCCGTCGTCCAGTTTGGCGCCGAGGGCCCCCCCGTTGATCCTCCCTTGAAGCGGGATCACCAGGCCCGTCGCTACTGCAATGGGAAGGCCAATGACCAGCGGAAGGGCGGGACGGGGGAGAAGGCTGCGGCACCGTCACCACACTACTTCAGGCATCATTGCTGTATGAGCAACCCCCCCGAAATTGAAGAGATCCCCCCCATCCGCGACGACATGATCCGACTCGGCCAGCTGTTGAAGCTCGCCAACTTGGTGGAGGACGGCGTTGAAGCCACGGAGCTCATCAAGAACGGCTTGGTCAAAGTCAACAACGAAATCGATGACCGCCGCGGACGCCAGCTCCACGTCGCGATACCGTGACCGTCAATGGCCAGACGGTCCGGATCACCGCCGCCTGACACATCGGAACCTCAGTCAGTGAGCACCTTGTGGGTGAGGAATTCGCCCACGTGTCCGATCTCCTGCTGGTTGATGCCGTGCCACATCCCCCGTGTAAAGCACTTTGGTGAGGTCGACGTGCTTGCGCACCCAGCCCATGGTGTATTCGATTTTGTCCTGGGTGATGACGGGATCCTGCTGGTCGCGACCCCCCCAGAACATCGGTAGCGTTCCGTCCAGTTCGTCGTCCCGGAATGCGGCGTCAGCGCCGGCGTCGATCACAAAGCCTGAAAGTCCGACGACGGCAGCGAAGTCCGCGGGACGGTAGCGGAGCATGGTGGTGGCCATCGCCATGCCCATGGAGAAGCCCAGCAACGTCACGGACGAGTGGTTGCCTTTGACTGTGTCCAGCCACTCAAGGGCGTACTCGGCTGCCTGCTTTACAGCTTCCAGCGAGTAGTCGATGGACGCCGTGAGAGGAAACCACGTGAAGCCCGGCCCCATGGGCATCGGCGCTCGAAGGGCGGCCACCACAAAACCCTCGGGCAGCAATCCGGCCAGGCTGAACAGGTCGTCCTCGTTGGAGCCGTAGCCGTGCAGCAGGACCAGGAGTGGCTTGCCTGCACGCTCGGATTCGTCGTGGGACCACAGGACAACGGGAGCGGGAAATGTGGGTGCTTCAGTCATGGGTCCATTCTTACAGTTACCCACCAGTAACAACTACGGTGGCGTAGGGTCGACGTCACGGTGCAGGATATGAGCGTGAGTGAGAACAATCCTTTACTGAAGCCGGGCGAGCCCGTTCAAAAACACCCTTGGACGCTATGTGGCCCTGGGTGACTCCTTCACGGAGGGCATCGGCGACCCCGAGCCGCAGAACCCCGGCGGTTATCGTGGTTGGGCG
This sequence comes from Paenarthrobacter nitroguajacolicus JCM 14115, assembly GCA_001313365.1. The sequence goes on from BBFS01000087.1 coordinate 10,532, forward strand.
GATCGGGTTGCCGAGGAACTGGGCCGCAGCCAGGAAGATTTCGCCTACGCCAACCTTGCTATCCGTGGCAGGTTGCTGCAGCAGATTATTAATGAACAAGTTGGCCCCCCCTGCTTGGAACTGCAGCCTGACCTCGTGTCCATTTCAGCCGGCGGCAACGACCTCATCCGTCCCGGCGGCGATCCCGACCTGTTGGCGGAGAAACTCGACGCCGCAGTCGCGGAGCTGAGCTCGGGAGGTGCCACCGTGGTGCTTTTCAATGGCCCGGACACGGCAGCATCAGTACTCGGGCGCATCCGCGGCAAGGTGGCCATTTACAACGAGAACCTCAGGACGGTAGCTGCGCGGCACGATGCCATCATCGCGGACATGTGTCCTTGCGGCAGTTGGCGGATCCCCAGATGTGGAACGTTGACCGCCTTCACTTCTCGCCGCTGGGCCACCACACCATCGCCATGATGGTTTTGGAAGCGTTGAACGTCGAGCACACGCTTGAGCCCCTGATGCCCAAGCCCCCCCTTCCGCCGCGCACGTGGCGTCAGGCCCGGTCTTCCGACCTTGTCTGGGCACGTGAATTCTTTGTCCCATGGGTGATCCGGCGCCTTCGGCATCAGTCCTCCGGCGACGGAATCACGCCAAAGCGTCCGACGCCGGGACCCGTCTTCGGTTCCACCGGCACCTTGCTGCCGCGCCGCTGACGTGACGTCGGGTGCCAGCTCCCTGCACACGGAGGCTATTCGGAGGATTCGGTTGCGGCGGCAGCAGTTGCGGGCTCCCTACGCCGGAAGTCCCGGGGGGGACGTGGTCCGCAACCTTCTGGCCGTCCAATCGCAGGAGTTCCCCTATGCGAGGTGGACTCTCGCACAGAGAAGCTCCACCAGCGCTTCATCGATGGTCACTGCCTTAAGCGTTGAGCAGGCGGTAGCCGACGGAACCATCCTGCGGACGCATATTCTCCGGCCCACGTGGCATTTCGTGCATCGGGACGATCTTGGCTGGTTGATGGCGTTGTCCGCAGATCGCCTCCACCAAGGCAACAAAGGCATGTACCGACAAACAGGAATCGATGACGACTCTGCTGCCAAGAGCGGCCGAATCCTCGCCGCCGCTGTGGCCGATGGAGCCCACAAGACGCGCGAGGAACTGGCCGAAGTCCTGGGACAGTCCGGATTTCCCGGCAAGGGCCTGGGCTTCATCTACCACCTCATGCACGCGGAAATCAGCGGTGTCCTGGTCAGCGGCTCACCCGTCCGTTCCGCAGGCGGCGCCCTGAAACAAACGTATGCCCTGTTCGACGAACGGTACCCGGTTCGGCTCTTAAGCCTCTGACCGCCGAAAGCCGCGAACAGGCTCTTGGACGGTTGGCACTCCGATACTTCACCAGCCGGGGGACCCGCCACGGTCAAGGACTGTGCGGCGTGGTCCGGGTTGACCATGAAAGACGTAAAGCGGGGGAATCGAGGTGGCGGGTGCCATGTCCCCCCCCGGGAGTCTGGGGGGCGGCGCAGTGTGATGGTTTCGACTTTTATCTGGCTTCCGAGGAAGCGGACGCTCTCGCGGGTGGTGACAAGCCTTCGCCCGCCGAGGATCCCGGGCTTCCCCCCCGCGTCGACCTCATCCAGTGCTACGACGAATACGTGATGGGCTACTCACAGTCCCGGCACTTCCTTGGTGGCACGGCGCCCATCTTCCCCCCCGAGGACAACGGACCCATGCACGTGGTCCTGCTGGACGGCAGGTTGGCCGGATGGTGGCGCCATGGCTTCTCCGGCAGAACCTGCGAAATGGACGTCCGAATGAACCGGCCCACCACCGCAAAAGAGCAGGAGGCCCTGCAGTCGGAGGTGGATCGCTACGGCCGGTTCCTGGGCATGCAGACCAAGCTGGTCTGAAGCAGCCGCAGTGGTTTTGCCGGTCAGGACTAAGCTGGGATGAGACCTAGGAGGCCTGCACTGTGAACAATCTGATCTTCTGGATCATCGTCTGCTCTTGGCTGATTCCACTCGGGATCCGCATGTACAACCGCTCCCGGGCGCGTCGGATCCAGGACAATAACTTCCGCGACCCCCGGCTACCCACAGCAGAATCTGCCCGGACCAGGGTATCCACCACAGAATTACCCGCAGCAGAATTATCCAGGTCAGGGATACCCGACGCAGGGTTACCCAGGTCAGAATTACCCCCGGGTACCCTTCCGAGCCGACCGACATCCGCCCCCGCGGATTCGACACCGCAGGCCGGGCCGCCGTCGAACCCTTCATCCCCGGCACCGTTCCCCCCCTCAGCGGGCGCTTCGGAGCCGCAGGGATTCCGCGCCCGCAAGTTGGCGGAGCTGGACACGAAGTTCAGCAACGGCGAGATCGCCATGGAGGATTACATGAAGCAGCGCGGCGAAATGATGAACGGCTAGGGCTAGGCGAAGAATGATTCTCGGAGTTGGGCCGAGAGTTGGCCGATCTCGGTAAGGAAGCCATCGTGACCAATCGGAGCCTCAATGAGGTGGACCGGCACATCCCCAGGTAGCGCCGCGGCAAGTTCCTGCGACTGTGCAGGGAAGTAGAGCCTGTCGCTGTCCACCGCCGCCACGAAGAACTCAGCCGTAGCGCGCGACAACGCCTGTTCCAGCGGGCCGCGGCCCTGGTGACGTCGTGGGACATCAGGCTTCGGTGATGGCGATGTAGCTGTTGGCATCAAAACGGCGGACCAGCTTCGTTCCCTGGTGGTCCAGATAGCTTTCCACCTGGTAGCGGCCACGCTCCCCCCAACACGGCGGCAGCGAGTGGTGTCTCCTGGTGCTGGGCTTCCCTGCCGAAGCGGAAATCCAACTCCAAGGCTGAGCGGTAAGTGATGTGGGCGATGCGTCGGGCCAGTGCCAAACCATGTTCGGGTGCAGTGCCGCCGTAATAGTCACCGTTTTTGAAGTTCGGGTCCTGCCTGATGGCCAAGGTTTGGGCTTGAGCAAAGGCAATCTGCTCGGCCGTACTGTAGGCGCCCACCGAAATTACGGCGCAGCGTTTCACCCTGTCAGGGAACGTAACAGCCATTCAAGGGCCCTGGCGCCGCCCATGGAACCGCCCAACACGGCGTGCCAGGCATCGATTCCCAAGGCATCGGCGAGGCGCGCCTCAGCCTCCGTGCTGTCGCGCAGCGTGACCAACGGGAAACGTGAGCCCCCCCAAGGACGTCCGTCCGGTGCTTCTGACGATGGGCCGGTGCTGCCATAACATCCGCCCACGATGTTGATGGAAATGACGAAAAACTTGTTGGTGTCGATGGTGGCACCCGGCCCAACGAGTTGCTCCCACCAACCTTCCTCGTCGGTGGCTCCACGGGCTACGTGAGTGCTGCCCGTGAGCGCATGCTGGATGAGGACGGCATTGGAGGCATCGGCATTCAGCTGCCCCCAGGTCTCATAAGCGAGGACGACATCGGGGGGGAGGAATCCGCCGGCCTCAAGTTCCAACGGCCCGATGCCGGCGTACTTGACGGTTCCGTCTTCTTCTCCGGATTTGGGAAGGGCTGTAGCAGTAATGGTCATTCCTTTGACACCTTAACCTCGCGCTTGCCCGTCGCCTTGCGTGCGAACAGGCCAGGTCTTCACCCGGGGGGGCACCCCCACCGCGTAGGAGGGTTGCCGGCCAGCAAGCCGGGGGGGCTGTGTGCTGGCACTCATGACCTAATACCAAGAGTCTAGGAAATGCAGGGTGGTTCTGGCGAAGAATGTGACAACAGTGTGACGGTTTAGGGCGTCTTCGTTCACGAACAAGCACCCCGAACTGCGCCCGGCGAATAATCGTCGACGCGGGCGGCAGCCGGGCTGAGACTCCAAGCCGCGGCGTTAGCGCCCTTGGCGGCCCGGAATCCCGCTTCGAGGTCGGCGATGATGTCATCAACGTGCTCAATGCCCACGGACAAGCGCACGAGGCCGGGGGGGTTGACGCCGGCGGCGACCTGCTGTTCCACCGTCAATTGGCTGTGTGTAGTCGACGCCGGGTGGATGACCAGCGAGCGGACATCACCGATGTTGGCAACGTGCGAGTGCAACTCCAGGCCGTCCACGAAGCGCTTGCCGGCTTCGACGCCGCCCTTGATGTTGAAGGCAACGATGGCGCCCGTGCCTTGGGTCCGTACTTCCGGCCGCGGTCGTACCACGGGCTGGACGGCAGGCCCGCATAGGCGACCGATTCGACGTCGTCGTGGTTTTCAAGCCATTCGGCCACCTTGGTGGCGTTGGCAACATGGCGTTCCACGCGCAGGCTCAAGGTCTCCAGGCCCTGGGCAATGAGGAAGGCGTTGAACGGGGGGGACACGGCAGAGCGAGATCGCGAAGCAACTGGACTCGGGCCTTGAGGATGTAGGAGAGGTTCGCGCCCAGTGCACCGTCTTTGCCGAGGTCCCGGGCGTAGACCAGACCGTTGTAGCTGGGGTCCGGGGTATTGAAGCCAGGGAAGCGGTCCGGGTCCTTGCCGAAGTCGAAGTTGCCGGAGTCCACAATCACACCGGCGATTGCCGAACCGTGACCACCCAGGTACTTGGTCGCGGAATGGACACGATGTCCGCTCCCCCCCACTCGATGGGACGGATGAGGTAAGGCGTGGACAGGGTGTTGTCCACAATGAGGGGGGGAACGCCGGCCGCGTGTGCGGTGCGGGCGATGCCCTCGATGTCCAGGACATCCTGGCGCGGGTTGGAGACGACCTCGCCGAAGAACAGCTTGGTGTTCGGCCGTACGGCGTCACGCCACTGGTCCAGATTGTCCGGGTCCTCGACGAACGTGACCGAAATGCCGAACTTCTTCAGCGTGTGCGCCAGCAGGTTGTATGTGCCGCCATACAGGCTGGGGCTCGCTACGATGTGGTCGCCCGCCTCGGCGATATTCAGGATGGCGAACGTCTCCGCAGCCTGTCCGGAGCTGAGCAAGAGGGCACCCAGGCCACCCTCAAGGCTCGCAACCCGCTGCTCCACTGCATCCTGCGTCGGGTTGCCGATTCGGGTGTAAATGGGAGCGAGCTCGGCCAGGGCAAAGCGATTGGCGGCGCTCTCGGCACTGGGGGAACACGAAGGACGTGGTCTGGTAGATCGGAAGCGAGCGCGCCCCTGTGGCGGCGTCGGGCTCCTGGCCGGCGTGGATCTGGCGGGTTTCGAAAGACCATCCTTGGGACATGGAGTTCTCCTGTTCGTGACGCATGGGTTTGGCGGGCAAGGTGAAGCGGTGTGAGCTGGGGCCAGTTTAGGAACTGTCCGGAGGCGAAGACAGCTTTGTGACGCCTGGGGAATCTTTCGGTCTTCCCGCGTCCCTCCATGACGCCGCTTACCACCGGTTATACACATCCCACCTTAGTTAGGCTTGACTTAGCTGAGACCCCCCCGATCACAAAGTGCCAAGATGAAGCCATGCGCATGGATCACGTCTCTTACGCCTGTGAACGAGATGGCCTTTTGGCCACTACCGAACGAATTTCCGCGGCACTGGGAGTGGACGCTGTCCGGGGGGGCGGAGTGCACCCGCGCTTCGGTACCCGGAACATGATCATTCCCCTTGCGGATAACAAGTACCTGGAAGTGGTGGAGGTCCTGGACCACCCCGCTTCCGACAAAGCACCCTTTGGCCAGGCCGTCCGTGCCCGCTCGGCTGCCGGTGGTGGATGGATGCTGGTGCGTCGCCGTTGACGACCTTGCACCGTTCGAAGACCGCCTTGGCCGCTCGGCTGTTCCGGGCAACCGCAAGTTCCCCGACGGACGCGAACTGGTGTGGCAGCAGATTGGCATCCTCGGCCTGATCGCGGATCCCCAAGTGCCCTACCTGCTCAAGTGGGAGGGCGACCCCTCGCTGCACCCGTCAAGGATCTACGAGAGCGACGTCAAGATGTCCAGCCTCACCATTGCGGGCTCGGCTGAACGCGTCACCGAATGGTTGGGCGAACCAGTGGAGAAGCCGCTTGAGGATGTCGCCGTCCAGTGGATGGCACCGCACGGCACTCCAGGCATCCTCGCTGTAACTTTCGAAACCGCCTCCGGAGCCGTCACCATCTGACCGATCCATCCATCCGGGCTGGTCCCGGCCCCGGTCAGCCATGTCCGGAGTCAATCATGTCCGGGCTAAGCTTCGGCCGCCATCAGCGGGTGCCAACGACGTCACCCACCGATGGCGGCCGGATACTTTTAACGGACCTCTACCCCCAGGCCCATTGCCTTGCCGAACAGGCTGAATCCAACGAACGCCACGATGTCCAACAGTGCGTGGGCAATCACCAAGGCATTACCCGCTTGGTCTTGGTGTAGATCCACGCGAACAGCAAGCCCATGACCACGTTCCCTATGAACGGCCCAAAGCTTGGTACAGGTGGTAGCTTCCCCCGCAGGACGGCACTGACCACAATGGCCACCGGCATGCTCCACCCGAATTTACCGAAGCGGTCCATGAGGTACCCCCCCACCACGATCACTTCTTCCACGATCGCATGGCGCATGGCCGAAAGGACCAGCACCGGCACCGTCCACCAGTAAGCGTCAAGGCCGCTGGGCACAATTGCAGTGGTGATTCCCAGCGCACGACCGGCCGCATACAGGCCGAGCGAGGGGATGCCGATCGCAGCGGCCAGACCAACACCTTGGAGAAGGTCCTTGCCGGGCCGGGCAAAATTGAAGCCAAGCCGGGCGAACGCCGAGCCGCCCCCGCCTTCCCGGCCGCCAGGTGCATGGGTGGACAGGAAGTAGAACACCAAGGCCACGGGCACCAAAGCGAACACGATGTCCAGCAATTGGTAGGTGAGGTCGAAGTACTCACGCGTGCTTTGGGACCTGTTCAGCGTTGACGTGGCATCCGCCAAAGGTGCCCTCGTCATCTTGTCCAGCAGCTGAACTACGGAGTAGACGGCTGATTGGCCCAAGGACAGGCCCAGCACAATAAGTACTTCGGCGCGCAGCCGGCGACGGGAAGCAAGGAACATATACCCACCCTATGCTTGGTGGGATGGGTGCCCCCCCTGAGAGAATCTTCATGATCCGGCATGGCCAGTCTGCCGCGAATGCCGACACGTCCATCTACAACCGTGTGCCGGACTACCGGATCCCGCTGACGGAGCGCGGAGTGGAGGAGGCACGGATTGCCGGGGAGGACCTGCGCCGCAAGCTCGATGGAGAACAGGTCTGCGTCTACGTCTCCCCCCTACTTGCGCGCGTACCAGACCCTCGAAGCCATGAACCTCGGTCCCCTGATCGAGCGGGTGATTGAGGAACCCCGGCTTCGCGAGCAGGACTGGGCCAACTTCCAGATCGCCGGGGGGGAGATCGAGGACCAAAAGGAACTGCGCAACCTCTACGGCCATTTCTTCTATCGGTTCCGCGAGGGCGAGTCCGGTTCGGACGTTTATGACCGGGTGTCTTCCTTCATGGAGACGCTGTACCGGCACTGGCAGAAGCCTACCTACGCACCAAACACGCTCCTGGTCACGCACGGGCTGACCATGCGCCTTTTCTGCATGCGTTGGTTCCACTGGACGGTGGAGTACTTCGAGTCGCTCAACAACCCGGACAACGCCGAGCTTCGGACCCTGATCAAGAACGACGACGACCAGTACAGCCTGGATATACCGTTCAGCCAGTGGGTGCCCCCCCGGGAGGTAGACGACTCAGTGCTGCACGCACCGAGGATGCGCTTCTAGCCCTTCCAGCTCAGCCGGCTGGTCTCAGCCGGCACGTCTCAGCCGGCGGGTGCGACGATGACTTCGGTGCCCTTGGCCTCGAACGCAGCTTTATGTTCGGCACTGATGCCGGAGTCCGTGATGAGGTGCCTGAAGTCGTAGCCTGCCATGGCGGCAAAGGAGCGGCGGCCCACTTTGGAAGAGTCGGCCACCACATAGGACTCGGTGGCACGGCGTGCCATCACCGTGTTGACCATGGCTTCGCCTTCGTCGGTGATGGTGGGGGGCCGAGGTCCGGGTCGACGCCGTTGACACCGATGAACGCAATATCGAGGGCAACTTTTTGCATGATGACGTCTGTATACGGACCCACCAGCTCGTAGGAGCGGGGGGGTTGAGGATCCCGCCGGTGACCATGATCTTGATGTTCGGCCGCACCGCCAACTGGGAAGCGATGTTGATGGCGTTGGTGACCACGGTCAGCGTGGGCGTGTGGGACGGCGCGTTGAGGTCCTCGCGGGTGGAGAGTAGCTGCGCCAACGCCGTGTTGGTGGTGCCACCGCTGAGCCCGATCACAGCACCGGGACGGATCAGCGCAGACGCTGCCAGAGCGATTTCCTGCTTGGCCACGGCGTGGTCGTCCCTGTTGTAGCGGCCCGGAAGGTCGTAGGCTACGGACCCGGTAGTGGCGCCGCCGCGGGTGCGGCTGAGCAGCCGCTGCTTGGCAAGGCTGTCGAGATCCCTGCGGGCCGTGGCAGGTGAGACGCCCAGGCGGGTCACGATGTCCTCGACTTCCACATGGCCGGACTCGGCCAGGAGGTCGAGTATGGCAGTGAGCCGATCGGTGCGGGTCATGACGAGCCTTTCGCGGGTTTCCAGCTAATTCGCTTTGGCGAACAGCGTCAGCATACGTGCGGACTCCAGCACAAGGGCATCCCGGCCGGCCTTGACGTATTTCCGGGAATCCACCACTGCAGGGTTGGCATCGAGGTACTCACGGACGGCGCGGGTAAAGAACCCGTTCAAATGTGTGGATACGTTGATCTTAGTCATACCCGCACGGATAGCGGCTATGAGCATGTCATCTGTCACACCGGAGGAGCCGTGGAGGACCAGTGGTTTTCCCACCGCGGTCTTCAGTCTGGTGATGAGGTGCAGGTCCAGCGCGGCGCTGCGTTCGGTCATGGCGTGGGAGGAGCCGACAGCAACGGCGAGCGCGTCCACGCCGGTTGCCTCAACGAATGAGTGGGCCTCGCCGGGGGGGTCTGTTCGGACACCGGGAGCGTGGGCTCCGTCCTTGCCACCCACTTTTCCAAGCTCGGCTTCCACGTAGACACCGCGCTCGTGGGCATACTTTGCCACCCGCTGCGTGACTTCCACATTCCATTCGTACGGCAGGTGAGCGCCGTCGTACATGACTGAACCGAAACCAAGGTCCACGGCTGCGATCGCGAGATCTTCGGATTCTGCGTGGTCCAGGTGAAGGGCAACGGGTACAGCGGCGGAGCGCGCGATTGCGAGGGCTGCCGAAGCGATGGGTTCGAGTCCGCCGTGGTACTTGGCGCAGTTCTCGGAAATCTGCAGAATCAGTGGGACGCCGGCCGCTTCGGCCCCTGCCACCAGGCCCTCGGCAGTTTCGATGTGGATGATGTTGAACGCACCTTGGCCTGTTCCCGCGTCGGCGGCCCTGTCCATGAGTTCCAGAGTGTTGACCAGGGTCACCGGGTCTCCTTCCATGTCACGATCAATTGGTCCTGGAGTTCCTGGTATCGCGGCGAAATTTCACCTGCGGCAGGCATGAGCACGGCCGCGGCCGACCATGCGGTGGCCCGGCGAAGGATTTCGCGGGGGGGCTCGGTGATGCCTTCGGCGAGTGCGACGGCGG
>BBFS01000088.1 GCA_001313365.1 Paenarthrobacter nitroguajacolicus JCM 14115
CTTGGGTAGCCTCCGCCGTCGGGATTGCCGTTGGGGTTGCCGTTGCCGTTGGCGAAGGCGAGGGCGAAGGCGTGGCCGTCGGCGTAGCCGTCACTGTGGGGGTATCGGTGGTGGCAGGTGCCGGCGCAGACTGAGGTGCCAGGTTCCCTGCTACAACGACTGCCCCCCCGACGACGGCCGCCGCAGCGAGAATCACACCTGCGGTGCCTACCCACCCCCCCGATCGCCGACGCTTGTGCTCGGCGAGAGACACGACGTTGGGATCGTCGGAGAAGACATGGGACCGTCCCGTCAGGACACCCGGGGTGGTGCCTGGTTCGGGGGGGACGTGGGGGTTTTGAGTTTTTCATGAGTTGTTCGATGCGGTCCATGGTTAGACTTCCCGTTCTGTCATGAGGTATGTCGGTGCGGCTTTCGCGAAGGCCTTGCGGGCCCGGTGAAGCCTGACGGCTGCAGCCGATGGGGGAACACCCCCAGGCTCTCGGCCAATTGGGCTGTAGTGAGGTCGTCCCAGTAGGAGAGCATCAGGATCTCGCGGTCCTTGTCCTTCAGCTTGGAGAGAATGTCGGCAACGTTGACCTGTTGGTCATCCTCGCTTTCGGATGCCCTAATGCGGGCTTCTTCGGCGAGGCGCTCCATAAGCTGTTCGCGCCGTCGCCGGCCTTTGTATTCGTTGCCCAGCACGTTCCGGGCTGTGGCTATCAGCCACCCGATGCCCGGCGGTTCGGCAGGCATTTTTTCCCAAACGATCCGGAACACATCATTAGCCAATTCCTCGGCCCGTTCCCGGTCGTTGATCCGATACGCGATGTATTGGTAGATGCGGCTGAAGTGTTCAGCATGAAGAGCACTCAGTTCCTGCTCTCTAGTAGCCAACATCTTTATTTCTTTCCCCCCCGGGCTAGCGCTTGATGATTCAAACACTTAGTTTCCCGGAGACGGCTGTTTCTTACATAACTGCTGAAAACTTAAAGAGAGATACCCGGCAAGCCTCCTGGTGGCTTGCCGGGTATCTGGAGCGCTTGGTGGTTAGGCAGCGTAGCGGAGACTGGTCAGCAGTGCCCGAAGCTTGACGTATTGATCAGTTTTCATCCACGCTGCAGCGGTTTCAGGCGTCATGGACGCGTCGATCTCGGCAACCGCGGTTGCTGCCCCGTTCGGCATGATCATGAAGCTGTTCACGGAGGCGCTGTCAGGACCCTCTGTCATGAAGTACTCAGCCACAACCCCCCCCATGTAGTAGCGGACCGGAAATTCAGGGAAGCCGGCATAGTCATCCCTTACGAAAGCGAAGTGAGAGGCGCCGTTACGACTGTCGAACGCACTGAGTTCCTGTGAGTCAAGGATGGTGCGGTTGACCGGCCCGGCGACCAGACCGCCGGTGCCTCCGCTGGTGATGTGAGCAATTTTGTCACCGTTGTTGTCGAAGATATTGGCAGCCAGGGAGTTCTCCTTTCCACCGGGATGATTTGCTTCTTCGTTGTACGGTGCCTGCTCCACCTGTACAGTCCAGCCGGCGGGCACATCGAAGGAGATGTGCCGTCCGGGAAGGTAAACGTGCCATTCCCGTAGTCGGGCGAGACGTGCGGGGTTGAGGGGACAACGGGAGTAATCGGCGCCTCCACGATGACTGTCGGTGGGGGGGTGATCACCTGAGACGAGGGGGGGACCGTGGGCTCGACAGGAATAAGGGGGGGTGCTGCCGGCACTGAAACCGGTGTTGGCCGTGGGGGGGAAGTTCCAATGATCGGGGGGGTCTCTGCCGCAGATGTCGGAACATTGGGCAGGGACTCGTCAGCCGGCGTGAGGGCGCTGGTTGCAGGGGGGGAGGGAAGCCCCTCATCTTCCATGGCAGCAGGAGATGGCGGCGTGAGTGCCGGGAATTCCTCTGAAACTGTAGCCGCGGTTGACGTCCCTGCCACGGGTGGCGCCGACGAGCACGCGGTGAGAGCAAGTGCAAGTGCAAGCGATGTGAGAATGGCGTACTTCGCGTAGTCGGATCGGTGGTACTTCATGGCTGGGTTCCTTCCCCCCCTTAGTCGAGCCGGGCAGATCAGCCCGCTCACACATGTTGTTTCCGGGTAGGAACGAATACTTACAACGGCTCCAAAATCTTTTGAGAACATGCTTCGTTTCCATCTGGAAGGGTGCCGCTCAGCCGCTTCTGTGAAGCATGAGAACATCATTGAGTGACCGACAGTACTTCGCTTGAACTGCCGCCCCTCTACGAGTCCCTGACCTGGCTTACCCCCGCTTTCCGAGGAACGTGCGGCACACCTTGTGGCCTTCCTGTCCGACCCGGCGCCGACTGAGGTTTTGGACATGGGGGGGTGCGGGTGGGGTGAACTACTACTTAGGGTTTTGACGTCGGCCCCGCAGGCACGGGGGGGACGCGGAGTGGACAGTGCTTCCGCGTTCATCTACCGAGCGAGGCAACAAGCATTGACTCGTGGACTGCTCGACAGAGCGACGTTCGATTCGATGCCTGGGCTGGAAGCCCAGGATCGCCCCCGCAGACGCTGTCATCTGCATCGGCGCGAGCCAGATCTGGGGGGGCCGCCGGTAGAGGACGCGCAGCCGCTCGACTACGCCGCAGCCCTGCGAGCCTTCGAGCCCTGGTGCTTCCCGGCGGCCGACTCGTCTACGGCGAGGCGATCTGGTCAGCAACACCTCATCAGGCCGCCACCGCCCCTCTGGCTGGACGTGATGACGAGTACCTAACACAAGATGCGTTACGCGAGCAGATCCGTGCCGCTGGCTTCGAGGTGGTGAACCACGACCAGGCAAGCGTTCAGGAGTGGGACGTCTTCGAAGCCGGGTATCGCGACAGGTTTACCCGTTGGCTAGAAGCACATGATGCCGACCATCCCGCCGCAGAGCAGGTCCGTCGGCAATATGAGGAACAGCGCGCTGCGTATGAAGAGGGCTACCGAGGCGTACTCGATGGCGTATTTCTGCCTAAGGGGGTAGGAGTCCACGGCGACTCACCGTCATGTGACGCACAGACATGCTGGCGTTCCACCAGGGGGATCGTCTACGGGCGGGCCGAGGTCTGCTCGGGGGCTCTCAGTCGGACTCACCAGGCGACTGGTCTATATGCCCATGCCCATCGGCTACCGGAGGCCAACGGAGATTGTCCGTTCAGGGAACGGCTACCGGACACTCTGGCACACCGTATACGCTGACTCGCATGTCTCGAGTTTTGATCACCGGAATGTCAGGGGTGGGAAAGACAACGGTGCTGCGCGAGTTGTCCCGGAGGGGGCTACCGAACGATCGACACCGACTATGACTCCTGGGTGCTTCCTGACGGCACATGGGATGAACCGCGCATGTCGGCACTTCTGGCGTCTGATTCTTTCCTGGTTGTCTCAGGGACTGTCGAGAATCAAGGATGCTTCTATGATCGTTTCACCGCTGTTGTTCTCCTGAGCGCACCCGTAGATGTCCTCATCGAGCGCGTCTCGGTTCGTAAGAACAATCCCTACGGCAACTCAGAGGCAGACCAGTCCGCGATCCGCCAAAACATTCTCGACGTCGAACCACTGCTTCGGAACGGGGCGACCCTCGAACTCGATGCTCGTCGGCCGGTCCCAGAGCTGGCGGATGATATTGAACGTCTCATCGCGATGTCCAATGAGTCCTAACGCCCGATAAACGATCGTTCACCGAGACACCTCCATTGCCATCTGCATCAGGTAGACGCTCCCCCCCTTTGCGACCATATCCCTACCGATCCTTTCGGAGTGCCTCGTCCGGAACGACATAGGAGCTGGAGTAGTGAACCCAATGGTCCCTGCGTCCCTCCCTGAAAAGGCGGTCTGCAACCATCCGGCACTCCTGCCAGTCCTTCCGGGAGTTCTGCGGCCCATAACCGACAGCTTGACCGAGTTGATCCAAAGTCACCAGCCGTGTGACTCCCGGCGCAGTCGCTACTTCGTAAGTGAAGGTTCCTTTGCTGGAGAACCATCTATTGCGGACGGGAGTTTCGATCAGACGGAAGTAAGTGCCTCCATTGGCGAACATGGCAGCAGCCGCGCTCGCCTTCGATTCCGGCTCAGCATTGACGAAATCCGTGAACTTCTGGAGAAGTTCTTCGTACTCCGCGTTGAGGCCTTCATCCACTGCTCCGTCCTTCTGCACGTACCGGTCACTGAGGCTTCCGCTGCCGCCCTTCAGTGACGAGCGGAGCCACAGGCGAACTTCGTCCACAGACTCTTCCGATGGTTCGGTCTGAAGCGCTCTGGCAAGGGATTCGTATTTGAGCGCCACGACAGAGAGGTTCATGTGTCTTAGCAGGGACGCAAATCGCATCATGTCGGCTGTCAGTACTTCAGTGTCCGTTTTCATCAGGCTTCTTTCGCGGGGGTAGGGGGCAACGCGAACCACGGGAGGACGTCGCCTTCACGGTATCCCGGCTGAGGAAGCCGATCCCTTCTCGGGGCCTGGAACCCGACGTAAGCCGGGGGTCTATCGGGCGCTTCAAGCACCCGGTTAGGGATCGGCTGTGACTTTCAGCAGTAAAGGGCGGCGTTTTAACAGCACTATTTGGCGGATTTGGTGGCCCGCAAGGGGGGGATCCTTTACCGGGCGCGCCGCCTGATTTTTGAACCGGCCGCCATGTCGGCGGGAATTTTGACGGAACGAGCCCTATTCAAGGCCGGGAGTACAGGACTCTCCCCGTCGAGGCGTCTCGGACGCGGGTGACCTTGTCGGTAAAGAAGAAATCGATCGGCTGGCCGGCCACGAACGGGCTTGCGTTAGTTGTTATATGCGCGTATTCATCGCCAAGGTCGTATCCCCCAAGCGATGTTGAAAACCGTGAAAGTGTCCCCCGTCCTGTACGTCCACCAAGGTTCCGATGCCATCACGAGCATTCAAAAGGTCGACTAAATCCGTGTCTCGGGGGGCTCAGGGTGTGACACTTCCATGAAAGCCAGACTATCGGCGGCACGTCCCGAGCTGTCCAGGCACATACCGAATAGCCGAACCACGTCCGATAGAGGATCCTTTACCGGGCATCCGTTCCTTAGAGGCAGGAGCGCTCCGGCCAGCACCCGCCATCACTCCTGCACTGTCTTTCATATGGTTGTTGCCAAACAGGGGGTCACGAGGGAATCGGGTCCACCAGACGGCTTCGAGCCTCAGCCAGCAGTATGGCGTAGTCCTCTGAGAATGGCTGAATCAGTGCAGATTCCAGCGAGCATTCATTCAATGTCCCACAAGATGCGCCCTACGGCTTGGTCAGCAAGATCAACATCCTTGCGCTCGTTGAATCGGGCCAGCCAGTCAAAGAGCACCAATGCCTCGTCTTCGCTGAGTTCGACGCTGATTTGCCCGGCGTTGCTTACTCCATCGTCTCCGAGCTGCGTCATGGGACTTCCTCGATTTCGTCCTCCACTTCCGACAAACCACGTACCGCCATGAAAGTGTCGAAGGTTCCAAAGGATGTCAGATTGGGTTCAATTCCGATGGACCAAACCGCGTCGCATTCAACACAGAGCTGAAAGAGATCGCCCGTCTTTACAATTCGGTATGGTTTGACCCAGTCTTGCCTGCACCTTGGGCATACGACGTCGTCCCTCATGGTGACAAGAACGCTGTCACTAGATCGGTCGTCCCGCGATTGAAAATCCTGTCATCTGTGCCGTGACCCGCGCCGCTTTGCTTTCGCATTGCAACAACATACCTGCATGCACGGGTCGCCCCCAGCTAGATCCAGCCTTCAAAAGCCCAGATTTTGGTCACCATCTTCAGGGCGTCCGTTACCGAGCACTAGGGTGTCGGGTACACCACCGGCTTTCGGGCGCACGGATTGTGACTTTCAGCGGTAATGGCGGTGTTTTCACAGCGCTATTTGGCGCATGGGGGTAGTCCGCAACGGGATCGGCTTACGGGCGCTGCATTTAGGGTTGGACGGACGGCGTAATTGCAAAGTTGATGGCGGACTCAACTGCATCGCGGTGTGCGTCGGTTGATTGATTGAGAAGCGACTGGATGGCTTGGATCAGTGCCACGAGCGCAGGTGCCCGGACGGCTGACAAGCGTCTCATCGAAGTGGCGAGCGATTCAGTGACGAGGACGTCTACGTGATCTCCGTAGGCACCTGAGTGAGACCCGTGGGGAGCTACGCAGCTTCCTCCGATCGAGATGTCACCCAGGACCGCCAGCAAAGGTACGCGGATCTCGTCTGTGACATCGCCCGCGGCAACTGCTGCGATGAAGGCACTGCATAGGCTGTTGCTTCATAGACCGTGCCCTGGTGGCAGACGTTGGAGTAAAGCCCGTCACCGATTGCGAAGGATGGGTCATCTCGAAGCGTAGCTAATGACCGCGCTACGTCACCGGCGATACCGAGTGACGTGTTGGAGCCCTCCAGAGAAACGACGCCATTTCCGTACGCGTGCTGCAGTCGGTTCCAGTCGACTTGGTCGAGTTCGTCCAAGGCATCAAGGCCTGTCTCTTTCGGTTGATACGGAGTATCCATACAACTGAGAGTAATCAAACGAATCCGGACGGATCCTCGTTCGAACGCACCACGGGGGAGGACAGCCGGGGGGGTTCCGGGCTTCCCCATGAAGGGAACCGAGAGGCAACACAGTTTCACTCATGGCAATTTGGGACCTGGCCGACGAGCTGAACCATCCGATGGACTTTCTCTTGGTCCAGAACGGCTTCATCAATCTGTTTCATCAGCAAGCGATCCTCGACGAAGCAATGTCGTGGCTACGAAACCACCGCTACAGAGTCGTTCAGGTTGACGCTGCTGCCTGGCAATCTCGGGGGGGTGACCTCCACCAGGACCTTGCCCGTGCTCTGGATTTCCCGGATTACCACGGCTCGAATCTGGCTGCTCTAAACGATTGCCTCAGCGACGTGGCCGTTCAAACCTATGGATGGACGGCCATGGATACCGGGCTAGTTCTCGTGATTGACGGGTATGAAACCTTCGAAAGCAAGGACGCATCTGCAGCCCATCACCTCTTAGACATCTTCGCGAGGCAAGCGACTTATGCCGCTCTTTTCGGTCACCGCATGATGTGTCTGGTTAGAACCGGGGGGGACCCAGAGCTGGAGATCCCTCCGGTTGGTGGTCTTTCGGTTGCTTGGAATCATCGTGAATTCCTTAGCGCCCGGTGAGGGATCCTATACCGGGCACTGCTCTACCGAGGCGAAGCGGCCCTAAGCGGACCCGAAAGTATGATGCGTTCATGGAAAAGCATTCTCCACAGCCATCCGCAGGTGCGGATCCCTTCACCGCAAGCTGGAACCATGTCAGCCGACACGCAACCGCGATGTTGCCATGACTGTTCTCAAAAGAACTCGGTCGTGGGCGGAATCGATCACTGAAGTCGAGGAACGACGGCAACACGCCCAGCTAATGGTTGGAGCAATCCTGACGTCCGTGAGTTACGTAAACATTGACTTTGAGCGCCTGGATCGCTTGCCGGCTTCCGAAGGAACAGGTCCTCGTACTATTACCGACCCTACGGAGTGGGATGCGCCTCTGTGGTCGTGCCCTGGTTTCGATGCCGTAGATTACGGCATCGACCTAGTAATGGAGGACGGTCGAATCTTTTCCGTCACATGGGACACACCCGGAAGGTTCGAGGGAATCGGAATCAGAGCTGAACCGCTACTAGGTAGCGGCGTCTTAGCGGATGCCGATGTTGCAATTTGGGACGTCAGCAGGAAACGACGCTGGCAGGACAAATGCACCCGACAGGTCACACAAGTGACCTCAACTACGAGCCGTGGGGGGGCCTTGGAGGCGGTTTCTGGTGCCCATCGATCCGAATTAGCTTCCGAGGATCGTCTATTGAACTAGAGCTGGGTGAGTCCGGGACGGACTGTGTTCCAGTTCCGTCGTCCAACAACATTATTGTGCGGTAGGAGTCGGTGAGGGATCCCTTGTCGGGCATCGAACTTCTCGGGGGGGGCAGGGCCAGCTGGGTTCGATTCTGCTAGGAAGCCCCCCCGTCGGCGCACTTCATTTCCAGGCATCGATGAAGTCCGCGATCAAAGTGTTGCCCATACGACGCGCGTAGTCAGCTGCGGTCATACCTACGAACTGTTCGTCCGTTCCGTCGTCCGTTATTCGAGGATCTGCTCCTGCCTGCAGAAGGACTCTTACCGTCTCCATCCCGTCCGAGGACTCCGCCGCCGTCATCAGAGCCGTAACTCCGCGGGGGGGTTTCTCGTCGATGCGCGCTCCTGCATCAATAAGCAGCTGTACAACTTCAGCATTTCCATAGTCGGCGGCGCATGACAGTGGCGACCGTAGCAGGCCGAATTCCCTGACGTTAGGGTCGGCTCCAGCGGTAAGGAGGCGACTGATCGTCTCGGTGTTTCTTGGGCCAGCAGCGTTGAGCAATGGGGGGGTGAAACCAGAGTCGTCCATGACGTCGACCGGACACCCCGCATCAAGCAGTACCCGAATGATCTCAGTATGGTTTCGCGATGCAGCGGCATGCAGCGCGGACCATCCGTCGGAATCGGCCTCAGCAGGTGAAACGCCCTGGGCAAGCAGTGAACAGACTTCGCCAAGGTCTCCGATTCGGGAAGCGCGCACTAATGGCGGGAGGCCTTCCAGGAATTCCATTTCATCAAGCTCGTCCATGCCGTACTCCTTAGTTTCAAGATGATCTAACCATGGCATCATCGGCCCAATCACAGAACATTCACGCCCTCGATGTGCCCGCAAGCCGATCCCTCACCCGGACGCCCACAGCTTGCCTTCGCTCGCGCCGCTGACCGAAGCTCGGCAACGATGAGATGGCTACGATTACTTCAAGTCCCTGTAGCCGGATTTTTGGAAGTGAACTATGCAGCTGGAATTTGACCCTGAGGCACCTGTAAGGGAAGTCAGGCTGACGCTAACTGTCGATGAGCTTGAAATATTCTGGGGGGGTCTTTGCGTGAGACCTTGGAGGCTGTCGACGAACACGAGTTCCAAACGCGTGTTGGGTTTGATTCACAGGAAGTCCGACGACTGCAGGCTGAGCTAGCACGGCTGATGAACACCCTTCCCTACATGCCAGAGTAAAAGAGCTCTGGCAATTCCGAACATGCATACGTGAATCCGGTCAGAAGGACTGAGCACCTGGTCAGGGAATCCAAGCCCCCCCAGCTGGAGTCAGGCCCAACACTTCACCGGGCTCCCGGCGTCCGCTGAAGGATCCTCTAACGGACATTGCCCTAGGGGGGGGCCAGCTGCTTCTCTGCTTCGGCTTTGGTTTTTTCCAAGATCTCGGCGAAGTGCTGACGGTCGAGATAGTCCGCTCCGGCTAGCCGGATGATGCGCCCCCCCATGTAAGGATCGCGCTGCATCAGCTTCCTGTCGCCAAGGCGGACGGTTGTGTAACCAGCCTTTTTCTCAGCACTTTCCCTAGCACTCGCCCAGTTGATTATGACCATCAGAAAGAGTGATGAAACGAGTAGTAGACCTAGCACCAGATTAGTAAAAAGCGACTGAGGGACACCAGAGTTGTTCAGATACAGACACAGCAATCCATCCGCCGCAATAAATCCCGTTACACGGTAGCGCCACCGTGTAACTTCAAAAGCAGTTTTTCCAGTGATCAAGTCACTACGGATCCCGTGTTTACCAAGTCGCAGCTCCGTTTTTCGCCCAAGCAGTCTCCAGCTCTCATCGTGCCACGACCGTAGGGGGGGTCCTGGGCGACGCCGGACGCCCGGAGAGCGATGGTTGAACGGACGTTCTAGACGTTGGACGAGCTGGCCTCTGGGCGGCAGATGGCTAGAGTAGGCGGATGCTTAGTATTCGTCAGGCACGCGCAACCGATACGCCCGGTCTCATTCAACTGCGGGCGGCGTGGGTCGCGGAACAAACGGGGGGGAACCGGCTGAGGATCCGGACTTCGATAACAGCTACCGAACCTGGCAGGCAAAGAACGAGCGCACCATGTTCGTCGCGGATCTGGACGGCACACTTATCGGAATGCTGAATCTCATGGTGTTCGAGCGCATGCCGAAGCCCAGCAAGAAATCAACGTGCTGGGTCTATCTCGGGAACGCGTTCGTCGTGGAGGATCACCGCAACGGCGGTGTCGGTAGCATGCTCCTGGACGCGGCAATTCATTTTTCGAAGAACATCCAAGCAGCCCGCATCGTGCTTTCTCCTTCGGATGATTCACAAAACTTCTATGCCAGGCGCGGGTTTGAGCCTGCGCAGGAATTGCTCATCAAACGATTTGAATACGAGCGTTAGAACACCCTCCAGGGAACCTGAGGGAGAAATCTTGTGTCGGCATGCTCCGCAACGGGATCCCTCACCGGACAGTAGCTAGCTTCTTGTCTAAGGCAGGTTTGGCCTCTCAAGAAGTCGAGGATTCCTTGCGCCGCCATGCGTTCCCTCCCACACGAAACTGAATCACTGCTTTCCTAATCCCCGGTCGTCTGCCTGGCTCGAAAAATAGAGAAATCGCTATGGTCAAGCCAAGCTATGCTCGGGACCAAGACTGACAACTGAGAAACAGCTGAAAGCGAACACAATGAAGCCTTGGGTTCACCCACAGGAGAAACGCTCCAGGATTTACTGGTCGATTCAGATTACCGCGGGTGTGGTTGCCATGATTGGGATACCGATTCTCCTGCTGAGGGAGCCCACAGTGGACCATGTCATGATTTCTGTAGCCGTCGTCCTAATCGGCATCGTGGCGGTGGTATTCAGCATAAGAGAGCTCAGGAAACTCCCAAGTGAATACCGGCACGAGGAAGAGGGGGGGAAGACAACCCTACTGGCCGGGCTTGAGGTATTGTGGCCGCCTGCCGGTAGTTAGTGCGAAATACCCTCGCGTGGCGGAAGAAACCGCGGATGCCACATAGGCCTAAGGAAGTTTATGCACCTGTTCTATCTAGCCTTCGCGATACTTTGCGCACTCCTCATCGTGGTGCTCCTTCTACGTGCAGTGATTAGACTGAAAAAAGAAAAGCTGACGATTACCCGCCGAGAGTTTTGGCTGATAATAGCTGCCGCTCTCGTAGGCCTCGGATGCATGGTGTTGTTTGCAGTCAGGAACTAAGTTGCACGGCCAAGTTACAAGTGCTTTCACCGCCTGGTTGTCCCAGTAGCTGGCGCGGGGGGCGCACGTCCATCGAAAGGATGGGGTTTTCCGAGGATGCTCATCCTGTTTAGATCCCTGACAGTAGAACCCTGAAGAGGCCGTGCCCCTTGTCCGCAAGCCGGTCCTCCCCCCCCGGCCGCCGTTCAGTCCGATGTTGTGGGCGTCGAAATTCCCACCGATCCGGGTCCCCGGATTCCCGTAAGACCCGCCCGCGAAACTGCCCGGTGAAGGGGCCCTAAACGCTACACTCGGCGTCATGCTTATCGCTACGCCCGCGTCTGCACAAACACTCAAGTTTTGACCGCCCTCGGGATGCCTTCGCGGCGCCAGCGTGGATCCCGAAGCTATCTACGTGGATCACGGATTCACAGGCATCCAACGGGAACGGCCCGGCCTTGGCAAAGCCCTGGCCGCATGCCGCAACGGAGACACCCTCGTGGTGACCAAGCCTGATCGCCTCGCGCGGTCGCTGCCCGACGAGAGGAATATCGCGGCCATCGATAGGCTCAAGCCATGACGCCAAGGAAGCAGCAGCCCACGAAGGTGCAAGCGGTCTTTTTTGGTGTTCTAGCTCTGATGCTGCTTGGGAGCAGGGTCCTTTCGTTGTTAGAGGGTCATTCTCCAACAGTCCCTTTTTGGATCGTTGTGGGGCTGAATCTCGTCCTCTTAGGCTTGTGCATTTGGTGGTATATCCGCGCTGCAAAGGTCCCCCCAAACGCTGAAGTGGGGGGGCAATCAGAGGGCCTGATATGGACCCAATATTCGCCCCCACTGGTCATGGGCTCCATGTTCCTGTCGGTGGGCACCTGTCGTTCTGTGCCTGCCGCAAGTTGTCGCGAATGGGAGCAATGCTTGCTGCGGCCAGTCATTTGGTGGACTTGAATAAGATCGAGTCGAAGACGCCCCGTGCCTCTCTCGTCAGTTCCGGGTTGATCGATTCGTGGAACGTGGTGAAGCCGACGACAGCGCGTTCGCCGTTCAGGTTGACCACCCGGTAGGTTTCCCGCTCAGCGACGCTGGAGTACCAGCGGGTGCATATGGGCGAGAACTCCGAGCGGACACAGATCTTGTCTTCGTCGCAGCCTTTGATGTCTGCGACGCCTTCGACGGAGTGGTCGAATTCGAAGCCGCGGTAGTCGCCCACCACGACCTCGACGGCAGGTGCGCTCGCCGTTGATGTTTGCGCCGTCATTGCGTCGACGAAGTCTTTAGCGGACGGATCGAGCTCGACGAGCGCCCCCCTGCCACGCGCATGCGTCTGTCGGTATGTAGTTCGAAGACCAGAAAGTCAAGTAGACGGCCATATCACCCGGGTGATCCGGGTCGTCCTTTCCTGGAGGACGGGGGGGAGATATCGTCGGGCTTAGACTCGCACCCGCTGAGACATAAAAGCAGGACGATAGCTACCAAAAGCAAGAGATGGTGCGACCGCTGAGCGGCCTTTTCGAGGGGGCGTCAAGGAGCTCATCGTTCTACCAAGCCGCTACACGGTACTGTGAGGCTCGCAGCCAGGTGGCCCCGCGGACGGGCCGTAATGGGATGCCGTAGCCTCAAGTTTCCTCCGGCACAGAACCCGTGACAATGACGAGTGGTACAGAGATCGGACTTATGTCCGGAATTAGGGAAGGTGACCGATGCTCAGCGGCCGGCGCAATGGGCACAACTGCCCCCCCGCAGGAAGTTCACTGGTCACCCCCCCGCAGGTGATTTACTGACGTGACCGTCACATACTTCAGGGGGGACAGGTATGAAGGGCTTGGTTGCCACTTTTTTGCTCACGTCGTTGGTGCTCACGGGCTGTGCTGCGGCTGTTCCCAACGGCTCCGCGACGGCGTCAACGGCGCCTTCCGCACTAACGGGCGCGAAGACCTACGCAAGGTTGGACTCGGCGGGCATCGAGCAGATCAAGAAGTCGAGGATGGCAATTTTCGACATGACATCAGGCGTGCTCACAAAGGAGAGCGTCGGCCTCGAAAACGGCACCAGCCAAGCTCCGGATGTCCTGATTTCTGATGGTTGATGGAGCTGAATATCGAAGCGCCGACGGGACTAATCAGCGCTAAGACTGATCGGCTCAGGCTCAACGGTATGAATAACAGGTCCGACTTCCGCGAAATCACATACTTCCTCAAGGCCGAATCGTTCGAAGACTTCGCAGCCTGATCCGCGACGGCGTGGACCGCTACGGAATTCCCAGCAAGTCAGCAGAGGCTGGATCGAATCGATGTCCAGCCGGCCAGAGGATGAAGGCGACTTTTCCTTGGCTCCGGGCACCTCAACAGGCCTCCGGGTCTCGTACGACCTCCGCTATGACGGCTCAAAGGATGTGCAAGTCATAATTGTGCACGTTCACCCCGCCTAATCCCTGCTCCTACCAGCTGACCTGAAAGAAAGAACGGCCCATGATTTCCGATCGCGAGCGGCGCAATGATGCCGTGTACGCAGAGCACAAGGCTGCAGTGGCCGCCGGGGGAAAGGCGTGTACTCCGCAACACCAGTACCGGCGAACTGCACAGCTACCCGGCAGACGAGATTGGCTTTACTCCAGGCAGTGGGCAGGCACAGGTCAGCACATGGTGGGGGGATGGGAATTCTCGCGGTCGTTGCCGCGATACTCACGGTCTTTTCGGTGGTGATGTTGCTGGCGCCGCTGGGACAGGGGCAAAGCCCTATGTGGGGGGGTGCGCTGTTTCTGACTGCCGGAGGCGGTGCCTTCACCTTCTACGCACTCACGCTGTCCCGCCAGGAATACCGGGCGACGCAGCTCCGTAAGTTGCGGGGGGGTTCGCCGAAACCAAACTCGACTGGCAGGGCAGACTATTGGGAGCCACCTCAGCAGCCACCTGAGCCGCCAACGAAGGCTAAGACCAAGGTGAAATCCCTGGACGACTACATCTACGACATTCATAACCGTCCATCAAACGGGGGGGAACTCCGTTTTTGGATCGGTTTTCAAGTGGTCGTCGTCGGCGCACTTGGCTATGCGATCCCGCTATTCAGCCTGCACTGGCTTGGCCTTCGGCAATGGCCCTAGTCTTCATTCCATTGCTGTGCGCGGCGGCCTTGGTCTGGTGGCTCCTTCGCTTCCTGAAACGGCGAGGTGTGAAGACCAAAGCCTTGTACCGGGCTTACGGTGGCGACCCCCCCGCCGGCACCAGTGACCTGCTGTTTGGCCAAGTGACGTACAAGATCACGCCGGATGGCCGCTGGAGCTGGCCAACGTCAAGCTCGGGGGACTAAAGCCTGGAGGGCCCCCCCAAATGAGCAGCTGTAATAGGATCGCCTTGCGGCGAACAGGGGAGTCCACATGGCAGCGGAATCGATTAGCGAGTACATAGAACAGTACGACGGCGATGTGCGGCAACGGCTGCTGGCGGTGTACGAACTGATCCGGTCAGCCGTGCCCGAGGAAGCTGAAGAGTCGATCAGTTGGCGTATGCCCACCTTCAAACTCGGAACCGAGCCGTTGTTCTTCTTCACCGCAACAAAGAAGCACATTGGGTTCTATCCGACTCCGGACGCGATCGCGCATTTCTCGGCGCAGCTGAACGAGTACGGAACCACCGATCACCTCGTCCAGCTGCGCCATAACGCCCCCCCGCTGCCCACCGAGCTTATTAGCGAGATCATCGCGTGGCGGCTGGAGCAGCTTCCTTCAGGCACGGCCTGAGCCGCGTTATCTATTCCACAAGCTTTCCGGCGACCGAGTCTTCAGCATGGGCCTCAGCTAAGGCCCGGAAGGAGTCTGGAGCCGGGGCCAGCGTTTCGAAGCTGACACCTTCACCTGGTGACCAGACGAAGTTTCCCTGCAGTGCGGGATCCAGCGTTGGGTAGTCGGCCCGGTTGTGTGCTCCACGGGTTTCGCGGCGTTCAAGAGCACACTCCAAGGTGCTCGTGCGGCGAGGAGGGAACCCAGAAGGTCGTAGGCGTGGGCCAGGTCGTCGAACCCCGCAATGTCCGGGTGCGCTGTAACGAACTGCGCACGTCCCTCCAGATCATCCAGCTTCCCTAGTCCCGCCTGCAGCCCCCTGCTCAGTGCGCACTACGCCGGCGTGCTCGGTCATCAGATTCCGCAGTTCACGCTGCAGCCGACGCGCTGACTCCGTACCCTTCCCGTTCAGCAGGCTTCGCATTTCGTTGCGGGCAAGACCGACTGCTGCAGGATCCCGATGAACATCAGTGAGCGAACGTACGTACTCGGCCACGTGCTCGCCGGTGATACGCCCATAGACGAGCAGCTCAATCAGGGAGTTTCCTCCGAGGCGATTGGCACCGTGCAGCCTGAGGATGCCTCTCCGATGGCATACAGTCCGTTCACTCCCGTTCCGTGGTCCTCCGGGGGGGCAACCCAGACTCCGCCCATCGAGTAGTGAGCGGTAGGTGCGATCTCCATCTTGGTAGTGGTGATGTCCAGCATCTGGAGGTCAATCAAGGTGCGATAAACCCTGGGCAGCTTTTCCATGATGGTCTCTCGGGGCAGGTGGGAGACGTCCAGGTAGACCCCCCCGCCCTTCGCAGTCCCTCGGCCTCGGCGACCTCGGTGAATCCGGCCAGGGCCACGCGGTCTCGGGTGGAGAGCTCCATCCGCTCGGGGTCGTAACGTTCCATGAAGCGCTCGCCGAGTGCGTTGGTGAGGATGCCGCCTTCTCCGCGAGCCGCTTCGGACACCAAGGTGCCTGCGGCGTCGTCGGGCTCAAGCAGGCCTGAGGGGGTGGAACTGGACCAACTCGGCGTCGCGGATCCGGGCACCGGCCAGGGCAGCCAGGCGGAAAGAGTCGCCGGTGTTCTCATCGCGTCGTGAGGAGGTGTGGCGCCAGATGCGCGTATGGCCACCGGCGGCGAGGATGACCGCATCGGCGTGGATTTGGACGGGGGGGTGCCATCCACTATGTCGAATCCATAGGCCCCCGAAAATCGTTCCGTCGGCCACTAGTAGCCGGGTGATGTACACGGTGTCGATGATGGTACGTTCAACTCTGCCGCGCGGCGCATGAGCGTGCGCTGGATCTCCAGCCCGGTGTAATCCCCGGCGTAGGCGGTGCGGCGATACTTGTGAGCGCCGAAGAAGCGCTGGGAGATGCGCCCGTCCTCCTCGCGTGCGAACGGCATGCCCCACTGTTCAAGGTCCTCGATACCGCGGGCCGCGTTCCGGGCTACGGTTTCCACAATGGTCGGGTCGGCCAGGAAGTACGACTCACGCAAGGTGTCTGCGGCGTGCTGTTCCCAGCTGTCTTCCGGGTCCATGGTGCCCAAGGCAGCGTTGATGCCACCGGCGGCCAGGCTCGTGTGCGCATCATGCTTTCTGCGCTTGCCCACAGCGAGCACTTGGACGCCTCTCTGGGCGAGTTCAATGGCGGCGCGCAACCCGGCGCCGCCGGTGCCGATGACCAGCACCGAAGTGGACAAGAGACGTTCTGGAGCTGAAGAGAGGTTCATATCAGCAACGGTAGGAGGAATATCGCAATGTCTCCAATGAATTATTTGCCTCATCTCGATGCGTTTATGCTATGAGAATGAAGCTAGACCAGTTGCGTTCCTTTGAGATGGTGGCTCGAGTAGGCCATTTCACACGTGCGCCGAGGAACTGTATCTTGCCCAACCCTCATTGAGCCGGCAGATCGCAGCACTTGAGGCTCATCTCGGTACGGAGCTCTTCCACCGTCGGCTTCAGGGGGGGTGACACTGACAAACGCGGGGGGGAGTTGCTCCTGCCCATCGCACGGCGCATGCTCGGCGATGCCCAGGCCGCCCAGGACCAGATCCAGGAACTCGCAGGATTGCGCCGCGGCCGCGTTCGCCTCGGCGCCCCACCTACTTTGTGCGTCTCGCTGGTAGCCGATGTTCTGGCCGCTTTCCGCAGCGCTTATCCCGGAGTGGAGTTGCACATCACTGAGGGCGGTTCGCGTTTTCTTGTTGAGGCCCTCAACGAAAGCACCCTGGATCTGGCCTTGGTGGTCACGCGCGGATCCGACCCCTCCGTGCCGGGCACTGAGCTGGTCCCGCTGCCATCCGAGGAGCTGGTGGTCATATCCGCTGCGAAATCAGGGTCACCGGAGGAATTCACGCTCGAGGAACTTGCGCACGTGCCGCAGGTTGCGTTCAACCGAAGTTATGAGCTGCGCGTGGCCACCGATGCTGCGTTCTCTGCCGCCGGTCTGGAACCCGTGATCGCCGTCGAAGGTGGGGGGGAGATGGACGCCGTGCTTCGCTTCGTGGAACGCGGTCTGGGTGTTGCAGTGGTGCCGGCCATGGTGGTCATCGACCGGCCGGGGGGGCTGCAGAGCACACGTTTAGTGCGTCCCTCCCTGACGCGAACCGTCAACCTGGCCCGCCGCAACGACGTCGGACCTTCAGCGGCCGCCGCCGCTATGCAGCAGTTCATCTTCGATACCGTGGACCGGCTCGCAGCACCGGGCACCGAGCTGTCGCGCTTGGTCACGGCAGCGCCACGTCACTGACCGAGATCAAAACGCCGACGACGCGGCCGCCTGGCTTCAGCGATCGCGTTCAGGGGGGGGCATGTCGACTTCAGAACACGTTCTGAGTTAGTGTTAGTGGATGAGCGCTACGACAAAACCACAAAGAACTACTCGTTCTTCCGGAACCTCAGGGACATCCGGGTCGGTCAAAGCCAGGACTTCCTTCCAGTCTTCTGAACTGAGCCGCTCGTCCGCGGAGGTTTTTGCTGCAGCTGCAGACCATCCTGTTCACGTCACCCGCCGTGACGGTGAGTCCCTGGTGCTGATGTCGGAAAGCGCAGATGCGGCACGTCGCTCATTGCTGGAACTGGCGGCTCAGCTCGTTGCTGTATCAACCAGCACTGAGGGAACACTTGCTGCGCGCATGAGCGATCGCTTTCCATGGATGCTGGCTCTGAGCCCGGCTGATCAGGAGGCATGCGCAGCTGATGTATTGGCAGCTGCGCGGGCATCATTTGCCACAAATCAGCCCCACTTGGCCATAGCGGAACTGACCTCGTGGCGTGAGACCGCCACGGCCATCGCTGCGGGGGGGCTTGGCAATCAACCTACTGACTGGCTTGTGGACACGGACGCGGTCGAGCGTCCGTAGAAACATGGCGAAGAACGAGAAGAAGAGCGTCAAGGTCGAAAGACCAACTAAGAAGAGTGAGTACGAGCTACGCTTTGCCTCCGTGCAGGCGCAGCGCGGTTGGACAGACCTGAAAGCGACGATTAGAAACCCCTTGGCCGATGCCTGGGATTTTCTGACCCAGACACCCGAACAGGTGACTCCTTCTAACTATCGCCTACGTGGTGAACTGGGACTCGTTAGGCGCGACGGGGGCCACCCATGAGAGGTGGCAACACAAGCCGACGCTTAGGGGCGATGCCCGCATCTGGTTTTACATCGTAGATCGCACGGTCTTTCTGGAACAGGTCCACACAAGTCATCCCAACGAAACCAAGTCTTGAGTGATTAGGCCACTCCGAATAGGAACCATCCTGTTCAGATCGTCCGCGGCACGCTCCAAAGCACTCCGTGCTTGAACGAAGCTAGACTGTGCGGATCAGGACGGATTGGGGGGATTCCGTGCGAGCTGTTGTCTGTCGCCGTTCCGCTGGTTGGTCGCAGCCAGCAGCCAGCGAACTGAGGACACGGCATGAACTTCTTCGAGGACTTCCCCAAGCCTGAACCGGTAGAACGCCCAAAGAGTGTGAAGTTTGTACCACCGCCGTGGGCTGGCCCGCCGCAGGACGAGCTCCCCCACAGTGATGCACATCGGGCAGTTTCTGCACCGCAGCCCCAACCTCGTTTGATGGTCAAGAGTGCGGAGGTCTTCAGAACCGGGTGTTTGTTCGAAGTGTCGTGGATTATTCGACGGCATGAAGAGAACGACGAGGAATGGTCCATCCTCCATTCGTCAGTTTTTCAGCATGGACCTGTGAGGGGGGTCCAAGCAACGAGGACTTGCAGCTGCTGTTCGGCGTTGAACTTCCTGATGGCACCAAGGCCAGAACAACTGTTTTTGGGATGGGCAGCTTCTTGGATCCCAACAATCAACCCGAAGCGCCAACTCTGGCGTTCCGCGGGGGGGTGGTGGCAGCGGCAACGACGACGAAGTATCAGCATCAGGAAACCTCTGGCTGTGGCCGCTGCCCGCTGACGGAGACATCCGGCTGCTGGCGCAGTGGAAAGGGCTCGGCGTCGAGGAGTGCTCCATCGTGATCGATGGGAGCCAGTTATCGGCTGCCGCGGCCGGCGTGCAAAGCCTCTGGAGGTGACCCGGTTCCGGCGCTGAATGCCAGCGCTCTTCCGAATGACCAATCTTTCCTCCCCCGCCGCTCCGAACCATTCACATGACAAACCTCGGAACCCGGCTAAAGGCCCCACCATGATGGCCGCACTGGCAGGCGTGGTGTCGGCCGCCGTCGTTCTTGCCGTTGCAGAGCTGATCGGCGCATTCTTCACTGCCAGGGCAACCCCGGTGTTTGCGCTGGATCCACGTTCATCGACTTCACGCCGTCGTGGATGAAAGACTTTGCGATCGCCACGTTCGGTACCAACGACAAGGCTGCGCTGTTCGTAGGCATGGGCTTGACCATCGCTGTGCTGGCCTGCGTGCTGGGCGTTGTGGCCTACAAGAAGTGGGCTCTTGGTGTCCTGGGCGTGCTGTTCATGGGCATAGTGATTGTGGCCAGCGTTCTGACGCGCGCCGGAGTGGGACCCGCCGACGCCATCCCTTCCGTCGTGGGAACCATCGCCGGGCTCATCGTCTTGCGCCGCCTCATGGTGCCGTTGTGGGGGGGTTGAAGGCGTGGCCTGAAGCTCCCGCTGACATAGCGGCCGACGTCGAAGATCAAGCTGGTGGCATCGGCACCAGCCGCCGTCGCTTCTTTGCTGCTGCCGGGATCACCGCGGTGGCCGCCGGAATCGCGGCGACCGGTGGGCGGCTGCTGGGTGCCGCGCGCA
>BBFS01000089.1 GCA_001313365.1 Paenarthrobacter nitroguajacolicus JCM 14115
TAACCACTGGGCTGCTCACGGCAATCGGCGACGACCACTACGGCACTGCCATCACCACCCACCTTCACAGCGCAGGTGTCCAGTTACTCCCCCGGATCGAAGTCCCTTCAGCGCACCGCCACCGCCACCGCAACACTCGCAGCGGACGGCTCGGCCAGCTACGAGTTCGACATCCTGTGGGAGCTTCCCCCCCGTAGCACCGGCCATGATCCCGAAAGTCCTCCATACCGGATCCATCGCCACTTTCCTGGCGCCGGGAGCCACCACTGTTCGGTCCCTCCTCGAACAAAGCCACGACTCCTGCCTGGTCACTTACGACCCCAACATCCGCCCGGCCCTCCTTGGCAGCCACTCCGAAGCGAAGCAGATCTTCGAGGACCTGATCCCCCCCCTCACGGACGTGGTCAAACTCAGCGACGAAGATGCCCATTGGCTGTATCCCTCATCCTCGCTGGACGAAGTAGCGTCCCGAGTACTCAAACTGGGGGGGCTCGGCTTGCCGTCATCACCCGAGGCGCTGAAGGCGCGCTACTTGCCACATCCGGGACACGCCTGAACATCCCATCAGTGAAGACCGCCGTTGCAGACACCATCGGCGCCGGCGACTCCTACATGACAGCGCTCATCTCTGAACTGTTGACCAGGGGGGGCGAAAAAGCGTTCGCACCAGCAGTCCTCGAGATCATCGGACAGACCGCAGCCGCGGCCGCAGCCATCACCGTTAGTCGGCCCGGCGCCAACCCTCCCACCTCCGAGGAACTTCAAATGCGGCTGGACGGACTCAAGCAGGCGCCGCTCGCCGCTGTGTAGTCCATTCACCCCCCCCGCCGGCCTCAAGACGCGTTGATGGTGATGCTTTTACTGATCTCGGGCAGGGTGGATTTGAGGGTGTCGAGTGTGGGGGCAGAGCGCTTCGACCTTGAGTGTGACCGCCGGCTTACTAAAGGTCCGTACCGCGGTATAGCCGTAGGCGTCACCTGATGTGTAGGTCAGCGACAGCATATCCACCTCACGATTGCCCGCCATGCCGTAGCCTAACGTCGCGTCCTTGGCTTTTGCGGCGAGGTCTGTCTTGCCGGGGGGGATGAGGATGGCGAGGACCTTCAAGGTGGACGCCCTGTCGTCGCCGGGCACTAGTTCGGAGGGTTGGTTGCGCACCTGGATGGTTCGCACCTTGCATTGCGTGTTTTCCGAGGTGAAGGTCATTACCCCCCCGTCTGTCACCATACGGGTGTAGTCGCCCTGCCACCCAGCGGCGGGATCTGTCAGGGAGCTGGCGATATCCGGGGTGTGTCCACCGTTTTCATCGCCCAGAATCCTGTTGCCGTTGTCCCAGGAAAGATCTTCCGTGGCCGCGTCGAGCCTCCCGCTGAGGCTTGGGTTCTGCGATGCGGTAGGGCTTGCCTCAGCAGTGGCGGAAACGTCGGCGGGGGGGCCGGTGCCCCGACCGCGCAGCCTCCCAGCACCGCGATGGCTAGAACAGACGGGAACAACGTAAGGAAGAGCACGCGGGATGGGTTCAGGGTCTTCATGACGATCCTTTGATGTGCGGGGGTACGTGCGGAGGCGAGCCGGCTAACTTCGAGTCAATATATCTACCGACTTGATTAACCTAGCAGTCGGCATATGGTGCCTGCCATGCGTACCCGCAAATTATGGCGCCTGAATTCAGGCCAAGAATCAGATGAGGGTGTTGAAGATGTCCCAGCCGTTGCCGATGTAATGTCCGCCGTAGAGTCCTCGTTCCGGTAACCCGTAGTAATGGCGAAGGTACCCGTCCTTGTCCACTGCGGTTATGTCATTTCTGGCTTCGAGGACGGAGGCATATCTGTTTCCTGTTCTAGAGTTCATGCTGTCTTTGAAGAACATGCCGGCGCCGATGATTTCGGTCATGACTTCCCATCCGGAGCCCATCACGCTGGGGATTTCCAGCCACCGTGCCCGTCGCTTGGGTAGTGATACAAGACTCCGCTACGGTCGCGCGCGAAGATATCCATCGCGCCGTCACCATCGGTGTCACCCGACGCGATGATTTTGTCGAACACCTGCCAGCCCATACCAACCAGTTGAGGCGTGAGCCAACCCCCGTCACCATCACCGGGATAGAGGAACAGGCCTCCCACGCTGTCCCGTGCCAGGACGTCGTTGTTCCCGTCGCCGTCGAAATCTCCGGCACCAACGATGGAATCAAAAATGCTCCAGCCTGAGCCGACTTGTACTGTAGGCAGCCAGCCTCCGTCACCGTTACCCGGGTACAGGAACAGATTTCCCGCGCCATCCCGGGCAAGGACGTCGTTGAACCCGTCCCCCCCGTCGAAATCACCGGCGGAGAAAACGATATTGAAGATGTTCCAGCCCGTGCCGACAACCCTCGGCACATCCCACGAGGAAGGGTAATAGCGAACTCTGATTGACATTCCAATGTCCTTCCAGTCGGACTCATAAGTCCGCGGGTACAGGACCAGTTCGCCGCTGTCAGTGCGGCCCAGAAGCTCATAGTTTCCACGGCCCGTCCAGCCCATCGCCCGGTTAGACGCGGCAATAGGAGGGGGGGTCGCTGTGCTGTGGAAGACCTCCGATTCAGAGCACACTCCGTGAACGTTGAAGGAGATACGGTTACCCCGGTCCTCGGTGGTGAGCTTCAGAATCTCCCCTTGCCGTTCGGCCGGCAGGGGGGGAACACCATTGCTAAGCCATTCCAAGACCAGGCCCTGAGGGGGCTTCCTCTGTCTCAGGGCAGTCAATCAGGTCGGTCCTGGTGAGCCCCCATGGTCAGGTCTGAGCCGACGACGGGCATTCCGTGCATTGCAGGCACCCACTCCTCGGACTCGGCCTGCGCGGCTGGAGCTACGCTAACCAGCGTTGAACCCGCCAACAACGCGGCAAGAGCCGCCGATTTCACCGCAAACGCACGAAAGTTTCCCATGGTCCCCCCCAAGTCCTGCCCCCAACAGAAATTTGTGCCGAGCCCAATGCTGAGAGATTATTCGGCTAGCGGCTGGTTACAGTGTGCGGGCGAACCGTCGGCAGGGCAATGGGTAAAGGCAAACGCTCCAGAGGCGGCTCTACCTGTGCTTGAACTCCGGTTGGCGCTTCTCGCTGAACGCGGCCATGCCTTCCTTCTGGTCCTCGGTGGCGAAGAGTGAGTGGAACACGCGGCGCTCAAACAGAACACCCTGCGCCAGGCCCATCTCGAAGGCTGCGTTCACGGCTTCCTTGGCCACCATCGCTGCGGGCTTGGACTTGGACGCGATGACTTCGGCAGCTTGAGTGCTTCGTCGATCACCTCGGCTGCAGGGACCACCCGCGAGACCAGACCGGAGCGTTCGGCTTCGTCGGCGTCCATGAACCGGCCAGTCAGCACCATGTCCATGGCTTTGGCTTTGCCCACGGCCCGGGTCAACCGCTGCGAGCCACCCATTCCCGGGATAACGCCGAGGTTGATCTCAGGCTGGCCGAACTTGGCGTTGTCCCCCCGCGATGATGAAGTCGGCCATCATGGCCAGTTCGCAGCCACCACCCAAGGCAAAACCGGACACGGCAGCAACAACCGGGATACGCAGCCGCGTGAGATCCTCCCAACGCCGGAACCAGTCCGCCGCATACATTTCCATGTAGCTGTTGGAGGACATTTCCTTGATGTCAGCACCTGCAGCAAAGGCCTTGGCGGATCCCGTGATCACCACGGCGCCAACGTCGGGATCAGTGTCCATGGCCGTCACTGCGTCCACGAGTTCGTTCATGAGGGCGGTATTCAGCGCATTCAACGCCTCCGGCCGGTTCAGCGTCACCAAACCAACCCGTCCCCCCCGACGTTCAACCACAATGTTCTGGTACTGCTCAGTCATGCTCTCCCTCTCCGCCAAGCCCGTCATAAGTTCAGTTCCAACCTCTCACACGGACTTGTCGCGGATTTCCGTGATGATGCCCGAGAAATCCCTTCCAGCGCCTTCACCCGCGGCAAAGGCGTCGTAGATACGTGAGGCCAAAGGACCCATTTCCGCTGCAACGCCCGTGCTTTCCAACGCATTCACAGCCAGGCGCAGGTCCTTGGCCATCAACGCGCCGGCAAAGCCAGGCTGATAGTCGCGGTTAGCGGGGGGGCTTGTGGGAACCGGCCCGGGAACAGGACAGTTGGTGGTTAGTGCCCAGCACTGGCCGGACGCGTTGGAGGCGACGTCGAATAATGCCTGATGCGTGAGCCCGAGCTTCTCGCCGAGCACGAATGCTTCGGCAACGGCGATCATGGACACCCCCAGGATCATGTTGTTGCAGACCTTGGCAGCTTGCCCTGCACCGTGATCTCCGCAGTGGACGATCCTCTTACCCATGAGCTCCAAAATGGGCTTCACGGTCTCAAAGTCCTCCGGCAAAGCGCCCACCATGAAGGTCAAGGTGCCGGCTTCGGCCCCCACCACGCCACCTGAAACAGGGGCGTCCACTGAACGGTGACCGGCTTCCAGCGCGATCACAGCGGCCTCACGGGCTTCATCAACGTTGATGGTGGAACAGTCCAGGAACAAAGTGTTTGGCTTCGCAAGGGAAAGCAGCCCCCCCGGCCCGTCCACACCACGGTAGGCATCCAGCACATGCTTACCGCTGGGCAACATGGTCAAAACCACAGCCGCTTCCGCAGCAGCCTCATGAGCCGTTGATGCCATGGGAATTCCGTGCGCCCGGGCTGCGTCGACGGCCGCCGGAACGGGGGGGTCGTAGCCAATCACATCGTGCCCGGCTTTGATCAGGTTGGCCGCCATGGGACCACCCATATGACCCAGGCCCAGGAAAGCGATGAGTCCCGTTGCCGGGGGGGCCTGGATATCTGACATAGCTGCGTTCTCTGTCATGATGGTCTCCTTCAATTCGACTGGACTCGACTGGCTGAAAGCCCCAGCTCCCGTTCGCCGAGCGGCGCAAAGTAGCCCTCGACGTCGGACTCCCGGACTTCGGCGAGAGTCGGCGGCTTCCACTGCGGGTTGCGGTCCTTGTCCACCACCTGCGCGCGGATGCCCTCCCTGAAATCGGGTCCGGCCAGGCAGCGCAGACCCACTCGGTATTCCTGATCCAACGCCTCTTCCAAGGAGAGTCCACGGACCCGCCGCAGCGACTCAAGCGCCACCTTTACCGACGTCGGCGATTTGGCCTCAATCGTGTCAGCGGCAGCTACGGCCTCGTCGCCCAAAGCGCGCATGCCCCCGGACGATCTCTTCCGCATCCTCATGGGCGTAGGCGGCATCGATCCACTCGCGCTGAGCCGCCAAGCCGAGTCCGGCGCGGCTTGGGCAAAGCGCTCGACGGCGGCCTCCGCCGTCGAGCTTTCCAACGCTTCCGCCAGCGCGGGCAGGTTCCCGGACGGCACGAAGTGGTCCGCGAGCCCAAGGAACAGGGCGTCCGCACCGGATAAGTGAGCACCGGTCAACGCCGCGTGCGTTCCGGCCTCCCCCCCGGTGAGCGTGACAGCAAGAGGGTGCCGCCGACGTCGGGCACGAACCCGATGGTGGTTTCCGGCATCCCGGTGCGGGTCCGTTCAGTGACCACCCGGACGGAACCGTGAGCCGATACGCCCACCCCCCCGCCGCCCAGGACCAGCCCGTCCATAAACGCGACGTAGGGCTTGGGATAGTGCGAGATAAGCGCGTTGAGACGGTATTCGTCAGCCCAGAAGTCGGCTGTCGCGGTGCCACCGTGCAGCATGTCCTTGTAGATGGCCACGATGTCGCCGCCGGCGCACAGCCCCGCGGTCGCCCGCTCCGCGCACCAGGACAGTGGCGACGGCGTCATCGTCAGCCCACGCGGTCAGCTGCCGGAGCATGGCTTTCACCATTCCATCGTTCAGCGCATTGGCTGCCTTCGGGCGGTTGAGGGTCACGATGCCGAGGTGGCCGCGACGCTCAAAGAGAACGTCTTCTGTTTCCAAAGCCCCCCCCATCAGCTGCCTGCCGGCATGATGAAGCTGGCGCCTTGGCGGATGCCGGAAGGCCACCGCGACGTCACGGTTTTGGTCTTGGTGTAGAAGCGGAATGCGTCGGCGCCATGCTGGTTGAGATCGCCGAAACCGGACGCCTTCCAGCCGCCGAACGTGTAGTACGCGATCGGCACTGGGATGGGCACGTTGATGCCCACCATGCCTACCTCTACCCGGCTGGCAAAGTCGCGGGCAGAGTCGCCGTCGCGCGTGAAAATGGCGACGCCGTTGCCGAACTCGTGCTCGCTGCAGAGCCTGAGCGCTTCGTCGTAGTCAGCCGCGCGCAGCACGCTGAGGACGGGACCGAAGATCTCTTCCTTGTAGATCTTCATGTCCTTGGTGACGTTGTCGAAAAGCGTTGGGCCCACCCAGAAGCCGCCGTCGTAGCCGTCCACGGTGAGGCCTCGACCATCGGTGACCAGTGTTGCTCCTTCGTCCACGCCGGATTGGATGTAGCCTTCGATCCTTTCCTTGGCAGAAGCAGCCACCACGGGACCGAAGTCCGAATCCTTGTCCAGGCTGTGTCCCACCTTCAGGTCCTTCACACGCTCAGTCAGCTTGGCGACCAAAGCGTCGGCGGTTTCCTGGCCAACGGGCACGGCAACGGAGATCGCCATGCAGCGTTCGCCGGCGGAACCGTACCCGGCACCAATCAGGCGTCGGCAGCCATGTCCAGATCGGCGTCGGGGCATGATCACCATGTGGTTCTTCGCCCCCGCCGAAGCACTGCGCGCGCTTGCCGTGCGCAGCTGCTGTGGCGTAGATGTACTGGGCAATGGGGGGGTGGATCCCACAAAGCCGATGGCCTTCACCCGAGGATCTTCGAGCAGCGCGTCCACGGCTTCCTTGTCGCCGTTGATCACGTTGAAGACGCCGTTCGGCACGCCGGCTTCGCTGTACAGCTCGGCGAGGCGCAGCGGCACGGAAGGGTCCCGCTCGGACGGTTTAAGGATGAAGGCGTTGCCGGCTGCGAGCGCCGGGCCGGACTTCCACAGCGGGATCATGGCCGGGAAGTTGAAGGGCGTAATGCCCGCGACGACGCCGAGCGGCTGGCGGAGCGAATGGACGTCGATCCCCTGGCCCGCGTTGTCCGAGAATTCGCCCTTCAGCAGATGCGGTGCCCCCGGCGGAGAACTCAACTACCTCGATGCCGCGCTGGATGTCGCCCTTGGCGTCGGCGAAAGTCTTGCCGTGTTCGGAGGACAGTAGCTTTGCGAGTTCGTCCATGTTCTGGTTGACCAGGTCCACGAACTTGAGCAGGATGCGTCCCCCCCGGCGCTGCGGGTTCATTGCCGCCCATTCGAGCTGACCCTTTTCGGCATTTGCGACGGCGTTGCGAACCTCGTCCGCGCTGGCCAGCGGAAGCCGCGCCTGGACTTCGCCCGTGCAGGGATCGTAGACATCACTGAACCGACCGGACGTGCCTTCGATCCTCTGGCCGTCTACGTAGTGGGAAAGCTCGCGCACCATGGTGGAATGCTCCTTTGCATCGTGAATGACTGCCGTGCCGCCGGGTGCTGGGACCGTTGCGGAACACGTGACCAACTGTGATCCAGGTCATCTCTGAATCCGAATATACTCGGACTTCCTACTAATTTCCAGAGGGGGGGTATTTTTCTGCCCCGGGGCTCCCACCCACCACATCCGTGCGGGCAGGCCAGCGGCCGGTCACCTTGTGGAAATCGATCGCCGTCATGAGGGGGGGTGTCACGTCGAAGGTGCGGAGATTCAGGCTGAGCTTCGCTCCATTGACCGACTTGACCGTCAGGATCGGCTGCCCTTTCATCACTTGGACCCGGTAGTGCGCAATGTCGCTGTAGAACTACATGTTCCTTGCCGAGCACGGTACGGAAGGCAACCTCATGGGCCCGCGGAGCCACGTACCAGTTGCGGTACATCAGCACGAAAGCCAGGCCGCCCAGGAGGATGGCAACCGCAGTGATGCGGGAACCCAAGGGAGAAGGAGCATAGGCGAACGAGACCAAGCTCATGAGGAGGCCGAAAACAAAGAACAGCCAGCCGATGAAGGGCACCACTTTGCAGGCGCACCTGTTCCGGATACTCCTTGGACCTGTTGGGGGTGCTTCCGGGCCCACCAGGCACCCACAGCAAGGAGCACTGCAACGAGTGCCCCGATGACGAGCTTAAGGATGAGTTCGGTTGACATGCCCCCCCAGCCTATAGTCGGCCCTGCAGCAACCTCCGGAGCCCTTAGTGGACTTCCCTCATTTCCTTGTACGCTTCCAGCGCTTCCGCACGGGTGGTCTTGAGGTCCACGATTTCCTCCGGGTAGTCCGGTGTTCCGAACTCGGGAATCCAGTGGGCGATGTACTTCCCCCCCTGGGGATCGAACTTCACGCGCTGGGCCTCCGGATTGAAGATCCTGAAGAACGGCGAAGCATCCGCCCCGGAGCCGGCTACCCATTGCCAGTTGGCCGGATTCGACGCCGGATCGGCGTCCACCAGGGTGTCCCAAAACCATTGCTCCCCCCCCAGCTGCCAATGAATGCCCAGGTTCTTCACCAGGAAACTCGCGGCAACCATACGGACGCGGTTGTGCATCCAGCCCGTTTGCCAAAGCTGCCGTTGCCCCGCGTCCACCATGGGGGAAACCGGTGCGGCCCTGCTGCCAGGCCCGGAATTCCTCCGGCGCTGACTCGTGGCCGGGATGCTTGCCGTTGTTACTGCTGCCGTTATGGTTGGTGCCCGGCCACGCCCAGGGAAAGCGGTCAAACTCCGGGCGAAGGTTGGCCGTTGCGAGACTTGGATTGTGGAAGTACTGGTGCCAGCAGAACTCGCGCCAGCCCAACTCGGAAGCATAGATAGAGGCGCTTTCGGACCGCTTGGAGCCCAGAGCATGCCACACCTCAAACGGGCTCAACTCGCCCCCCCAGCGCAGGTAGGGAGACAGGCAACTGCTGCCATCTGTATCCGGACGGTTGCGGCCCTCGCTGTAGTTGGAGAGGCCGCCCGCCACGAACGTGGCGAGCCGCTTGTGCCCGGCGGGAGCGCCCGGCGTCCACATTTCGGCCAATCCGCCGGACCAGTCCGGCGTGGTGGGAAGCAGTTGCCACGATTCCAAGTGGTCATGGGCTGGCAGTTTTCCGGAGAATCCGTGCCCCCCCGCTTCCGGAACGGCCAGCGGCTCGCGGAAGTCCTGCGCAGAAACAGTCCGCCAGAAAGGGGTGAAGACCTTGTATTGCCCACCCGTTTTAGTGGTCACTTCCCACGGCTCGTGGAGAAGGGAAGCCTGAAAACTCGAGACATGCAGTCCCGCGTCGCCCGCCCAGGTTTTGATGCCGGCGTCGACCGTTCGCTCAGCGGAACCGTACCGCCGGTTCCAGTACAGCCCGCCGGCACCAATCGCCGTCGTGGTTTCCCTAACCACGTCGGCGGCAGGTCCGCGGCGGAGCAGCAGGGGGGAACACCCAGCTTGTCCAGGTCTTCGCGGAGGGCGGTCAGCGAGTGGTGGAGCCACCAGCGCGCGGCGCCGCCGTGGGGGCGGATACCCGGCGATTCTTCGTCAAGGACGTAGAGGCAACGGCCGCGCGTCGTCGACGGCGGCACGCAAGGCCGGGTTATCGGCGACCCTCAGATCGTCGCGAAACCAAACGATGGACGGTTTCATTAGAGCCTTTCAGCGAGAACCTCCGGAAACAGGAACAGCCCATGCCCCCCCTAAGAATCCTAGGGGCATGGGCTGAATACTTGCTGGAATGGGATCAGGCGATGGATGCCACTGCTTGTTGGCGAATTTCGGAAACCGGGATGTCCGTGGCGGTTTCGCTCCACATGGGAACACTGTTGACCACGTAGTCCCGCGCGGCTGCACCTATCATGCTCATGCCGGGATAAATTCTCTGGCCGCTGATCTTGACGGGCTTGAGTCCCTGGAGTTCAAGGGCTGTTTTGAAAGCGGAGTCGGGGGGGATGGGGGGGATTTTGCGTCCGAGAACGCACCAGCTGATGTACAGGCCGTAGAAAGTGTCAAAGTCCAAGCCGTTCTCAGTGTCGTCCTCAAACACCACACAGTCGCGAATAAAGCTGCCAATTTGGGTGTCGGTCATTACGGGGGCCTCCGGCGTCGGAAGAAATGCGGGCCGCCGGGCTGCATCAGCGAATGTCCTATCCCTCACTATAGACCGTTCTGGTTGCCCGGACGAGGAAAAGAGATTAACTCTGGGTTGCGGGAGTGATTGTCTTCCGCAGATGCGCCGGGCAAGGCAGGGCTCTGGTGCCCGCTCCCACTCCGGCGTACCGTCATTTACATCCATGCAGAAGGCAGCCCATTGGGCGGCCGCTGGAGCTCAAGCTATCCGCAAGCTCACTGATAAGGAGCATCAAGTGGCTGGATGGAATGCTGACACGGCAGCGGGGGCCGCTGGGCTCCGGAACGGTCACCCTGGTGGAAGGCTCATCCTTCTGCATTTCCGCTGCCAACGGGGGGGACATCAACCCCGAACTTCCCCACGGCGTCTTCCATCTGGACACCCGGATACTCTCCCGATGGGAGCTGACCATCAACGGCCTAACGATCGAACCTTTGGCAGCTGAAACCCGGGAACCTTACCGCGCCCTGTTCGCAGGCCGGGTACCTCGTTCGGACGGGTACGCGGACAGCCCGTTGCTGGTGGAACGCTTGCGGGAAGTCGGGGCAGGAATCCTGGAAGAGATCACCGTCCGGAATTACTCCAAGCGGCCTGCAGAGTGCCGGATCCTGCTGACTGCCGAATCGGATTTCGCGGACCTCTTTGAAGTGAAGGAAGCCCGAATAACCCGGGAGTGGACGGAAACCCGCGTCCCGGGAGGCGATTCCTTGGAGATCCGCGGAAAGTGGGAGGGTATCCGGAAGAGCGTCGTGATCCGGGCCGAGGGCGCCGGCGCAGGAGCCAGGGCGTTGGGCTTCACGGCCAAGATTCCAGCTTCCGGCAGCTGGAGCACCCGCGTGAGCGTCGTCCCCACCCTCGACGGTGCAGGGACGCCGTTCGCCCATCCGGCCCGCGGGGGGGAGTTGTCTCCCAGCGATCGTCGCCGGGAGGAATGGGTGGCCAAGATCCCCCCGCCTGCAGGTGGCCAATCGTTCCATAGAACGCACCCTGAGGCGCAGCTACGAAGACCTGGGCGCGTTGCGGATCCAGGATCCGGACCATCCGAACAGGGTGGTTGTTGCGGCCGGGGCACCCTGGTTCATGACGTTGTTTGGCCGCGACTCCTTGTGGGCGTCAGAGATGGCACTGCCCGTTGACCCGTCTCTGGCATTGGGAACCCTCCGCACGCTGGCTGACCGTCAGGGAACGGTAGTGGACACCAACAGCGAGGAAGAACCGGGCAAGATCCTGCATGAAGTTCGGCTGGACGTCTCCAGCGGCTTGGCCCTGGGCGGCAAGTCCGCGTACTTCGGCAGCGTGGACGCCACTCCCCTGTTCGTCATCGTCCTGGGTTCCGTCAGCCGGTGGGGCTTCGCCAAGGATGTGATTGCGGAGCTCCTCCCCCAATGCGGATCGCGCGCTCGAGTGGATCAGGGACTACGGCGACCGGGACGGCGACGGCTTCGTGGAGTATGGGCGTCCCAACGAGCACGGCCTCATAAACCAGGGCTGGAAGGACTCCTGGGACGGCATCAATTTTGCCGACGGCACCATTGCCGAGCCGCCACTGGCGCTGTGCGAAGTCCAGGCATACGTGCATGGTGCCTATATGGCTCGTGCTTGGATGGCTTACGACGACGGCGACCTCACCTTGGCAGCCGAGCTTCGGGAACGCGCGGATCGCCTCAAAAAGAAGTTCAACGAGGAGTTTTGGCTCCCGGACAAGGGCTACTACGCGGTGGCCTTGGACAAGGACAAGCGACCCGTGGATGCGTGTGCTTCAAACATGGGGGGCACTGTTTGTGGTTTGGGCTGGTGGATGAAGACAAGGCACCCCTCGTGGCGGAGCGACTCATGTCCCCCGGAAATGTTCAGCGGCTGGGGGGGCGTCCGGACACTGGCCAGCGACATGGGCGCCTACAACCCTGCCAGCTACCACAATGGGTCGGTCTGGCCACATGACAACGCCCTGATAGCGGCGGGGGGGCTGCTCCGCTACGGCTACGTGGAGGAAGCGCAGCGCATTGCCACGGCCCTCCTTGAGGCTGCCGAGTTTTCGGGCGGCAGGCTCCCCCGAACTGTTCTGCGGTTTTGACCGCGGACAGTTCAGGGAGCCCGTGCCGTATCCGACTGCCTGCTCCCCGCAGGCATGGGCTGCCACCACTCCCATCCAGCTGATCACCGGACTCATGCGTTACGACGCCCACATTTCCCTGGGCGGCGTCTGGCTGGATCCGGTATTGCCGGAATCTTACGGTGACCTGCACATCAGCAATGCCCGCATGGGGGAGCGGGCGCATCACCATTGATGTCACCGGCTCTACATCCCAGGTGCAGGGACTTCCGGAGGGCCTGACACTCCACCGTGCGCAACGGCCCTGGATTACTGAGCTTGTGGAAAAGGCCGAGCTGCGTTGGACAGAACCCTAGGAACTACTGAATTGCTGCCTTGAGTTCCTTTGCAGCCAGTTCCGGATCAGCGGCGCTGTAGATTGCACTGCCCGCGACCGCTACGTCGGCACCGGCCAACTGCACAGCTCCGATGGTTGATGCATTCACTCCACCGGCCACAGAGAACGGTACGCGGGCCTCTTCGCCGGCGTTCAGCAGCCCACGAAGGTCGTAACCCGGCTGGGCTTGCTCATCAAGTCCAGCGTGGAACTCGATGAACTTTGCGCCCAAGGCGCGGGCTTCCTTGGCGCGGGAAACTTTGTCTGCCACACCAATCAGGTCCACCACGATGCCCTTGTTGTGGGACTGTGCCGCCTTGACTGCACCGGCAATGGTGGAGTCGTCCGCCGTTCCGAGGACGGACACCAGGTCGGCGCCTGCCTTGAAGGCGATGTCGGCTTCAAGCTCGCCGGCATCCATGGTCTTCATGTCCGCGAACACGATCTTGGTGGGGGTGGGCTTCCTTGATTGCCGTGACGGCGGAGAGACCCTCGGCCTTGATCAGCGGGGTGCCCAGCTCGATGATGTCCACGTGCTCGGCTACTTTGCCGGCGAGTTCCAGGGCGTCTTCGATGGTGAGGAGGTCGAGTGCAACTTGCAGTTTCATGGTGTTGTTTCCTTCTTTGGAATGGTTGGTGAATCGGGTGGGTATGGGGTGTTGCGCGGATCTCAGGGTGTTGACCGGGTCTACTCCAGGTTGGCGTGTCGCAACCAGAGCTGCTCAGCGGGCTCGTCAGTGGCTCCCCAGAGAGAATGGAAAAACGCCTCGGTTACCAGGAAGAGCGACTGTTCGAAGAGGCTGCCGGAGTACTGCTGCGAAACATCTGAGCCATGGTCCGTCTTCTGGGCGGCGGGGGGATAACCACCACCGTTTGGGCAAGGCCAGCCAAGGGGGGGACGATGGGTTGGTGGTGATTGCCGCAACCTGGGCCCCCCCCGCCGAGAGCGCTGTTTGAGCCGCTTTGACTACCCCGGATGTAGTACCCGAACCGGAAGCGACAATCAGCAGATCCCCTGCATTGATGGCCGGGGTTGTGGTGTCACCCGCAACATGGACGGTTTTTCCGAGGTGCATGAGGCGCATGGCTGCCATCCGTAAGACCAAGCCGCTCCGACCGGCTCCGGCGAGGAAGACGCGTTCAGCACCACTGATCTCGTCTGCCAGGCGGGACACCTGTGCGTAATCAATGCGGGAGGCCGCGTGTCCCATCTCGCCCAGGATCAGGGACACGTTACTGGCTACGTCGTCACTGGTGGTTGTTGCTGTTTCTGCGGTGACGTTCACTTTCACTCCTTTTGCAGGTGGGTGCCTATTCCCTCAAGGGGGGGCCTACAACGATTGTTCCGGTTACTTCAGGTAGGGGGGGTAACGCCAAAAATGGACAGTAATAACCACCCGTTTGGGTAGGCAGCTGGCTGGAACTCCTTTAGGCTTGGTGGCATGCCCCCAGCCCAACGACTTCCACTGGCCCCTTCTCGATGCGGTTGCGTCCATTGCTAAAGCCCCCTTGATGGCATTGCCGAAGAGCTTCGCGCGGCCACCCAGCCGTTCCTGACATCGAGTGCTTGGTCATCTTCACTGAGGACTGCACCGGCCGCCCACAGAAGAAGGCCGGCGCCGAGGACATCGTCAGCAGGGTCTCCATCCCGGAATTGGAACGCTTGCGTGTCTTAGTGGACGGGGGGGAAGGACCGTGGCGGGGGTCCGCCATAATTGGCGGTCAGCAGCGGGACGTCCTCGCATTCCGCTATCCACCAAGCAACGCCCTGTTGGTTCTCACCGATCCGGTGCAGACTGCCGCAGATAAAGACAGCGGACCCCCTACGGATGGTGACCTACCTTTGGGAGCTTGCAGCGGGGCGCATCCAAGAGAAGGTGAGCGACGCTCCGCCGTCGTATCTTCTGGAGTCCCGGGCCGCATCCGCGGAGCGTGTCCGCGTCACCGGCGAGCTGGTGGACCAGCACTCAACAACCCTGGAAACTGTGCTCGCGGCGTTACGTTCAAACTCCTTGGACGATCGCGCGGCCCGTACGTTCGTGACCGATCTAACCGCCAAAGCCCTGGTTGGCCTCCGGACCTCAGTGACCGCACCAGCAACCTTGCGGAAGAGCCGTCGCCAAGGCGTTCGAGAGGCTCCGGGAAGACCTCAGGCCACTCATGCATTTCAGCAACATCGACATCCAGTTCATCGAACCGCCTGCAGACGGAAGGGCACTGCCCGGCGAGGTGGCCCACGCCGCCAGGGCTGTGGTTCGAGGATTGGTCCTGGCTATCGCCGAACAGTCTGATGTTCATCGGGTCCGGACGCAATGGGACTGTGATGGAGAGAACCTGCTGATCAATGTCAGGGACGACGGCGGCGGGGGAGCTTTCCCCCCCTGAAGGTCCCACGCTTGAACGGTTGCTTCAACGTGTGCAGGCCGTGGACGGGACCATGAACGTGGACGTCATGCAGGGCTGGGGCGCGATATCTCCGTGGTGCTGCCGTTGGATCCGCCGTCGACTCCCGCTGGGGACGTAGCAGAATGGGGGCTGGCCGGCAGGGAACTTGAGGTCCTTCAGTTGCTGGCTGCCGGCCAGCGTAATCGCTCGATTGCCGCTGACCTTGGCATCAGCGAAAATACTGTGAAGTTTCACCTCCGGAACCTCTTCCGGAAGCTTGACGTCCGGTCCCGCACTGAGGCCATTGCGTTGGCCCACAGTGCGGGACTCAGGTAGACGTCCTAGGCGTCGATCACCATATCGGTCTGTGCGGTGGAGCAGCAGGGCAGGAACTTGCCCGCATCGATTTCACGGGCGCGGATGCCACCTTGGTGGTTCATTTCCACTTCCCCCCGAAAGCTTGACTACCTTGCAGGAGCCGCACATGCCCTCTTTGCAGTTCGCGCCGA
Organism: Paenarthrobacter nitroguajacolicus JCM 14115; assembly: GCA_001313365.1. Next base: position 15,398 of record BBFS01000089.1, read on the forward strand.
TCCTGACCCCCGGCACGCTGGGCCGGACCAAGGATGTGCTCGGTGGGGTCGATGCGCACATTGATGCCCGTGCGCATGAAGGACAAGGTGAGGCTTCCCGTTCCCACTGTTTCAAAGCTCGATGCATCAGGCGCATCGGCCTTCGCTCCCGCATCCGAACCGTCGTCGGACGCTTCGGGCGCGTCCGGGTCGACAGTTTCCAGCGGCAACCCTGAAGCCTTCAGCGGCCCCTCCGCGTCGTAGCCGGGCTCGTAGAGCCCGAACGCCGTGGGCTGGCTTTCGTAGTAGTCCTCAGCGGAATCGGCGATTTCCTCGGCAATTTCCTCGGCAATGTCCACTGCGAGCGCGAGCTCTGCCTGGTACTCAAGGATCGTCTGCCGATCTCCCGTGAAGAATTCCATGTGGATGGAAGTATCGTCCACACCCACGTTGCCCAGGAGCTCGGTTGCGGTGTTCAGGTAGCCCTCGGGTCCACAGGCATATACCTGCCGGCCGTTGGCGTCGGGGGGGCAACTTCCTCCAGCATTGCCGCCGTCAGCCTTCCACTGAGGCCTTCCCAGCCTCGGGCTTGCTGCGGTCACCCAGGGAGTAGAAGACCTTGATGCGCGAGTCAACGGACGCGATGTAGGCCAGCTCCTTGTTGAAGGCAAAGCCTCCGGCCTCTGCCCCGTGGTAGAGCACCACCACATCGGCCTGTCCGGGCAGGGAGTGAATGGTCCGCACCATGGACATGATGGGAGTGATGCCTGCACCGGCGGCCAGCAGGAGATACCGGGCCCGGCGGTCGGCGTCGGGCAAGTGGAATGCCCCCACCGGTCCGAGCATGTCCAGGACGGTGCCGGGTTTGATGTTCTCGTGTACCCACGGTGAAACCAGGCCCGTGGCGTCGCGCTTGACTGTGATGTCGAAGGTCCACGGCTTGGTGGGAGCGCTGGACAGCGAGTAGCTGCGATCCACCGGATCTTCGTCCTCGCCGTTCACCGGGAAGGCAACATTAACGTACTGGCCTGCACGGAACGCCAAGGGTGCGCCATCGGTGCGACGGAACACGAAGGTCATCATGCCGCCCACTTCGGGAACAATCTCGACGCATTCGGCCATGAACTCCTGCGGATGCCAAGGACCCAACGCACGTGCTGCGCTGGCGGGTCCCTCGGTGCTGCCCATGACCCTGTTCCACGGCATTTCAAGACCGCGAATACGATGTGGCTCCTGGACTAACGTCTCAGTGAGGAGTTCCGTCATGCCAAGTGCTCCTGGACGCGCTGTACGTACCAGTTGATGAATGCCTCCACCTGGTATTCGCTCTTCATGTAGGGCCGGGCTCATAGGCGGGGCTGCCGGCGCCCGTCTGGCACAGCTCCACAAAGGCCTTGTCCTGCAGGTTGGTCTGCTTCCAGGTGTAGGTGAGCTTCTCCAGGTCGTAGTCGACGCCTTCCACGGCGTCGTCGGCTACCAGCCACGTGGTGCGAACCAGGGACTGGTGTTCGTTGATGGGGGGGAAGACCCCGAACGTGATGACGTGGTCGCTCTGGAAGTGGAACCAGCTGTTGGGCTGGAGGTGCATCGAGCAGCGGCCAAGCCGGAAGTCCCGCAAATCGCCGAGCAGCTTCTTGGAGAGCCTGCGCCCATCGGGCGAGAACGATTCGCCGTCGCCATCCAGCGATTCCCGTGAGATGCGGATTCCAGCAATGCGGGTGTCGAGCTCTTCCACCACCTCGTAGGGAAGGCCGTAGCGGCGGCAACGCTCCTCGAGCGATGCCTGTGCTTCCTTGTTGCGGTCCCACACCTCTTCAAGGTGGGCGGGGGGATCAGACCCTCCGTCAGGCCCCCAAGTGGGGGAAGAGGGAACAAGCGAGCTCCGGGTGGCCGTCGCAGTGGTAGCACTCACGGTTGTTCTCCATGACGAGCTTCCAGTTGCCCTCTTCAACGATGTTCTGCTGGTAGGCGATTTTCGTCTTGGAGAGATCGTGCGGCGCGAGGTACGGCTCAAAGATCTTGGAGGTCTCGTCAAAGTCGGTAGGCGGCTCGTCCGCAATGCAGACAAAGATCAGTCCGGCAACCACGCGGCTGTGGGCGCGCTTGAGGCCGAAGCAGCCCTTGTCGAACTTCGTTTCCCCCGGCGCGGAGGCGTGGATCAGGTTGCCCTCCGGGGGGGAGTAGGTCCAGGAGTGGTAGCCGCAGACCAGGTTGCCTGTTGACCCGGCGGGCTCGGTCAGGACACGGGCGCGCGGTGGCGGCAGACGTTGTGCAGGACGTTCACGCCGCCGTCGTCATTGCGCAGCACGATCAGGGAGTAGGGACCATAGTCGACGGTGACGTAGTCGCCCGGCTCCGGCAGTTCGGCGATGCTGGCTGCAAAGATCCAATGCTGGCCAAAAATGGCTTCCATGTCGATCTTGAAGATCGTGGCATCGGTGTAGAAAGGCGCATCGAGGGAATATCCCTTGCGCCGGAACTCGAACAGTTCGCTGATCTCCGCCAGCTGCTCTGCAGGCAAAGATGAAGCGAGTTTTCCGCGTGAGTTGAGGGGCAAGACTGGAGCAGACATGTATTTCCTCCCGGGAGGCGTGGGGGGGTAAATGTGTGTTTCGTGGGACCACGGCTGCGTGGGGGGGTGCGAGCGGCGTTGTCGAAATCCTTATAGTCATGAGATTAGGGATCATTGATCCGCAACAAAAGCGCAAGATTCAGAAGATAACCGTGCACAATAGGTGCATGATTGATGCGAGACTCATCACACTTCGAGTTTTTGCCCGTTGCGGCACCATCGGTGCCACCGCGGAGCTCACCGGCTATTCTCCCTCCGCCGTCTCCGCGCAGCTGCGCGAGCTCCAGCGGATGCTCGGAATGCAGCTGCTGACCAAGGACGGCCGGGGTGTGCGGCTGACCGCCACGGGCCGCTTTCTGGTGGCTGGTTCGGACACGCTTATCGCCGAATGGGAGCGCCTCCGCGCAGCAGCCATGGAGGCCGGCGACCAGGTACAGTCCCGTTTCGGCCTCGGCGGATTTTCGACGGCGGCGGCCCAGTTGCTGGCTCCGCTAGCCGCTACTTTGCGCACAACACGCCCCCTGCTCGAGGTACAGGTGCTCGAGGCGAATCCGGCCCGCTGCTTCGACTTGTTGGTCGCCGAGCGAATCGACCTTGCCGTCATAGTTGCCATGCAGTCCGACACGTATGTTGAGGACGATCCGCGCTTCGAACAGACGGTGCTGCTCGATGACCCCCCCTGGACGTGATCATTCCGGCTGACCATCCGTTGGCGTCTCGGGAAACGGTCACACTGGAAGAACTCGCGTCCGAACCGTGGATCACCGAATCAGCCGGGTCCACCTATCACGCCCTCTTCACAGCGGCGTTCACGGCCGTGGGAGTAACACCGCGCATTGCCCATGAGGCCGTGGAGTGGGAAACCCAAATCGCTTTCGTGGGCGCTGGACTGGGCGTGGGCCTCCTGCCGCGACTGGCGCCGCTGCATAATGCCGAGAACGTGGTCCGGCTCCGCATTACCGGCAAAGGCAAGCCTGCGCGACGCATCGTGGCAGCGGTGCGCAGGGGGCAGCATCGCATCACCCCTGATCCAGGAGTCGCTCGGCATCCTCCAGGAGAGCGCCCACCGGATCCTCACGGCCCGCCCCCCCGAAGACGACCGCTGACACTCCAATCGGTGACGGCCACACTTTTTCAATCACGACACCCGCATCCGGGCATCGACGGTCCGCATGCGTGGCCCGTACGAATATCCGCGTCGTAGGCGGGTCACCGGACCCGACGGCTCTGTCGCGGGCGCTGCTCAGGCCCAGACCTGGTACCCCCCCGTCGACTTATCGAACAGTTTCCTCGTAGAGAGACCTTCGGCGGCGATCCACAGCACGGAGTCGTCGTCGGACGCCTGCTCCACCACGCCGGTGAGAACATGGTCCCCCATCAACACACCTCCACCGTGTGGCCGGTCAGCTGAGCCCAGTCCTTCCGGAGGCCGCGGCCGTGAACGGTTTTAACGAGAGCAAGATCGGTCATGCCCTTACCAGCCGCGTTCTGCGAGGCGGTGGGGGGGCTGCGGGATGTCGTCCACGTTGATGCCGACCATGGCTTCACCGAGCCCACGGGAGACCTTGGCGATCACGTCAGGATCGTCACAGTAAGCGGTTGCGTTCACGACGGCGGCGGCACGCTCTGCCGGGTTGCCGGACTTGAAGATCCCCCCCGAACCAACGAACACGCCGTCGGCGCCGAGCTGCATCATCATCGCAGCGTCAGCCGGGGGTAGCGATGCCACCGGCCGTGAACAGCACCACGGGGAGCTTGCCGGTGGCGGCAACTTCCTTGACCAGTTCGTACGGGGGGGCCTGCAGTTCCTTGGCCGCAACGTAGAGCTCGTCCTCGGGAAGGGCTGCGAGCTTGGCGATCTCGGAGCGGATCTTGCGCATGTGGCCGGTGGCGTTGGAAACATCGCCGGTGCCGGCTTCGCCCTTGGAACGGATCATTGCCGCGCCTCGTTGATGCGGCGCAGGGCCTCACCCAGGTTAGTGGCACCGCAAACGAAGGGGGGGACCGTGAAGTTCCACTTGTCGATGTGGTTGAC
>BBFS01000090.1 GCA_001313365.1 Paenarthrobacter nitroguajacolicus JCM 14115
CCCCCCCGAAAGACCGGCCACCCTCCGGGCTACTCGCGGCGGTCGTGGAGCGGGATGGCTCCGTACTGTCCGGCTGCGCGTCGGAATCGTGAGTCGCTGCTGAAGATGAACGTGCCGCCGAACATGTACCACGGGGGCGGGTTCGTCGTCTGGGGGCGACTGGCTCGGCGTGGGTCACGGTTTCGCGGTGGAAGCTGTCGTTTTTGACGAGCCGGACGGCGGGCCGTTCCTCGGTGGCTTCGAAAACGGGGTCGATGCCCTCGCCGATGACGGTTACCCCCCCCATGACGCGGGCGGAAATGCCTGATTGGAGAAGTCCGTGCCCAGTGCGTCGCGGTAGATCAGGGCGGTGATGCCTTTGGGGGGGGCTGTGGTGGCGTTGCTCATGTGCTGGCTCCTTTGAAGTGGTGGGGATGTACTGCCCGGCTCTGGCCGGGCAGTACATCGGTTCTCAGTTCCTGCTAGAGGAACGTGGGGGGGCGGTGTTCTGCGGCGAACAGGACGGCCACAGCTTCGTTGTGCCAGTCCAGTGCCGCGTATTGCCGGGTGGTGGTCAGCTCGCCGGGGTTCACATTGGCCTCGGTGGTGACGGCTGCAGCCATGCCGCGTATGTGGGCGGCGAGGTCTTCGGCTCCGTCGGTGCTGTAGGCGACCGGAGACTTCTCCACGATTGCGGCGAGGGTTTCGAGGAAGACCACGGCTTGGGCCGGGCTGTTGGCGATGGCGCGGTTTTCGGTCATTGTTCTTGGTCCTTTGCTGGTTTGGTGCCTTGCCGGGTGGTGGGGGGGGTCCGCCCGGCAAGGAGTGGAAGGGCTTAGGCGGCGGCTGCTGGTTGGAACGTGGGCGGGATGCGGTAGCGGCTGGGAAGCTCTGCAGCGGCTTCGGGCAGGTCTGCTGGGCCTTGGGCTTGCCCGTTCTTCCAGTGGGAAAAAGCCTCTTCGGTGATTGCGTCCCAGAAACGGGCCTTGGTCCGGTAGAACGTCGTTTTCACGTCGCCCTCGCAGTAGGTAGCCATGCCGAACAGGTTTCCGGTCGCGTCGGCGGTGCGGGTTCCGGCAACCATGACGTAGGGCCACTGGCCGAGGTCCCAGCCGTCGCATCCCCCAGCTGGGGATCACGGCCCAGCCGTGTTCTGAGATGACGTCCATCCAGTCGTAGCCGTCGTTCATGTGGTAATCCACGAGTAAGGGCACGTCGTGGATGGTTTCGCCGGTGTCCTCTGTGGTGATCGTCTGGACGCTGATTGCGTTCATGGTGTTGCTCCTTCTTTTGCCGAGAAAGGTGGTGGGTGGGGCGACCAAAGGTGACCGGCCAGCTTCCCCCCCTCTCCCCCCCGTTGTTTTTTGGCTGCTGGCGAAGCTTGCGGAGCTGTGGCCGACGGAGGCCTGTCTACCCGTGGGCAAGGTGTGGGAAATTCCCGGAGGAAATAAGCGACGCAGGAGCGCCGGAGGGACATTTCCTGCACCGCAGGCCCCCCCGGAGCCTGCGGAGGGGCTAGACGGGGTGCAGCGGACACATAGAATCCGAAGGACAGCAGCCAAAAAACGTCGTAGACACAACAGGACCGGGCACGGCGGAGCTCTGCGACGTCGGGACCGGGCCCAACAGCCGGCCACGGAGCGAAGCGCAGTGGACGCCCAAAGGGTGCGAGCCCCCCCACGAGCATGCTCCTCCCCCCCTGACTCTTGTCAGACTGGGTTGATACGGTGAACATGTCCCGCCTGGTTTCCCCCCCCAATCCCAGGCGGGACACTTATGTCAGAAGTAGGTGGCAAATGGGACTGCGAAACATTCTGAACAGGCGCCGCAAAATAGTCGGGCCTTCCGCGGCTGCACCGGCCAGGAAGTCGGCTGAGCTGGAGGCGGCCTGGGCGGATCTGCGGCAGACGGTCGATGAGTCCAAGGTGACCTCGTTCCGTGCCTGCAGCCGCACCGGGCGCTCGTGGGCCGAAGACCCTGAGGCAGTACGGCAGATCGCTGCCACGATCGGGCACATCATGAACGACACAGCTGACGGCCCGAAGGACAACCCGGCCCGGTAGGGCGGGCCGCTGTATGGCAGACCCGCCCCCCGAGATCCGGTCTAGTTCCCGTCTCCCTTGGGGGGGACCTTGGAGATGGCGCGGTACGCCAGGATCGCCGCTCCCAGTGCTGTGAGCGAGAGAACGAAGTTCACGATGGTCAGTGGAGCCATGAGGGTTTCCTTATCGTTGAGTAGGACCTAGTCTGAGAAGGAGCCGGTGGCCGCAACCTTGCGGTCACGACCACCGGGTTTCGTAGCTACACCTACTTCCTTGCTTTACGCTTACGCTTCCGAGTTGCAGCTCGGGAGCGTTTGCTCTTTAAGCGCGCGTTCCGCATGGAGAGTAGAGCGATGACAGCTGTCATCAAGCTCACGACCGAAGTCGCGAGCTTGATCGCTTCGTCGATGCTCATGTAGCCACCTCCTTCCTGCCCCGCCGTGCGAGGCCCCCACTGACGCAGCCGGTCGAGTGGGCAGTCAACCCCCCCGAAGAGTGACCGGGGGAATCCCGCGAAATAAGGGAGCGCAGCGACCGCGTGGGATTGCCCGGTTGCGTGGGTTGACGGGTCGGGCCCCCCCGGACGGCTACGATCAGTGGCCTTGTACGGAGAACAACCCAGCCACATGTAAGGCAAAGAAAGGCTTTTACAGTCCGAAGCGCAGCGAACGCCCGTTCTGGTCCTGGTCCTTTAGGCTGGGGCCATGAACAAGAAGAAAGCAGCGCTGATCTGGGCGCTTTTGGGGGGGACTGGTTTCCTTGTATACGGCCTCTACTGCGCCCTGACCACCGGCGGCACGTGGTATCTCGTCGCCTCCGCCGTAATCCTGATCGCTTCCGGCGCGGTCTGCCTCGGGAGCACAGTTCAGATCATGCGACGGCCGGTCCAGCAGGGCTACTAGACGCAGCAACACTCAAAGGAGCAACATGCTTGGTTTCAAAGTGAACGTCCAGAAAGACGACAAGACGGCCGAGTTGGAGATCCAGGGCTTCACGGATCAGGAGACGGCCGAGGGCTTCGCGAACGAAGTTCAAGAGACCCTGCTGGTATGCAAGGACGAGAACGAAGAGATCACCGGATTCGAAGTTGGCCGCCCCCGGCCCCATGGAACCCCGCGAGGGTGCTCCCGAAGCGGATATCGAAGACTTCATCGATCAGATCACCATGTCCGTCATGAGCCCTGAACCAGCGAACCTGGTCAAAGGCGAGTCCCCAGTGCGTTTCTCTGTTGAGCAACCGGTGACGTGGTAACTCTGCGCCACTCCTAAGAGTTGGCCGCACAGGTGGCCGGCATGAACAGAGTGAGATTCCATGAGCGAGTCCATCCCGCGGGCCCTGCAACCACCGGTTGCTGTTGCCCTGGCGAAACTCGTCAGAACGTTCCCCCGGACCCAATGCCCTCCCGGGCGGGATCTGGGCCGAACCCAAATGGGACGGCTACATTCACTGGATATTGACAGGCCCACGGGGTTAAACCGTCGGGGCAGGCTGCTCGAAACTGAGCCGCTCGGGCTTCGTGTGTTCCGTTCCGGCCCAGTCCCCCCCGACTGGTCAGAGCTGGTCATGCCGCCAGAGTGAAGATGGCTTTAGCTGTTGGCAAAGTTAGTTCTCGGAAACGTGGTGGCCCAGTTCTTCTGGTTCAAAGCTGAATTTCACCCGGGTTTGGCACACTGTCAGCATGAATTGCTGAGCTGGGGGGGCATTTGGAACTGTGCCGGGTCCGGTTTCTCTGCCGGTCTCGACTCTGTGATCGCGGAGGAGGTGCCCTAATCGTGAGAGTTTACGGCGTCCTCCCGGAAGCGGGCCGACCATTGCCGGTTTCTCTCTTGCAGCCGGCTAAGGAGGCGTTGTCTCCTGGCGCGGACGTGCCATGTTATTGCGGTCAAGGACGCGAGTCCTGACAGGAAGCAGAGCATTACGTAGCCGTCCATGACGTGAGGCTCATTCGTTCCGGTTCGAAAGCGCGTGGGTGCTCTCGTCTTGATCGTCGTGTGCCCTGTAGCCGGGTACGACCGTGACCTGTCCGACGTTGGGCAGGGCGGCGCGGACGGTCTGTTCGATATCTGCGGCTTGCCGGGCCAGTTCGGTCGTGCTTGCGACGGTCTGGTTCACGGGTACGCTCACTTCTGCGTGCAGAGCATGGCCGGACCAGCGTAGCCGTGGTGTAGCTTCTGCGTGGCCTTGTTCCTCCAGCGCAGCGGTAAGTTTCGCTGTCAGGGTCGGATCGACGCCGTCCATGAGCCTGCGGCCGATGTCGCGGGCGGTCCCCCCCCAGAGAAGGACGGCGATGGCCGCTGATATGAGTAGCCCGATGATGGGGTCCGCCAGGGGGAATCCGAGCCATATGCCAATGACTCCTGCGACGACAGCGAGGGAAGTGAATCCGTCTGTGCGGGCGTGGACGCCGTCTGCGACCAGGCTGCGGATCCGATGGCCCTCCCGACGCGGATCCGGTAGATGGCCACTATTTCGTTACCGAGGAAGCCCACAACGCCGGCGGCGAGGACCCAGCCCAGGTTTTGCACCGGCTGGGGGGGTTCGACGAAGCGGCGGATGGATTCGACCGCTGCGACGATCGCGGACAGCGCGATCATGGCCACGATGAAGAGTCCGGCCAGGTCTTCGGCTTTGCCGTAGCCGTAGGTGTAGGTTTTGGTCGCGGCGCGGCGGCCAAGCAGGAAAGCGATCCACAGCGGCACAGCGGTGAGCGCATCGGAAAAGTTGTGGACGGTGTCGGCCAGAAGCGCTACCGAGCCGCTGATCAGGACGATGACTAGCTGGAACAGTGCTGTCGCTCCCAACCCGACCAAGGAGATCTTGACTGCCTGATTCCTTGTTGGCTGGATTCCAGCACCTTGTCCGTGGAATCGGCTGGATCGTGGGAATGAGGGGTGAAAAGGTGCGTTATCCAAGCGCGGACTCCGCCGTAGTGCCCATCGACGCGGTGTCCGTGTCCATGATGGTCGTGGTCTTTCTCGGGGTGGCTGTGGGCGTGGTCGCTCATTGTCCTGACGCTTCCTGGTCGGTGTGGGGGGCGGAGGCGGTGATGGGGTGCGGTGCCGAGAGTGTGCTCGGCTGATGGATTGCGGCGGCGACGAGCTCCCAGGCATGCCCGTCCTGCAACCGGTAGTAGACCTTGGTGCCTTCCTGCCTCGTCGTGACCAGCCGGGCAAGACGCATCTTGGCCAGATGCTGAGATACTCCTGCTGCGGATTTGCCGGTCTTTTCGGCCAAGGCGTTCACAGGCAGCTCGCCGTGACGGAGAGCAAGAATAAGCCGGACGCGGGTTGCGTCCGCGAGCATCGAAAAGACCTCCACGGCCAGCTCAACGTAGTCGCTGTCCGGGGATAACACGCACTCCTGCTTATCTGCATTCATACGCAGATAATTGCAGAAAGCACCGGGAAGGATCAACTCACCTTCTCGCACTGCCCCCCCGCAGCCGGCGTGAATCACGCTTGCGCTAGATACCCCCCCTGGGGGTATATTGATGGTGTTGTCAGTGAGTGGTATGTCGCGGAAGGCCCTTGGGTTCCTCTTTACAACCGTTCAACCACAGCGCCATCGCATCTTCTGCACTGAATGGACCTGACATGCAAACACCATCACGTACCGAACTGCCCCCCCTCACTTCCGCCTCCTCGTCGGCCTGCGGGTGCTGCTCCACCGAAGCGAGCCAGACCCTCGAACAAAGCCCGGCCGGTGTCGGGTACTCCCTGGAAGGCCTGACCTGCGGCGGCTGCAAAGCCAGCGTTGAAAAAGCAGTCAACGCCGTGGACGGCGTCGACGCAGCAACCGTTGAACTGGTCCCCCCCGGCGGAGTTTCCCGCTTGATCGTTTCCGGATCAGCCACACGTACGGCCATCCGGGACGCCGTCACGTCGGCTGGATACAGCCTGACCAACTAGTTCGAACCCACACATGGCCTGCGCCGCTCCTTGCGAAGCCGCAGCCATACCTGGAGGAGCTCGTCATGACAGAGCACGACCATCACCATCACCGCCCTTCACCGGTCAGCGAAGCTGACCTGGAGGCAACCGCCCCGCCGCAGGCCGACGGGACAGCAATGACTGAACATGGGCACCACGCCCACCCCCCCGCCGGGCATGACGCCGGGGGGCGATCACGCGGTGCACAGTCATGGCCAGCATGCCGGGCACAGCACCGCTATGTTCAAGGACCGGTTCTGGCTGACCCTGGCCTTGTCGATCCCTGTCGTGTATTTCAGCCCGATGTTCGGGCATCTGGTGGGGTTCATGCCACCCGAATTCCCGGGCTCGGCCTGGATCCCACCCGTTCTGGGAACGGTGATCTTCCTCTACGGGGGGGCATGCCGTTCCTCAAGGGCGGCGTCAATGAACTGAAGAACCGGCAGCCGGGCATGATGCTGCTGATCAGTATGGCCATTTCCGTCGCGTTCGTCGCGTCCTGGGCGACCAGCTTGCGGATCGGGAACTTCGATCTGGACTTCTGGTGGGAACTGGCTCTGCTGGTGGCGATCATGCTGCTTGGACACTGGATCGAGATGCGGGCCCTCGGCTCCGCACAAGGGGGGGCTTTGGATGCCTTGGCGGCACTGCTCCCGGATGAGCCGAACGCGTCAGCGATGGTGGTGTGGAAACCGTCCCGGTGTCCGAACTGAAGATCGGGGACGTCGTCCTTGTCCGGTCCGGGGCCCGGATGCCCGCCGACGGCACCATTGTTGATGGGCGGGCCGAGTTCGATGAATCCATGATCACCGGTGAATCCAAGACGGTGCTCCGCTCCGTGGGTGAGCAGGTGGTGGCCGGAACCGTAGCCACCGATAACACCGTCCGGGTCACGGTCAGTGCCGTTGGGGATGACACGGCGTTGGCCGGCATTCAGCGGTTGGTTGCCGAAGCGCAGGCTTCCTCCTCCAAGGCCCAGGCCCTCGCGGACCGGGCAGCAGCGTTCCTGTTCTACTTCGCCACCATCGCCGGTGTCATCACGTTCATCGCGTGGATCCTGCTCGGAAGCCTGCCTGAAGCGGTGACGCGCACCGTGACTGTGCTCGTGATCGCCTGCCCGCACGCTCTGGGCCTGGCAATTCCACTGGTGATAGCGATCTCCACTGAGCAGGCCGCCAAGGCCGGGGGGGTTCTGATCAAGAGCCGCATCGCCCTCGAGCGGATGCGCACCATCGACGTCGTTCTGTTCGACAAGACCGGCACTTTGACCAAGGGCGAACCCGAGGTCAGGAACACGGCCACTATCGATGAGGGTTCCAAGGATGAGCTGCTGGCCCTGGCAGCGGCAGTGGAGTCCGACAGCGAACACCCCCGTGGCGCGGGCCATCGTCCGGGCTGCCCGGGGGCAAAGACCTGGTTCTGCCACATGCGACGGGCTTCTCCTCCTGACCGGACGGGGCGTGCGCGCCACGGTCGATGGACGCGTTGTCCAGGTCGGCGGCCCGGCACTGCTGCGCGAACTGGGACTCACCGAACCTGAGGCATTGGCCGCTTCAACCCGTGAATGGATGGGCCGTGGCGCGGCCGTGCTGCACGTCATCGACGGGGAGAGGATATTGGGTGCGGTCAGTCTTGAGGACGCGATCCGTCCGGAATCCCGGCAGGCCGTGGCGGCGCTGCAGAGCAGGGGGCATCAAAGTTGCCATGATCACCGGCGACGCGTCTCAGGTTGCGACGGCCGTGGGTACGGAACTGAACATTGATGAGGTCTTCGCTGAAGTGCTCCCGGCGGACAAGGACAAGCAGGTCGCCCAGCTGCAGGCCCGTGGCCTGAAAGTGGCCATGGTCGGGGGACGGGGTTAATGACTCCCCCCCGGCACTGGCCCGGGCAGAAGTCGGCATCGCCATCGGCGCCGGCACTGACGTGGCCATGGAATCGGCGGGGGTGATCCTGGCCGGCAACGACCCCCCCCGGGCGGTGTTGTCCATGGTGGATCTGTCCCGGGCGAGCTACACCAAAATGTGGCAAAACCTCGTATGGGCACCGGGTACAACGTCATCGCCGTCCCGCTGGCCGCCGGCGTCCTGGCATTCGCCGGGATCGTGCTGTCCCCCCCGCGGCCGGGGCGGTGCTGATGTCGGTTTCCACAATCGTGGTCGCCCTCAACGCCCAGCTGCTTCGCCGGGTGAAACTGAACCCCCCCTCCGAGGTTCGTTGACCTAAGTGGTGCCACCGGCACCGACGCACCAGTCCCACGAGGACCAGGCGTTGGTGCCGGTAGCCTAGAAACAACCAGTACCCAGGGAGGAGGACCAGGATGGTCACGCACCGCACCATCGCCGGTTCCGCCCTGCTCACGACAGCACTTCTGACCGCTGTCCTTGCCATCATCACCGGAATCCTGGGCATGCACGTCATGACCGGCACCCATTCGGAACACTCAAGCGCGACGGTTTCCACGGGCCTGCCGGAGAGTGCCGGGCAGACTCTGCCCGCCTCCGGAAGCAAAGCATCCGGCCACGGCGCTCATCTGGCCCCATCGACGGAGCATGCATCGCAGGAACTGTCCCCTGCAGCCTCCTTTGCCCAATGCTCCTGCTCCGGGAACTGCTCAAGCCAGCACTCGATGAACACCGCCTGCACACCCACGGTCGCGACCGGGGGGGCCTGGCAGCACCGGCGCCACTGAAACGACCTCCATCACAAGGCAGTCCGCGGCCTCAACCATCACCGATCGCGCCCCCTGGTCCTACCGTCCCGGCAGTCCTTCGCCGGGTGAGTTGTCCATCAGCAGAACGTAGCCGTCCCGTCCGCCCGGGCACGGCCCGGCCCGGCCCGGCCGTGACCTTCCTGGCGCCCGTCAGCCCCCCCTTTCAGGGATGACCGCTCCGTAGCTGATGCACCCCACCACCTTTAATTCCGGGCGTCTTTGCGCCCCCCCTAAATTCTTTATGAAGGACCTGATTTCATGAATACGAAGACGTTCTTGCCTGTTGCCGTGACAGCCGTCGCCGCAGCGCTTGCCCTTGCCGGCTGCGGCGCATCCGGCGGTTCCGGTTCCTCCGCAACGTCCATGCCGGGAATGGACCACGGCAGCTCCTCCAGCGCCTCAAGCCCGGCCGCGGCGGCGGACCATAACTCCGCTGACGTGATGTTCGCCCAGATGATGATCCCGCACCACGCACAGGCCGTGGAGATGAGCGACATGATCCTCAAGAAGCAGGACATCCCCCCCGCCGAGGTCACGGCACTGGCCACTCGTATCAAGGAGGCACAGGGCCCGGAGATCGAGAAGATGACCGGCTGGTTGAAGAGTTGGGGGTGAGCCGACGCAGATGGCCTCCGGGCACAGCATGAACGGCATGATGGGCGCCGAGGACATGACCAAGCTCGACACCGCCCAAGGCGTCGAGGCCGCGAAACTTTTCCTGACGCAGATGATCGCCCACCATCAAGGTGCAGTGACGATGGCCAGGACAGAAACCACGGACGGCAGGGATGCCGAGGCTGTCCAGCTCAGCAAGGACATTGTGAGCGCCCAGGAAGCGGAGATCAAAGAAATGCAGACGCTGCTGGCCGCTCTCTAAACAAACCCTGCGTGGTCCCGGGCCTCTCCCCCTGACGGGAGGCCCGGGGGGGCTTCCGCGTACCCTTCTGACTCAACCTGGAGCTCTCCCATGCAATCTCTCACTTCCACACGTACGCGCACCGGAGCCTCGCGGCCGGCGCCGCGGTGCTCCTCGCCTGTCCGCCTGCACCCCCCCGGCCAGCCCCCCCCGTCCTCGACGGCTCCGTCCATCGAACTGAGCGACAAGGCCCTGCCAGCGGCCATGTCCACGGTTTGAGCGTTAACGACGACACCAGCCAGATACTGCTGGCCACCCATGACGGGCTGTTCGACGTCACGAAACAGCCTGCCAGCAAGATCGGCGGCACCAACGACCTGATGGGTTTCACCGCAGGGAAGGACGGCATCTTCTACGCCTCCGGGCACCCCCCCGGCCCGGGCTCTGACCTGCCCAACCCCCCCCTCGGGCTGATCAAATCCACGGACGGAGGACAGACCTGGGAGAAACTCTCACGGCAGGGTGAATCCGACTTCCACGCCCTGACCACCAGCAAATCCGGGATCATCGCCTTCGACGGGCAACTGCGAAGCAGCTGACGGGACAACCTGGAACACCGTGGCGGCGATGTTCGCCCCGGCAAGCCTGGCCGGGCACACCGACAGCGACACCGTGCTGGGTACCACCACAGAGGGAATCCAGCGCTCCACCGACGGTGGAGCCACCTGGAAGCTCCTCCAGACTGGTCCGGTGATCCAGTACGCCGCCTTCGCCGCCCCGGAGGAAGCGGCAGGTGTTGCACCCGACGGGACCACCTACTATTCGGCCGACGCCGGCGCGACCTGGACGAAGAAGGGACGCATCGACGGCGAAGTCCTGGCCATAGCGGCCCTCAAAGGCGCCGACGGGAACCCCCTGGATCTGGGCCGCCACCCCCCCTGAAGGGATCGTCGTCTCCACCGACGGCGGCACGAGCTACCGCCCCCCGCTGACGCCGCCTGAGGCCTCAGTTCTGCCAAGGCAAGAGAGGCCAGGTAGGCCTCTCTTGTGCCTAGATGCCGGGGCTAGGGTGGGTGTGATGGCGGGTCGCCGGCCATCACACCACCGACAACAGAAGCTGGCCATGACCACATCCGCGCGATGATCCGTTCCCACCCAAAAGCCGCTGTCGGGACGGACAGCGAGAAACTCGCGGAATGTATCGCCGCCAGCTTGGAATGCGCCAAGCGTGCAGCGCCTGCGCAGACGCGTGCCTTGGTGAGGACATGGTCGCCGATCTCGCGGCCTGCATCCGCACAGACCTCGATTGCGCCGATATCTGCCAAACGACCGGGACCATCATCAACCGCCAAACAGCTACCAATACCGGTATCGTCCGGTCCCTGCTCGAAGCTGCCGGACCGCCTGCAGGGTCTGCGCCGAAGAATGCGAACATCACGCCGGGATGCACGACCACTCTGCGCCGAGGCCTTGCCCCCCCGCTGTGAAAACGCCTGCCCGGCGCTTCTGGCCACCCTCATTTCGACGTTACTGCGCCGACCCCCCCCTGCCTATCCTGCACGACCACCATCGACCCGCTGGCGTGGATCGCGCCGGACCCTGTCATGACCCGCAAGCGCATGCCCCCGGCCTGCGTCACACCGGCAGGTCCCTCGTTGTGCTGCTGCCAGCGACCGTGCCGGCCGTCTACAAACCTCGCTGCGCAACCCGATACGGGCCGAAGAACTCCGAGAGCCCGCGGCCCAAGAAGCCCGCCGGAGTACGACCCGCCGGGTGTCGAAGCCCCCCCGGCAGGTTTCCACATCGCCGACAACTAAAACCTGTTTTTATCGGCTCCCCCCCTAATAACTACTTTTCGGTATGCCTAACTTCCTCTATTCTCGTATCAGAACGCCCCCCCGATGATGAGGACTGATGATGGCTGCACCCGCTCTTGATACCCGCCCTGCGCCCCGGAAGGTGTGGTCCCGGCTCCTGCTGCTGGTCCGGCCTTCGTTGCTGCGATCGCTTATGTGGACCCCCGGCAATGTAGCGGCGAACCTCACAGCTGGTGCGAACTACGGGTATCTGCTGGTGTGGGTCTTGGTGGTGGCCAACGCCATGGCTGTGTTGGTGCAGTACCAATCGGCGAAGCTGGGCCTGGCCACGGGGATGAGCCTTCCCGAGATCCTGGGCAAAAGGCTCGGGACGAAGCGGCGACGGCTGTACTGGGTGCAGGCGGAAATCGTCGCTGGCGCCACGGACATGGCCGAGGTGATCGGCGGCGCCGTCGCCTGAACCTCTTGTTTGGCCTTCCGTTGCTGGCCGGCGGAGTCATCATTGGCGTGGCTTCCATGCTGCTCCTGGCGCTGCAGTCCCACCGGGGGGCCAGCGTTCCTTTGAGTACGCGATTCTGGTGCTCCTTGGAATCATTGCTGTCGGGTTCATGTCCGGTTTGTTCGTCAATCCCCCCCCTGACGGCGGAGCCGCCCTGGGCGGTTTGGTTCCTCGTTTCGAGGGCACCGACACGGTCCTGCTGGCGGCGAGCATGCTCGGAGCCACTGTCATGCCGCACGCGATTTACCTGCACTCGGCCCTGGCACGGGACCGGCATGGGTTCTCCGAGGATCCGGTCGTGCGGACGCGCCTGATCCGGGCCACCCGTTTCGACGTCGTCGGCGCTCTGCTGCTCGCTGGTGTGGTGAACATTTCAATGCTGCTGCTGGCCGCGTCCAGCCTGCGCGGCATCGAGGGAACCGACACCATCGACGGAGCCCACGCAGCAGTGACCTCGGCACTGGGACCAGCCATCGGCGTCATCTTCGCCATCGGACTGCTGGCATCAGGGTTGGCCTCAACCTCGGTCGGTTGCTACGCCGGCGCGACGATCATGGGCGGACTCTTGAAGGTCCGGATCCCGTTGCTGACCCGGCGGGTCATTACACTCATACCGGCGCTGATAATTCTGGGGGCAGGCATCGAACCGACCCTGGCCCTGGTACTGAGCCAAGTGCTGCTCAGCTTCGGCATCCCCCCCTTCGCCCTGATCCCGCTGATCCGGCTCACCGGCAAACGTGACGTGATGGGCATCCACACCGATGGCAAAGCCCTGAAGATCGCCGGCTGGACCAGCGCCACCTTGATCGTCGGTCTCAACATCGTCCTCATCACGCTCACCCTCAGCGGCCAATCCTGAGACCCGGACCCGGAAGCCGGCCCATCCTAACCTTGGGCCACGGTACTACCCAGAGGGCCGCTGCCGCCTGGCCACCAAGGGCGACGTCTTTCCCGGAGCCAGCGAGACGAACAGGTATACCGGCGGCGAAGGCCTTGCGTTCACCGACGATGAGTTGCGTGCCGGGGTGAGGCCATGTCCGGCGAAGTAGCGGAGCATCTCGGCACTCTCATCCGACACCCGCCGAATGATCACCGCATCCCCCCCGGGCTGCACCGCGCTCAACGGCACCGCGTCGGACCGGTCCAGATGTTCGCCCGGTAATGGGATCGGATCGCCGTGCGGGTCGTGGCGTGGGTGACCAAGGAGCGCATCGATCCTGGCGATGAATCTATCCGAAACTGCGTGTTCGAGCACTTCAGCCTCATGATGGACTTCGTCCCAGCGGTAGCCGAGGTTTTCTACGAGGAAAGTCTCCAGGAGCCGGTGCCTGCGGACCATCTCCAGCGCGTATTCCTCCCCCCCGTTGGAGTGAGTCCCACTCCGCCGTAGCGGGCGTGCGTCAGCAACCCCTGCGCCGTGTATTTGCGGATGCCTTCAGAGGCGGTGGAGGCGCTGACTCCGAGTCGCTCCGCGACAAGGCCCACCGTGACCGCTTCGTCGGACCATTCCCGCGCGGACCAAATCAACTTCAGGTAGTCCTGGGCGACGGCCGTCAGGTCCGTCGCCTTCGGCGTTTTTGCTTGGCCAGATGCTCCGTTGCTGCCGCCCATATGTACCTTTCCTATGGTCAAGCCTTTCCGTGAAGGTCAGTTTGAGTCTGAAGGATCCGGAGTAAGTCGTAGGGCAACCCACAAGCCGCAGCGTCGGCAGATGTATGCCGTGCCTGCGCCCAAGGCATGAAGCTTTTTTCGGGCCATCGTCCTACCGCAGCAGGAGCATGTGCCGGAAGTGTCAGAGTCCATGGGTTTTCAGGGCTTCGGTAACTTGGTTGAGGGTCGGCAGGCCCGCAAGTCCATTTGGCGTGGCGTATACCCTGCACGCGAGGTCGTTAGCGACAGCGCCGGTCGGGAATATATCGTTGCCATCGACGGTGATGGTTGGAGAACCGGCGAATTCCGTGTCCGTAGTCTCCGAGGCGGAGCTCAGTTGCCGCATATGCACGAGAAGGTCGCTACGTCCCAGGATCCTCAGGGCTGCTTCCAGGCGCTCCTGGGTTTCAGCGGTATTGGGACATTCATCGATGTGGAGTAGTTCAATCCTCATGAGTTCATTGTCTACCGCCGGATCGTCAACCAGCGGACAAGTCAGGACCACCCTCACTGGTGGCTTCCTCTCCGCCCTCATCGCAGAACTTGTCCCCGAAGGCGCCGATGTATGGATGCGCCGGCACCAGGACCTCAGCAGCACCGGTAGCCCAGCGCCTTGCCGCCCAGCACGTTGGCTTTGCTCATCGCCATCGGCCTCGGCCTGCATAACCCCGACGAAGGCCCTGGCATCGGATCAGCCTACGCTGTCGGCTCCCCGGCGCCCGGTGCCACCCCGATTGGGGGACTTCGCGATCCACAACACCACCGAAGGCCTGACCATCGTCACAGCTGGCCAAGGACACGCATTGGCTGGCTCGCGGGCTCGGTCTGATCGCGGGGGTCCGGCCATCGCCGGTGCCTTATCGGAGCCACAGTCAACCAGTCCTCACTCTCAGCCTTCCTCTTGGGACTCGGAGAGGCTAAACCGCGGTGCCGCATGACGGATTTGTTTTGGTGCGGCGCTCTCGGTGCCATGATCCGGTAGCAGCGGAAATGTACGCTATCATCGTCATATGACGATTGATGCTGCTAGTTCAGGTGATTGTGGGGGAGCTTGACCCTGCCGCCGCTTTGTTTCATTCCCTCGGTGATCCCACACGGTTGGCCATTGTGAAGCGGATGGCCGGCGGGGAGGTTCGAGTCGGTGACCTCACTGGGGAGTTGGGTCTGGCACAGTCGACGGTCTCGGCGCATGTGGCGTGTTTGCGGGACTGTGGCCTCGTGGAAGGCCGCGCCCAGGGCCGCAGTGTGTACTACTCGCTATCACGTCCGGAACTGATGGACATGCTCGCTCAGGCCGAGGTCCTGCTTGCCGCGACCGGCAACGCGGTCAGCCTCTGCCCGAACTATGGCAACGGAAGCACCAGCGTCGTGCTGGCTAACGTAGAACTGATGAAGGAGAACACTCGATGAGTGACGCCTGCGGCTGCAGTGACGACAAGCCAGAAACCGCGGCAGAGGAAGCGGAGGAAGCGCTTGGGTTCTGGCAGATCAAAGAGATCAGGGCTGCAGCGATCGCTGGTGTGCTGCTCCTGGCCGCGTGGATCCTTTCACTGACGGGTGGGCCGGACTGGTTGCGCCTTGTACTGGAAATCGGGGCGCTGCTGGTCGCGGCATGGACTTTCGTTCCTTCCACTTCGTCGCCTGGTCAAGGGCAAGATCGGCGTCGGCACACTGATGACGATCGCCGCCGCCGGCGCGGTAGCGCTGGGCGAATTCGAGGAAGCGGCGATGCTCGCTTTCCTCTACTCAATTTCCGAAGGTCTGGAGGAATACTCGCTGGCCAAAACCCGGCGCGGTCTGCGGTCCCTGTTGGACTTGGTTCCGGCCGAAGCAACCGTCCTGCGCGGCGGGGGGGCCGAGGTCACTGTCGACCCCGGTGAGCTCGTTCCCGGAGACCGGATGATCGTTCGTCCGGGCGAACGGCTGGCCACCGACGGTCAGATCATCACCGGCCGTACCTCTCTGGACACCTCGGCACTGACCGGCGAATCCGTGCCCGTCGAGGCAGGACCCGGCAGCGAAGTCTACGCTGGGTCCATTAATGGCACCGGACCGCTGGAAGTCGAAGTCACCAGCACGGCAGAGAACAACTCGTTGGCCAGGATCGTGCACATCGTCGAGGCCGAACAGTCCCGCAAGGGCCCCCCCGGTCAGCGTCTGGCGGACAACATCGCAAAGAAACTTGTCCCCCCCGGCATCCTGATCGCCGCGGCACTGATCATTGCCTTCGGTCTCATCGTGGGAGAACCACTGCTGTGGTTTGAACGCGCCCTTGTCGTCCTTGTGGCCGCATCCCCGTGCGCGCTGGCGATCTCCGTCCCTGTCACCGTCGTCGCTCCGTCGGCGCGGCCAGCCGTATCGGTGTGCTCATCAAGGGCGGCGGCGCCCTCGAAACCCTCGGCAAGATCCGCACCATCGCCCTGGACAAGACCGGCACCCTGACCCGGAACAAGCCAGAAGTCATAGATGTCTCTACTGCCGGCACCGCGGACCGCGAAGAGGTCCTCGCCCTCGCAGCCGGGCTGGAAGCCCGCAGCGAACACCCCCCCTCGCCCGCGCCATCCTCGCCGCTTCCCCCCCCACACGAGCCGAGGTGACCGACGTCGACACCGTGCCAGGTGCCGGACTGGAAGGCCGATTCGAGCGCAGGATCGTTCGGTTGGGTCGCCCCCCCGGCTGGATCAACCCCCCCGGCCCGCTGGCCGCAGACGTGGAAAGAATGCAAAAAGCCGGCGCCACCGCTGTCCTCATCGAATCTGCCGGCGAGGTCATCGGTGCCGTGGCAGTCCGCGACGAGCTTCGTCCCGAAGCCCGGGACGTTATTGCCCGGCTTAGCGCCTCCGGGTACACCACAGCCATGCTCACCGGGGACAACGCGATCACCGCCGCGGCCTTGGGTGATGCAGCCGGCATCAGCGAGGTCCATGCCGACCTTCGTCCGGAAGACAAGGCCGAGATCATCCGGACCCTGAAGTCCCACCAGCCCACTGCCATGGTCGGTGACGGCGTCAACGACGCTCCGGCGCTGGCCACCGCCGACACCGGAATAGCGATGGGGGGGCCATGGGCACCGATGTCGCGATCGAAACCGCGGACATCGCCCTGATGGGCGAGGACCTGAACCACCTGCCGCAGGTGTTGGACCACGCCCGCAGGACCCGGTCCATCATGCTGCAGAACGTGGGCTTGTCACTTCTTTTGATCGCGGTCCTGATCCCGCTGGCACTGTTCGGGATCCTCGGCTTGGCCGCGGTTGTTCTGATCCACGAACTGGCCGAAATCGTGGTGATCGGCAATGGCGTCCGCGCCGGCCGCATCAAGGCATCGCGGACGGGAAATCCCACACCGGTATTGTCGGACACTTCCCGGGTTTCCGCATGAGTGCCACGAGCACCCGACGGCCGCGGACAGGACGGGCCGTCCTCGGGCTCGGCGCCCTCGCCTTGGCGGCGGTTGACCTGCTGGTCAAGACCGTTGTGGTCGAGACAATAGGTGATGGCAGGGTACTGGACTTCGGTCTGTTCAACCTCAAGCTCGGCTATAACACCGGTGTGGCGTTAAGCCTCGGCGCGACCTTGCCCCATGGGTGGTGGTCGTTGCGACGGCAGTGATCGTCGCAGCGCTGGCGGTATTCCTGTTCCGTGCGGTCCCCCGGTTCGGCAGGCTTTCCCGCGCCGGCGCTGTTTTCCTTCTCGGTGGCGCCCTGGGTAACCTCGTGGACCGGATGGACGGGGGGGCAGGGGGGGTTGTTGACTACCTGCATACCGGATGGTTCCCGACCTTCAACCTGGCTGACGTGTTCGTCGTCGGCGGAGTGGGCCTGCTGATTCTGGGCACAATACTCTTCCCCCCCGCCGCGCGCAAGGACGAGGACTGAATCGTTGGACATTGGTGAATACTTTGCCTCGACGGTGACCTCCGGGGGCCCTGATCCTGGCGCTGCCCCTGGCCGCCGCAGCAGGTCTGGTGTCGTTCCTCTCTCCGTGCATCCTGCCGCTGGTTCCGGCTACCTGGCTTCGTCTCAGGCTCACCGACCAACGCAGCCGCGGAACAGGCGGCGCGTCCTCTCGGGGGGTGGCACTGTTCATCCTGGGTTTCGGCGCCGTCTTCACCCTCTACGGGGGCTGCTTTCGGAGCCATCGGCTCCTGGCTGATCCGCTGGCAGGACCCGCTCATGAGGGGACTGGGCGTGGTGGTCATCATCATGGGCCTGGTCCTGCTCGGGCGGTTCTCCTGGCTCCAGCAAACCCGGAAATTCCAGAGTCCAGGACGCGGCGGACTCTCCGCGCCCCACTTCTGGGTATCGTCTTCGGTCTCGGATGGACCCCCTGCATGGCCCGACACTCAGCGCCGTGCTGAGCCTGAGCGTCACCGCGGGCAGCGCCTGGCGCGGGGGGGCACTGCTGGCCTTCATCTATTGCCTGGGGGGGCTGGGCATCCCCTTCGTTCTTGTGGCCCTGGGCCTGAACTGGGTCTCAAAGGTCCTGACCGTGGTCCGCAAGCACATTCGGGCGGTCAACATCGGCGGCGCCGTCATGCTCATCCTCCTGGGCATCCTGATGGTTACCGGGGGGGTCTGGGTGCAATGGATCTACCAGCTGCAGAACCTGGCAGGGACGTTCCTGATGCCCGTCTAGCTGTACTGCCCGGGCAGTACATCTAGCCACCGCAACCCCCGCACACAGACACAACAAGCAAGGACTGAGAGCATGATCAACCAACCAGAACCGCTGCGGCGCCCCGGCCGCCGCACCATCCTGGGCATGGGCGCGGCAGTACTTGCCCTCGCCGGCTGTGCAGCCCCGGACGATCTGGCCCAGCAGGCCAAGGCCGGAGACGACAAAAACTACATCGCCGGCGACGGGTCGGTCAACGAATACCCGCCCGCCTCACGCGGTGCCCGGGTGTCTCTGGAGGGCCGGCTGTTCAGTGGGGAGAAGGTTGCTGCCCGGGACTGGCGGGCAAGGTCGTGGTCCTCAATTTCTGGTACGCGGCCTGCGCTCCGTGCCGGGCGGAGGCCCCGGACTTGGCCGCCCTGCATACCGAATTCAAAGACCAAGGCGTCTTGTTCTACGGCGTCAACGTCCGCGACGACGCCGCGACGGCCGAAGCCTTCGAACGGACCTTCAAGGTCGACTACCCCCCCAGCTTCGATGACAGCGACGGCGGCATCCTCCTCGCCATGACCGAGTACGTCCCGCCCCCGTGCAGTGCCCACCACCCTGGTCCTGGACACTGAAGGCGCGTCAGTGCCCGGATCCTGGGGATCTCGCAAAAAGGAACCTTGAAGGCACTGATCACTACCGCAGCTGCGGGATCATGAATACCAAGCCCGCCACCAGACCACCTAAAGGACTTCTGCCATGACCAGCACCGCGAAATCCGCCGCGAACGTGACCACCTCAGACCCTGGCGCTGCCTCAGTCGCAGCCCAGCTTGGGCCGGATATTCCCCCCCGCATGACCCGCGACAAGCCCTTTGGCTGGCTCCTGGTCATCACCGGCGTCATCGGCTGGCTCGCCTCCGGCGCCCTGGTCCTGGAGAAACTCGAGGTACTCAAAGACCCAGGCTACAAAACCGTCTGCGACGTCAATCCCTGGATTTCCTGCGGCCAGGTCATGCAGACCTGGCAGAGTTCCGTTTTCGGATTCCCCCCAACATGTTCATCGGGATCGTGGCGTTCGCCGTCATCATCACCACGGGCATGGCGCTGCTTTCCGGGGGGGCAACTTTCGCCCGCTGGTACTGGGCCGGGCTGCAGGCCGGTGTCACGCTGGGGGGGTTTGCCTTCGTCGTGTGGCTATGGTCCCAGGCCTGTACTCGATCCACATCCTCTGCCCCTTCTGCATGATTGTCTGGGCGGCAATGATTCCCCCTGTTCGTCTGGGTCACGGCCCGGAACATCACCCATGGAGTCATCAAAGTACCCGCCGGCGCGGCCCGCGTTGTCGGCGAATTTGGCTGGATCATTACCGCGCTGCTCTACGTGGCTGTTACCGCAACCATCTTCTTCGCCTTCAGCCACGTCTTCCTGGGCACATCAGGACTCTGACCCTGACAACCAAGGCGATGGGCGAGGCTTACATCCATCTGCGGGTTCACGGTCTGCCCGTTCAGGAGTACCTCGAAGTGCAGGTGGCATCCGGTGGAGTTGCCGGTGGTTCCGGCCGCGGCCAGCCGCTGGCCGGCGGTTACGGTCGCGCCCACGGAAGTTTCGATGGCGGCGAGGTGGTTGTAGGTGCTCTTCAGGCCGTTGCCGTGGTCCACCACAATCCTGTTCCCGCCACCGTAGGGGGGGACCATCCGGCCTCCACGACGGTCCCGGCTCCGGCGGCGAACACCGCTACCTGGCAGGCTGCCACGAGGTCCAGGCCGGTGTGCAGCTCCCCCCCGGTGCCCGAGATCGGGCTGGTGCGGATACCGAACGGAGAAGTGACCGACATGCTGGCCAGCGGCGCCCCCAACCGGGCCGCGGCAGCGGCCGG
>BBFS01000091.1 GCA_001313365.1 Paenarthrobacter nitroguajacolicus JCM 14115
CGCTTCTCCACGGCGCTGCGCCCGGCGTCGTCGGCGGCTTCCGCGAGGAGGGCAGCGCCTTCGGCGAGCATCAACTCGACGTCAATGCCGGCCCCCCCTACTTTGACCTCGGCGTTGTGATGCCAGGTGCCGTACCGGTCATGCCAGGCCTCAATGACGAAGGACCAGGCGCCGGTACCGGTGGGGGGTGATCAGGCCTTCCCATCGGTCCAGGCCCTTCCATTGCTCGCCTTGGGCCGGGGTCAGGCGGACTCGCTGACGCTCCTTGCCCTTGGGATCGAGCAGCACAGCGGAGACGCCGAGCTGGTCATGGCCTTCACGGAAGACCGTGGCGCCGACAACCAGGTCCTCGCCTGGCAAGGCCTTCGCCGGGAAACGGCCACCCTCAACCACCGGCTGCACGGCCGTGATGGGGGGGAACCGGCCGAAGCGAAGTCCCTCGGTGATGTCCGTAGTCGTCTTGGATTTCAGAGCGGTGATGGTTCGCGCGGTTTTCGTCACAACCACGACGTTAGCGACAAAAATCACAGAATGCTAAGCACACGACCTATCTCCTCGACGCAAGATGACTTTTACCTAAAAGAAACCCAATCCAGTTCCGGCTGCCATGTGAGTCCGTTAGTGTGGCGCTCGTGAAGGCTATTCGAAGGTTTACAGTCCGTACCGTCCTCCCCCCCGAGCCCATCAGGCCCCTGGCCCGTCTGGCAACCAACTTGCGCTGGTCCTGGCACCGGCCCACACGGGAACTTTTTGCGAGCCTTAACCCGGCTCTCTGGGAGCATCGCAGCACGACCCCATAGCCCTGCTGGGGTCGATCAGCCGCGAGCAGTTACAGGACCTGGCCAATGACGGCGAGGTTGTGGAGCGCGTGCAGCACGCCGCAGCGACCTGGACCGATACCTCAGCGAACCGCGCTGGTACCAAGGCCTCGGCGAAGACGCTCCGGCTTGCATCGCGTACTTCTCGCCCGAATTCGGCATCACCGAAGTACTCCCACAATATTCCGGGGGGGCCTGGGGCATCCTCGCCGGCGACCACCTCAAGGCCGCCTCCGACCTCGGTGTGCCGCTGATCGGCGTCGGGCTCCTGTACCAGGCCGGATACTTCAAGCAGTCGCTCTCCCGCGACGCCTGGCAGCAGGAAACCTACCCTGTACTGGATCCGGACGGCCTGCCGCTGACGCTGCTGCGCCACCCGGCCAAGGACGCGCCCAAGGCAAGCCAGTCCATATTTCCCTCCCGCTGCCCAACGGCCGCGAGCTTCACGCGCACGTGTGGCGTGCCGACGTCGGACGCGTTCCGCTGCTGCTGCTGGACTCCAACGTCCCCTCCAACGACGAAGCCGCGCGCGGCATCACCGACCGCCTGTACGGCGGCGGCGGCGACCACCGGCTCCAGCAGGAACTCCTCCTGGGCATGGGCGGCGTCAAGGCCCTGCGCGTGTACCAGGAGCTCACCGGCACGCCCGCTCCGGAAGTGTTCCACACCAACGAAGGCCACGCAGGGTTCCTGGGGATCGAACGCATCCAGGAAGCCATGTCCGACGCCAACTCGCCCCCCCTCAGCTGGGACGAGGCCCTCGCCGCCGGCCGCGCGTCCACTGTCTTCACAACGCACACGCCCGTACCCGCCGGCATCGACCGCTTCGAGACCGTGCAGATCAAGCACTTCTTCGAAGCCGGCCTCGCGCCCGCTGTGCC
The DNA here is from genome assembly GCA_001313365.1 of Paenarthrobacter nitroguajacolicus JCM 14115. The sequence continues at coordinate 1,700 of BBFS01000091.1, forward strand.
CACGGACCGCATCCTGGACCTCGGCCGTGAAAACTTCGACGGCGGCAACCCGTCCGTGTTCAACATGGCAGTCATGGGCCTGCGCCTGGCGCAGCGTGCCAACGGTGTGGCCAAGCTGCACGGTGTGGTCTCCCGCGAAATGTTCGCCGGTCTCTGGCCGGGATTCGACCACTCCGAAATCCCCATCACCTCCGTTACCAACGCGTCCACGTGCCCACGTGGGTGGACCCCCCGCATCTCCTCCCTGGCGCGAAACCAGTTCGGCGCGGAAGCCGAAGCCTGGGACGCTGGGACCTCGCGTACAACGTCAGCGACGAAGACGTCTGGGCCCTTCGCCGGGAGCTCCGCGCACAACTCATAGAAGACGTTCGACGCCGGCTCCGGGCCTCATGGAAGAAGCGCGGCGCTGCCGATGCCGAACTCGGCTGGACCGACTCCGTACTGGACCCCCGATGTCCTCACCATCGGATTCGCACGGCGTGTGCCCACCTACAAGCGGCTCACGCTCATGCTCCGGGACCCTGCCCGTTTGAAGGCCTTGCTGCTGGACCCCAAACACCCCATCCAGCTGGTGATCGCGGGCAAGTCCCACCCCGCAGACGACGCCGGCAAGAAAATGATCCAGGATCTGGTCAAGTTCACGGACGACCCCCAGGTCCGGCACAGGATCGTGTTCCTGCCCAACTACGACATCGCCATGGCGAGGACACTGTTCCCCGGCTGCGATGTCTGGCTCAATAACCCCCTCCGACCGCTGGAAGCCTGCGGCACCTCCGGCATGAAGGCCGCCATCAACGGTTCGCTCAACCTCTCCGTCCTGGACGCTGGTGGGACGAAATGTACGACGGCGAGAACGGCTGGGCAATCCCCCCCACAGCCAACAACAACGCGTCCTCCGAGGAGCGCGACGACATCGAGGCATCAGCTCTCTACGAGCTGCTGGAAACCCAGGTAGCACCGCGCTTCTATGGCACCACCGTTGCCCAAGGCGCCGGAGCAGCAGGACCGTCCGAATCCAGCCGGGAAACCGTGCCCACGCACTGGGTGTCCATGATCAAGCACACCCTGGCTAACCTTGGCCCTGCAGTCTCGGCCGAACGCATGCTCCACGACTACGTCAATAACCTCTACTGCCCGGCCGCTGTATCCGGGCGCAGGGCTGTTGCCGAGTCCTTCAAGGAAGCCAAGAACTCGCGGCGTGGACCACCAAGGTTCGGAACGCCTGGCCCGAGGTAGTGGTGGAACACGTTGACTCCGTTGGCGTCTCCGAGGAACCCCAGGTCGGCGACTCGCTCCAAGTCAACGCCTACGTGGCCCTCAACAACCTCACCCCCGGACGACGTCTCCGTGGAAGTGGCCTTCGGCCGCGCGGAAGACACCGATGAGCTCGAGGACATCGTGGTGGCCGAACTGGACTCCCTGGAAGACCTCGGCGGCGGACGCCACCTGTTCAGCGGCTCCCTGGTGATCAACCGCTCAGGGTCCTTCGGCTACACCGTCCGCGTGTTCCCGAAGCACTCTGCGCTGGCTTCCAAGGCTGAACTGGGGTTGATCGCGAACGCCTAAGCCGATGTCCGCCCGGACGTTCCTGGCCCGCTGTTCCGTTGTTGCCCAACAACGGAACAGCGGGCCAGCGACGTCGGAGCAGGGCTCCACGTACTTCCTGATTGCCGTCGCTTCAATTGTGGCGACTCGCAGCCTTGTTCCCGGCCGGGATGCCAACAACCGGCGCGGCATGAAGCCGAGAAAGCGGTGCTTGAAGTGGAAGAGATGGATCACATACCTTCCCCCCCTCGGGTACGCATTGAACAGGCAGCGCCATCAGGAAGGATGCGCTCGAGCCGTATGGTCGAGCCCACCCTCCTTTCTAAAGGAGATCGTTATATCACTGTCTGGATCACCGAAATACCAGACAAGGCGTCGGCCCCCGTTGTCCCTCCTCAACATTGACCTCGGCTGAAGAGATACGCCCCTTAATTGAGATCACAACGTACGCCTGTTTTGCGTCGTCCTTCCATCGGGTCTTCCAGTTACCCGAGATCGCGTCCACGGACGACCAGTCGGGCGGTCCGTACAGCGGATCCGCCGGATTAGGGTGGAACACGCTGTTGGGGGGGAGGTCCGTGCCGGAGTAGGTGCCGTCCGGCATGAAGACAAGTTTTGCCACCCGTCCTTGCGGCCCTGTTGCCACCCAGGTGCCTCTATGTCGGCCGCACTGATTTTCACTCCGTCGGGGTAACAACCGGTAAGTGCCAGGACCAGGGCCAATGCAGCTACTGTGAGAACGCTCCTCCGTGCTACCAACTCACTTCTTCCCTCCAAATAGACTCCTGAGTTACCTTCGAGAACGGTCCTTCCTTCCCTGGCAGGTCGGTCAGCACTCTACGACATAGCTACCGAGTGCTGAAATGGCGCGCGGAGCTCTTCATATCCGCAGCCTTCAAGCCCGCTTTCGCCTCGTGACGGTTTTGGATGGCGGTGACGTATTCGCCACGTCCGTCGTGTACCGCGGGTGTTAGTTTTTCTTGAGGGCGGCCGAGTGCCCAATTCGTTCCCGGGTCGGCGACGTCTGCCATTACCCGGCGCTGGAAAACCCAATGCCCGGTAGCTGCGTCATCAGGAAGAATGCGCTCGAGCGGTATGGTCGAGCCCAGCATCCTTTCTAAAGGAGACCTCTCTGCCACTGTCCGGATCGCCGATAACCCAAACAAGTCGGCACCCGTTTTGTCCCTCCATAACATCGAGCAGTGTAGATGAGCTAATTCCCTCTATGGAGATCACAACGTACGACTTTTTCGTTCTCTCCTTCCAGTCAGTTTTCCAGCTACCCGAGATCGCGTCTACGGACGACCAGTCGGGTGACCCGAACGGAAGGATTTCTGGATCAGCGTGGGATAGGCCATTTGGTATGTCCGTTCCGGCGTAGGTACCGTCAGGTAAGAAAACAAGTTTTCCCACCTGCCTTGCGGTCCTGTCGCTACCCAGGTGCCCTCTATGTCGCTGAACCAACTTCCACTCCGTCGGGGGTAACAGCCCGTAACTGCCAGTACCAAGCCACTGCCGCTCCTGTAAGAACCCTCCTGCGTGCTACCAACTCACTTCTTCTCTCCAAATGAACTCCTGAGTTACCGCCGAGAACGGCCCTTCCCTCCCTGGCAGGTCAGTCAGCACTCTGCGACATAGCTACCGAGCGCTGAAATAGCGCGTGGATGCTCTTCATATCCGCACCATTCAAGCCAGTGAGAGTAGTTGCAGACGTCCATCGCGAAGCCGGGCAGCTTCGTGTTGTACTGGTTTTTGGCGCCTGCATCCGGGTTCCTGTGTGAGTTCGCCCATGACCTCAGATCTTGCTTCCTTCGTCTCGTGACGGTTTTGGATGGCGGTGACGTATTCGCCTCGTCCGTCGTGTACCGCGGGTGTTAGTTTCCCTTGGGCGCGGCCGAGGGCCCGATTCGTTCCCGGGTCGCGACGTCCGCCATTACGGGCGCTAGCGAACCAATGCCCGGCAGGGCAGGGCGTCATCAGGAAGGATGCGCTCGAGCGGTATGGTCGAGTCCACCCTCCTTTCTAAAGGAGACTTTCATGTCACTGTCGGGATCGCCGAAATACCGAAGAAGGCGTCGGCCCTTTGGTCCCTCTTCAACGTCGAGCAGGCTGAAGAGGCGCGCCCCTCAATGGAGATCACAACGTACGCCTGTCTTACATCGGCCTTCCATCGGGTCTTCCAGTTACCCGAGATCGCGTCCACGGACGCCCAGTCAGGCGGCCCGTACAGCGGATCAGCCGGATTTGGGTGGAACACGCCATTGGGGGGGAGTTTCGTTCCGGAGTAGGTGCCGTCAGGCAAGAAAACAAGTTTTGCCACCTGTCCTTGCGGCCCTTGCGCAACCCAAGTGCCTCTATCTCGGCCGAACTAATTTCCACTCCGTCGGGGGGGTTACAACCCGTAAGTGCCAGTACTAGCGCCAATGCCGCTCCTGTGAGAACCCTCCTGCGTGCTACCAACTCACTTCTTCTCTCCAAATGAACTCCTGAGTTACCTTCGAGAACGGCCCTTCCTTACCTGGCAGGTCAGTCAGCACTCTGCGACACTCTTGGGCTTGAGTTGGGCAAAAGGCTGACCCTAAGGTGATGTCATTTGTAGCCGTGAACACCAGCGTTGCCGTGCGGTTGCGGGCGTCTTGATTCTCAACACTAATCTTGAGTCCGTAGCTACCGAGGGCCGAGATGGCGCGCGGATGCTCTTCATATCCGCATCCTTCAAGCCAGTGTGAGTAGTTGCAGACGTCCCTCGCAAAGTCAGGCAACTTAGCATCGTACCCGTTTTCAGCAAATGCACTCGGGACCCCCCTGTCGAAGTTCGCCCATGACCTCAGATCTCGCCGCTTTCGTCTCGTGACGGTTTTGGATGGCGGTGACGTATTCGCCACGTCCGTCGTGTACCGCGGGTGTTAGTTTTTCTTGAGGGCGGCCCAGGGCCCAGTTCGTCAACGCCTTGCCTGGCTGGGTTGCTTTTTGGCTACCCACCGCGGCGTTCGTGAAGTCGGTTGCTGCTTGACGCACCGCAGGAACAGCTGTCCTTGTAACGGCAGCTACAGCTCCGCCGCAAAGACCCGCAAGGTAGCCCAGGATGCCACACAGGCTACTTGCACGTACTGATGCCCATGTTCCGGCCCACGTGCCAACTGCCCCCCCGCCACAGCTCCACCGATCTTCTGTACGACGTTTTTGGCTACCGCTTTTACGGCTTTGAAGACGTTGCTGACACCCTTCGTGAAGTCGCTCCACCAATCCAGCCCTGACGGATCAGTTCTGTTGATGGGGGGGTCACCCGCAGCATACGTGTAGGCAGTGAACCCATCAGCCTTGTCAGTGTGAATTATCGGGTCAGGGGGGGTAGTGAATGCGCCGGTTACGGGGGGGTCCAGCTCCCGGGCACCCAGATGCGTCAACGAGCTGACGGTGTCATCCAGGCCTGCGATGAAGCCGTTCGCGGCGCCGAAACCTGACGGGTTGGCGGCGTTCGATCCCGCACCTGCCGTGCCTGCTCCTGCTGTGGTGTAGGCGGTGTTGGCAGTTCCGGTGAGGTTTGAGCCTCGTGCCAGCCCGAACGGGTCCGTGTAACGCTGAACGGCGGTCATGGGACCGGCCCCTACTGTCGGCTGGGTCATGGTTTGCGCCGTGTTGACACCGTCACCAATGATAAGTGACAGCTTCACAACACCGCCAGTTGCCGTGCGTTGAGCGACGGTCTTTCCAGCGAAGGTGTAGGTGCAGGTCGCCGATTTCACGCCACCGGGGGGGGTGGCGTGAGCCGTGACTGGTCCGAGAGTGACTGTGGTCCCCCCCGAGCCGTCAACGATACCAACGAGGGTTCCGGCTGCGTCGTAGAACCGGGTCCCAAGGCTGCCTGGCCCTGTGGCGGGGCCGGCAGGGGGTTCCGTTCGCGGAGCCCGGGTTCGGGTTCGGGTTCGCCGGGACGGTGCTGGTCCCCCCCGTGGTGGTAGCCAGACGGCCATCGGGGGGTGTAAGTCAGGGTTTGGCCTGCCCGGTTGGTCATTCTTCCGGCCGCGTCCCAGGTGAAGTTCTGGGTCGTGGCTGCGCCGCCGGCGCCTGGGGTCGAAACGATCGATTTTACCTGGTGGGGTCCTGCGGTACCGGGTGTGGCGTAGTTGTATTGCTCGGTGACAGCCAAGGCGCCGGTGGCACCGAAGCGTTTGACCTGTGAACGGTCACCGGCTGCGGTGTATGTGTAGGTTTGCGCGTACGCTGCGGGGCCGCCGAGCCCGGTGACAGCGGTGGAGGCCGATGTCGGGCCGGTGGTGCAGGCCTTGGACGCGGGCGTCCACACGGCCTCCAACCGTGAGGCGTAGTCATAGTCGTAGCACTGGTAGTCCGAGGCCACGCCCGGGCGGCTGTTGAAGGTCAGTTCCCGTGCAGCGATTTTGCCCGCTTCGTTATAGGTGTAGGTGGTTTTGCCCAGGTCGGAAATGGTGCCGCGGGTGTTGTTCGTGGTCCATTGGCTGTTGAGACGGCCCGTTGCAGCGTCCCAGCCGAGGTAGACGTTGTTCTCGCCGGTCATGTTCGAGGTGCTGGAACCGGCCGAGGTGTTGGCGTCGTATTGGCGGTAGGTGGTCAGGAATCCGAGGTTGTCGTACTGGGCGTTGCCTCCGAACTGGTCACCGTTGGTGTTCCATGTCGACGAGGGGTTCTCGAATTCGTCATAACCGTACCTGACCTCTTCGGCCGGCAATCCACCGATGGTTGGGCTGACCGCTGTCGTGACCTTGCCCGAGGTGGAGTAGGACCGGGTGGTGGTGTACGAACCGTTGAACCCTGTCAGCCCCCCCGCCGGGAGCGTCAGTGTGGTTGTTGATGGCTGGTACGCGCTGTTATATCCGCTGAACGTTGTGGTCACCGGCTGGTCGAACGCGGCACCGTTGTTCCGGGTGCTGCTGCTGGCCTGGCCTTAAGTTCATGGTCATAGGTATGGGTTTCCAAGGTCTTGATCGTGCCACCGGAAACCGTGACGGTCTTGGCCGTGGTCCTATCCAGGGCATCGTAGACGTACCCTGTGACGGTGCCCATGGCGTCCGTGGCGGACGCGACGCGACCGGACGCATCGTAGACGGTGCTTCGGGCACCGGAGTCCGGATCTACAGCAGCGGTTTCACGGCCGGAGGGGTCGTAGGTCCACGTCCACAGGCTTGCACCGTCTCCCATCCTGGTCAGCTGACCGAAGCGGTCATAGACATAACTGGAAACATCGGCGGCACCTGTAGGCGTGGCTCCGTGGAACAGTGAACGTTTCTCCGTTTTGCCGTCGAGGTTCGCGATCGTAGTGACGGCAGCCTCGGCGCCCGGGCCGGTCACCGTGGTGGTGTCCATGCCCGTGTAGCTGGTCTGGGTGGCCCAGAGCTCCTGGTTGTCGTTGGTCATGGCCCGGACCTTGGTCTGCCTGCCCGCTGCGTCGTACTCGTACTGTGTTGAGGACGGAACGGCCAGCTGCGGAATCACAAGGACCCCGTCAGGGGGGTTGGAGGTGAAGTACTTGTTATTGACAGTGCTTTCCGCCCCCCCACGGGAGTCGTACCAGGTGTCCGTGAGGATTTTGCCACCGCCCGGTGACAGGTCCTGGGTTTGCCGTACACGACCGAGCCCGTCATAGATGGTGTAGGACGGAACACGAGCTCCGTTGCCGGCGATCGTGACGGTCTTGACCCAGGAGGGGGCTGGTCTGCGAAATGGAGTAACTGGTCTCCACTGTCGGGGGTCGAATTGGTTGCGACCGGGCGCATGGGATCCCATTGCCCTGTCACTCGTCCTGCATTGTCATAACGGTAGGACGTGATCTTGCCGTTGGCGTCGGTCTGGGTCAGCGGCAGCCCACGCATCGAATCGAGCGTGGTCGTGGAAGCCCACCCCCATCGGGTTCGTCTGGGTGACGGTCGTGGCAAGACCTGTCGCGGGAGCGTACGTGGTCGTGGTGTCCCGTGCGGTGCCGGTGCTGGTATCACTTGACTTGATGGCACGGCCGAGTGCGTCGAACGTCACTGTCGGACCTTTGGCCCAGGTTGTAACGCTGGTACCTGAAACAGCAGTGGCCTTATCGCCACGGGCGGTGTTTCCCTTGGTCGGGGCCGTGTAGCCTGCCGGTCCCGGGACCGCGGATGTCGAGGCGTCATACAGAGTCCGGGAGGCCTTCAGAAGATTCCCATTGGGGGCCCGTGCCAGTGCACTCACCGGCGAAGGCATCCACCGTTGCTGGCAGAGACAGGATGTTCGCGGCGTTGTTATCAGCGTACGCAGTCACGACGCAGCTTTCATCACCACCCACTCCGATCTCCCCCCCGTCGTGGAGGTCCTGATCGTACGGCCGTAGACGTCATAGGCCATGCTTGTCTGAGAGACACGCATGGATGCGGACTTGCTCGTCGTGGTCTTTCTAGTGACCGAAGTTGTGCCGATGTGGCGCGCCTCTGCAGCGCCGGTTCCAACGGTGCCCGTCGCAGTAGGCGCTGAGTTCCAGGGGACGGTGATGGTCGTCCCCCCCAGTAAGGCCCCCCGACCTCACCGGCGTAGCTTTGCTTCTCCACTTCCTGACCGGCGAACCAGACAGAGTCTGGGATGACAGTGTTGTCCGAAAGGGTGACAGTATCGGCGCGCAGGCCTCCGGTTTTATTCGATGGGGGGGTTCCGTTCAGTCCGCGCAGATACGTGGCAACCGAAGTGGGATTGGCGGTTGCGCTGCCTGTTGTTGTTTTGACTTTGGACCAGCCTGCGAGGGAGGACCAGGTGATGTTCTGCCCGGCGGTGCCCGAAACATATTTTGGTGCCGCGTATTTCCACGCGGGAGTACCGACATAGGTGTAGGAGGTGACCAGGTCCTGGCTGCCGGTGCTGCCGGGACCGGCTTTACTGACGACCTTTTCGACCGGGTAGATGTTGAAGTAGTCGGTTCGGGCGGGTTGGGCGATAGGTGTTGTGGGACTCCAGCGTTGCGGGTAGCACCGTTTGTCGTTGGTTTCGGCCGCGGTAGGCAGATTGGTCTGAGAGCAGTCGGTCGCGAGGTACTTAACCTGGATGTTCGCTCCGGTGGCGGTCTTGATCGTCGAAAGGCGGTAACGGTCAAAGGGCGCTAGGCCGTCGACGGCCCAGACACGGTTGTGCAGTGGTTGGCCGGTGAATTCGACGGCAGGGTCGGTGATCCAGCCGCCCGTGGATGAGGTCTCGTTGGAGCTTGGTGGATCACGTTTCCGAGCCAGAGAGCGGGCTTGGTTCCATCGCCCGGGTCGGGCATAGCGTGGAAGAAGGTCCAGAAGTCCGTGTTGCCGTAGCCTGCGGGGGGGTTGACCGAGAGGGACTGGCTGATAACAGTCTGCAAACGGTAAAAGGTGAAGAACGTCGGTGAATACGTCGTGCAGGTGCCTGAGCTGGCGCACACGAATTCCGCAGGCACGTCACCGTTGGGGGTGGGGCAGCCGGTGACGCCCTGGCAGCGGCCGGTGTAGTTGAGGTTCACATGAATCGGGGCCTGGGTGGACAATTCGGTGCCGGCGCGCATGCCGTAGTCCACGCGGGCGAGGCGGCTGGCACGGTGGTAGGCCTTCAGCGTGCCGGACCCGGCCTGGGACTTGTAGAAGTTCGTGTCCTGGGTGTAGAAGAAACCTTGGGAGTTACCGTTCAGGTCCACAACGTAGTCCAGGTTCCAGGCGTAGGCCTGCATACAGGACGAATTGCCGAACCCGGTATTGCTGTAGCAGGGCTGGCCCGGGAGGCCGTAGACGGGGACGATGTCGGCCGAGTAATTGTCTTTACCGGCTGACCACCCGGGGGGGATGCGGTTCACACCGAACCAGTATTGGGTGCCGCTGGTATCGGTGAGCCTCCAGTACCCGCCGTCGAAGGTGCCATTGGCGGCACCGGTGAGGTACTCGAGCTTGGTGTTGTCATCGTTTTGTAGCTTGTACACGCCGGTGGCTGCATCCCGGATCACCAGGCCCGCACGGCCCCCGAAGGAGATCGTGAACTGCTGACCACCGGGGGTTCCCGCACAAGTCGTAGGAGTTGGCCACGCCCTGCTCCTGGCAGGAAGCGAACTTCTGTTGGATCTGCCCGCCACCAGTCAACGCCCAACCGTCACCGACAGATGATGCCTGGTTGTTGGTGGAGCTGGTCAGACCATCAACGCGGGAAGAGTCGTAGGAGATTCCCAGTGCAGGCGTCGCACCTGCCGGGGGGCTTCACGCAGGGAGAAGGGGGGGTAGCTCCAGGTGAACGAACCTGTTTGGCCTGCTACTCCCCAGGATCCGGAGGATGTCCCGGGAAGGGCGGTGAAGTCGCCGGAGCCCTTGTCGTTGCCAGGCACCGGCGCCATGGGCACCGCTGCCGGAGCCAACGCGATCGGGCGAATCGGTACCGAGCGTGTCCCGGCCTGTCCGGAAACGTCGGCCGGGAACAGACTCGGATCGACCGTGGGAGTGGTTCCGGTGCCGATGCCTGGATCTTCTTCCCTGAGCCGTGTGCTTCGGGGTTGTCGACGATCTGGTGCTCTTCGGAGGCGTCGGCAGTCGGCGCCCATTCCTGCACAGGGACGGGCTTGACGTCCGCGAGGTGATCCGGGGGATTCCCAAGGGGGCCGTGACGTACACAAAGCCAGCGCCGGAGGCGATCACAGCGGCCGAGACGACGCCGGTGATGGTTGCCCGTGCTTTGGAACGGGTCAGAGAAGAGAAGATTTTCACTTCAGCAGGCCTTTCGAAGTGCTGGTGAAGGAGTGTTGCATTGCTTGATCGAACGTGCCCGGTTTCAGGACGCCTGGGTCAGGATGGGTTTGTAAATGTTGCCGACGAAGCTGCCACCGAGCTGGACTGGATTACTGGGCGCGGCTGTTTTGTGAGCAACCGGGGGGGAGGCTGCTTTGATCCAGGTTCCGGTTGAGTTCGTGTCCGTCTTGGTGATGCGCAGTTGGGCGTTGATCCTGTCGTAGATCGCAGAAACGTATGCCCAGCGTCCTGAAACGAGATCCTGTCCAATGACGGTTTCGGTCGCGCCAGTGCCGGTCCAGGCGACCAGTTCGGGTTTCCCGTCAGTGCGTGCCTGAGTGCGGCAGCCGGCCCGGTGCTGGTCCACTGCGTGATCAGGTCCTGGACAGTGGTGCCAGTCGCTGAGGTGGGGCAGAACCATCCCGAGACGCTGAAGCTCTGCGACGGGTCGATGACCTGTCCGGCCGTTTGCGCGGTCGAGGTGCCGTTGGGGAAGGTCAGCATTTGCGGAGCCCCCGCCGGGGGGGTGATGTCCCCGAACGGTTTCTGACCACAGATGTTGTCCCCTCCGCTGGGGGGGTGTTGTCCACTGGGCGCCGTTCAACTGCAACTCCACGAAGGTCGTCGGACGGACGGAGCCCATCCCCACGGTGAACGCGTAGGTGCTGCCATTGGCGTTGTGCAGCGGGACGCTGACGTTTCCTGCACTGTCGAAGGCCCACACCGTCAAGACCGTGGTCTGATCCAACGCGGCGATGCTGATATCGGTGCTCATTCCATCGGCAGGGCAGACAGCCACGTATTCCTGGATGCGTGGGTCCCCCGCAACGAATGCTCATTGGATAGGCAGACGCGGGATCTGCCCCCCCTGACGTGATGGAGAAGACGAACTTCTGCGGGGTCCGACTGCCGGGAGCTGCAAACGAAAGTTATAAATGGTGGCACCGATGATGCCGTCGGTGTCTTCGTGCGTGGCTCCTGTGGTTAACTTCGCCGGATTCCCTGGGGGGGTGCGTTGATTTCGGTGATCACAGGGGGCGGCTGGCGGTGTGGTGTCGACTCTGAAGTTGAAGTGCATGGTCCCGGAGTACGCGTTCCATGAGTCTTTGGATTGGGATTGCAAGTAGTACTCACCGTTGGGTAGGTTCACTTCGATTTGCCAGTCGTACACGTCACCGGCTCCTGCTCCGAGAATTCCGCCGCTGCCCCCCCTAACCAAGGCACCGGCTTTGGTGTAAACCTCCATGAAAAGCTGGATCGGTCCGCCCTCGGCTCCGTCCGGGTCACTGTCCGAGACCCGGAAAACCGGCTTGTTATTACGCGTGACGTAGTAGGCAGGCGCACTGGACGGGTAGGCATATTTGCCGCCGGTGATGGTACCGATCACGGGTGTGTTGGGGGGACGGTTGTGCGTGATGGTGAGCGTGGCGCTGTTTTCGAACTTCTTCCAACCCAGCTTGTCGGATTCGTTGCCAGCGGCAAGCATCACGTTCAAGACGGTCCTGTTAGCAAAGGCATACTTCCCGGCCATCAGGTCGAAGCCGACCGTGCCTGCCGGGCATGAGGCGTTGTAGCCCTTGGCAACCGCACCCATATCTGTGCGTACGATCAGGTTCGGCTGCACATTCCAGTTCGTAGCAGGTCCGATGTCGCCGGTGATCCAAGACGCGACGTTGGTCGGAGTGCAGGAAGAAGACCAAGTCTCCACGGTGTTCAACCGTGCCGCCAGAATGTCACGGCCTACCAGCTGAGGAGTGTTGAATTGGAAGTAGGTGCGGGCAAGGTGGCTCCTGCCGTCCGGTGCCCATTCGGTGGGTAGGTAGCCGACGTTCCCTTGACCGTTCGTGAGGTACCCGTTCCAGTACGAAGTGGTTGGGTAAGCGGCGTCGACAAAGACATAGTTGGTTCTGGCGGCGTGCCAGTCAGGATCCACAAACACGGGAAACGTCAGATTTGCGGCGTCGAAGATTTCGTCCATCCCGAAGATTTGGGACTGCTTGCCTCCCTCTGTGCCGAGGGTCAGGCTGAAAGGGCGGGCGACACCCTGGCCGCCAGGGTCCGTGGCGTTGGCTCCCTGCGCCGAGGAATCCCACCACAGACCACCGCTGTTGCGGAGTTCAACTTCGCCGGAGTCAGTGTCCTTCGCCGTCAGTTCCCCCCCGTCAGCGTTCTGCTCCACCACCGTGTTCTGCGTGTCTAGAAAGATCCGCATTTCCGCCACTCGCGGATCCTCCGCGGCCTCCGCCGTCTCGATTTTCAGCACCTGCGAGATGCCGGTCTTGTGCACGAGCTGGATCAAATCCACACCGGGAAGGACCTGCTGGTACGTCGCAGAGTTGCCCTCCACCACAGGCTCCGGCAATGTGCCGAACGGCCAGGACTGTGTCAGGGAGTGGCCGTTCTTATCATCCAGGCTGGCGATCTTGTTGCTGCCACCTGCGCCCACGGTGATATCCACGGGCACGTTCTCTGGTTTCAGGACACTGACACCGTCGACGGTGGTACGGACAAGGTCGGTGGAAATGTCAGACCAGCCCGTGCTGGATTGCATCCGCACCGGTTCCGTACTCATCGTGGTCGTTAAGGTCCCGTCCGGATGTGCCACCCGTCAAAGCAGTAGGTGTCGTTGCGGCGTCGACTACGACATCCTGGGACGTTTCAGAGGCTTCCGCCAAGCGACAGACTCGGACTTCGCCCCCGACACAGGAGTTACGGGAATATCAGTTTCGGCAAAGGCCGCCGGGACTGATAGCCCCAGGGTCAAAAGACCAAGGCTCAGGACCGGCACGCAGGCGCGACGGAATAGGGCGTATGACTTGCGCACTAAGGGGGCTCCTTCTGGAGTAGCAGACACTCAACAGAGGGAAATAGACTTAGTCCGGAACCCCCAATAACGGCTAACGAACTGAAGAATATCCCTCATCAATGGTTTTGCCAAGCAATTTCCATTCAGCACACGGAAACAACCTTTATCCATTGCAAAATGTGGGATATTCCGCCTGCTTTTGCTCAATAACGCCTAGTCGCCGCCTGAAGCCGCCCCCGCAGATAAACCTAAGAAACGCCGGGAAAACGTTCCTCCTCGAAGTTCCCGGCCAATAAGCCGTCAGGCGGAATGTGCGTGGCTTGGTTCCGGCTCGAGGACTTCGGCGCCTGATCCGAGCCCGCCGCATCGACGACAGCGTCACCCACACGTTCGCCCGCTTCCTCCGCTCGGAGCTCGTGGCCATCGATGACATCGGCTTGTTGCCCGTGGCGAGCACGTCTGGCCGTAAAGGAATCGCGCTTGTCAGCGCGCCCTTCAATCAAGAATTCCTCTCAACATTTTTCCGCGCCGAATCTCATTATCTCGCCGAGGCTGAGTAGACGAGACTCCTCCAAGAAAGAAACTCGCAAGTTTAGCCGCGACGGAAGCTACTGAAGTTGCCATGCCATGTGCCTAAGAAAAACATATGCTTCGAAAATGTATTGCTCAACACTTTTAATTTCAAACTTTTGAAATAATCGGGATAATTATAGAAATATTCAATGTTTCGCGTCACGAATGAGTTGCAAGCACCACTTAAGCGGATTTCGACGGTAGTCATAGCTCACGTGGGAAACCAACGCGATGACATCTCAGTTGCCCGTAAGACCAGCCAATGAAGTTGCTTCTTCGGGCATCTGCCCACACGGGTAGGAGCCGGTGCAGTTAGGCCCCGCTGGACCGACTAATTCTCGAAGACCGCGATGACTGCCAGGTCTCGTCCGGCGTAGCGCTCGGCGTCTTGGAGGATTTCGCAGACAACACCGAAGGACCGGTCCGTACGGTAGGCCGCGGGGACCTGCCAGAGCATAGTGACGGGGGGGCTTCCGTCGTCCTCCGAGAGGGCGTCGGCGTAGTCGTGCAATGAGTCGTTGAGGGCGTCGAGGTTCACGCCGTAGTACTCAGGGAAATCGAGGACCTGGCCGAAGACCTCGAGGACTGCCTGCTTTGTGCTTGCCGGCGGGACCAGAAGGGTCCTTCGTCCGGCGTCGGAGATCTGCTCTTGCAGTTCTTCGAGGGTCCAGGTGTCCGCGGAGTAGATTTTCATGGGCTCCTCTATTTGCCTTCGACGATGAACATGAACGACTCGTAATGGTCAGGGGGTGTAGTACTTGGCGGAGTCCTTGCCGACAATGATCCGGCGGGCACCCCCGGTCAGACTCTCCCGGCGTGGGCACGGTGTATTCCTTGTAGAAACCGCCGGACTTCTTAGGCAGCAGACCCTCGAAGTTGCCGAAGTTCACGCCGTCACGGTCGTAAGGGTATGGGCCGCCCTTCGCAATCAGGGCAAGGGTTTGGCGCGCTTCCTTGGGCAACTGCGAAGCATTGATGGTGGGCAGCGTGTAAGGGTTGGCGACAGCCGGGCCAGCAGCTGCCGGGTTTGTAACGCCCGGTGACGCTGCCGTGGAGCCAGGTGTCGGCGTCGTGCTTTGCGTCGTCAGGGAGCCGCCGCCGACCATGGCGACCACCAGCACGACGACGGCGATCACCAGTCCCGCGAAGGCCACCAGTTTGTTGCGGTTGCGGTTCATCCGGTGGGCTCCCCCCCTCGATGCTCGGCTGGCTACGTGCGGTAGATGTTGATGGTGTTGGCTTGCAGGATATCCCGCTCGCCGGAGGCCACCAACGCGCCTTTCCGTCGGTCGTGCAAAACCGAGGTGGTAAAGCGCAGCTCAAACATGCGCTTCCCGATGCCCGACTCGCTCAGGATCTCCGGCAAGACCATCTTGACGTCCTGGTTGCTGCCGTTCACCGAGATCAAGCCACGGATCTCACTATCCTCGTGACCCATCAGCAGCTGGACCGAGCGGACGGTGGGATCATTCCAGCGCGCCGGAGTCATCTTTTTGCCCTTGTCGTCAAACCACTGAAGCTCGAGTCGTTGGCCTGCCCTGGGAAGCTTTCAGGTTGGTGACGCAGGAACCAGCGTCGGAGCCGGACCAGTTCACGAGTAGTCCTGAACATGGCGTTGGCTTCCTGGGTCCGGCTCCAGTCCAGCCATGCCGTGGGATTGTCCTGGCAGTAGGCGTTGTTGTTGCCTTGCTGTGTACGGCCGATCTCGTCACCGGCTGTGATCATCGGAACGCCAAAGGACAGCAGCAGCGTCGCCATAAGGTTGCGGATGGACAGTGACCGGGCAGCCACGATGGCCTCGTTCTCGCTGCGGCCCTCGAAACCATGATTGTAGCTTCGGTTGTCGCCGTGTCCGTCGCGGTTCTGCTCGCCGTTGGCCTCGTTGTGCTTGCGGTCGTAGCTGACCAGGTCCTTCAGCGTGAAGCCGTCATGGGCGGTGATGAAGTTGACGCTGGCAAGGCGGGTGCGGCCGGATGATGCGAAGAGATTGGCAGAACCCGCCATGAGCTCAGCCAAAGACGCCACCGAGCCACCATGTCCACCGGCCTCCATAGCGGCCCGGTCGGACAGCCAGAAGCTTCGGACTCCGTCGCGGAAGTGGTCATTCCAGTCAGACCATCCCTGCGGAAAACGGCCGGTCTGCCAGCCGCCGTAGCCAACATCCCAAGGCTCGGCGATCAGCTTGACCTCAGAGAGCACCGGGTCCTCGGCAATTGCTTGCAAGAACGGGTGCTGGGGATCGAAAGTGTTGCTGGCATCCCGGCACAGTGTCACTGCGAGGTCGAAACGGAAACCGTCCACATGGAAGTCATTTACCCAGTACCGCAAGGAATCCAGTGCCAGATCCACCACCACGGGATCACTGAAATCCAGGGTGTTGCCGCATCCGGTGGTATCCAGGTAGCGTCCATGGGCATCGTGCCGGTAATAACGCTTCTCCGCCAGTCCGCGGAAACTCAGCGGCGGTCCGTCAGGCCCGGCCTCGGCGGTGTGGTTGTACACCACGTCCAGGATGACCTCGATCCCCGCCGCATGGAGCAGTTTGATCATGCCCTTGAGCTCATCCTGCACCGCGTGGGGGGGCCCGCAGTCCGCGCCGCTTCCGTTGCGTAGTCCGAGTGCGGAGCGAAGAAGGCTGCGGTGTTGTAGCCCCCCCAGTAATTGGTCATGCCCAAGTCCTGGAGGTGCGACTCATCCAAGTGGAAATGAATGGGAAGCAGCTGGACAGCAGTGATGCCGAGTTCAGTCAGGTGCTGGATCATCACCGGGTGCGCCATGCCCGCGTACGTTCCGCGAAGATGCTCCGGGATGTCGGGGTGGAGCATCGTTTGGCCACGGACGTGTGCCTCATAAATCACCGAAGTGCGCATAGGCGTTCGCGGCGCTGATCATCGCCCCAGTCAAAGCCTGTCTCCACGTGGACGCTTGTCAGGAACTCGCCCCGCTGGTCCACGGCGCGGCCGTAGGGATCGAGCAGTAGCGGCTGGTCGCCGTCGTCGTCCAGGTCCAAAGCCGGGATGGAAAGAGGGAGGCCGCCCTCGCTGGGGGCAGCGCGGAAGCCGTAGCGGGTGCCCGGCGGCATGCCGTCCACAAGGCCGAAGTGCACGCCGTCCTGCACATTGGACAGAATATGCGCGCGCCAAGGTTCGCCTGGTGCTTGGAACACCACTTCCACCCGTTCCAGGTCGGGAGCGAAAACGGCCACGTTCACCGAATGGTTCTGCGTGGTTTCGGCGTCGAAAACCCCCCCGGGCTGGGGCGTGCTCAGTCCGAGGGGGGGCCTGGGCTGCGACGCGTCCAGGGCAGCTTCTGTGTCAAAAATTGGCATAACCATTGCTTGCAAGTTTAGTTCCACGCCAAGTATGTACGCGCGGGCCTGCCATGTGACGACGTTCAGCGTCGTGATTTCATTACTTGCCCGAAACTGGCGGGATTTCATCCGCCGCTCACGTGCTGGAATGCTGCCTTCGCACTCTCCGCGATTGAGCTGGTTCGCATCGATTGTGTCGCGTTCTACTGCCCCCCCGGATCAGTCCGCTTGGCATACTGGGACGGAAACAACTGGAGGTTTTATCGTGCGCGTGGCACTCGCCCAAGTCATCACCGGCCGGGATCTGGCCGAGAACCTGCGGCTCCTTGAGGAGTACGCCCGCCGGGCCAAGGACGGCGGTGCCGAGCTGGTGGTCTTCCCGGAAGCAATGATGCGCGCGTTCGGAAACTCGCTGCTGGACATTGCCGAACCATTGGCTGGGCCGTGGGCGAGCCGGGTGCGCTCCCTCGCTGACGAACTTCAGCTGGTAATCGTGGCTGGCATGTTCACGCCGGGCACTCCCTCCGATTCGGGATCCCCCCCGCGCGTGCGGAACACGCTCCTCGCCACCGGACCCGGCGTGGAAACGAGCTACGACAAAATACATCTTTTCGACGCGTTCGGCTTCGCGGAATCGGACACCGTTGAGGCCGGTACGGACCCGGTAACGTTCGACGCCGGTGGCCTCACCTTTGGTTTGGCCACCTGCTACGACATCCGTTTCCCTGCCCTGTTCACGGCCAACGCCCAACGCGGAGCCATTGTGAATATCGTTTCCGCCTCGTGGGGGGATCCGGACCGGGTAAGGCCGAGCAGTGGCAACTCCTGGCCCGCGCCCGTGCAGTGGACACCACCACGTTCGTGCTCGCCTGCGGCCAGGGCGATCCCGCCACTCAGGGCGTTGAGGTCAAAGGGACCGCGCCCACCGGAGTGGGGGGGTACTCCGCCGTCGTGTCCCCGTTCGGCCAGGTATTGGAAGCCTGGAGGGGGGGAACCGGGCGTCATTTTCTACGATCTCGACCCCGCAGTCGTGGAAGAAGCCCGTACCAAACTCCCAGTGCTGGCCAACCGCCGCGACTTCTAACCCCTTCCCCCCCAACGCTCGCTCACATCCCTAACCCTTCCCACCCAACGCTCGCTCACATCCCTAACCCCTCCCCACCGACGCTC
>BBFS01000092.1 GCA_001313365.1 Paenarthrobacter nitroguajacolicus JCM 14115
CTCGGCGCTGGGGAGGGCGTCGAGCGCCCTTCAGTGTGCCACCGTCGCGACTTCACGCGGGAATCTGACTATCACTGGCAATGCCACGCGTCGCTGGCGCGGTCCGCGTACGTCGACACGCTCGCCATGACGTTCGGTGGTGTGTCGAGAAGCCATTGCAGTCCGATGCCGTCCCAGTCCAAGGCGGCCAGCAATTCCGGCCGGTTCTCGACCCGAAGCCCGCAAAGCCGCGTTGGACGGAAAATTGGGCGGGGAGATAGATCGCCAGCCGCGTGGGCAAAGCAGAGAAGTAGACCCGGACGCAGCCCAGTGACAGCGGCACGCGAGATAATGAACTGCTTGAAAAGGTTGGATGCGGCGAAGGGTGGCACGACTCAGAAGCCTGTTCCTGGACGTCTGAGGCACTTCTAACCGTTCCCTATCTTTGGCCCCCCCATCGGCTTGCTTGGTCATTCTTTAACTTGCTTGGTCATTCTGTAATATGCCCGACCCCCCCGAGGCTCGCGCTGCGGCTCATCTGCGCCCGGAGGCCTGGTGCTGACTCGTCGGTGGCCTGGCGTTCGGATACCGGACCGCTCCTGGTGGAGAATGCGTTCATGACCAATGACGATCTTCGGCCGGTTTACTTCCTTTCGGACAGCACCGGCATCACGGCGGAAACGCTCGGCAATACCTTGTTGACGCAGTTCCCGGCGAATAACTTTGACCGAATCACGGTCCCCCCCTTCATCACGACCGTCGAACAGGCCAGTGCCGTGGCCGGGACCATCGACACGCTCGCCGAGTCCGGGCTGCGTCCGATCGTCTTTTCCACCGCCGTCAGCAGCGATATCCGCAACGTTCTGGCAACGTGCAAGGGAATCATCGTCGATCTCATCGGGACTCATCTGGGACAGTTGGAGCATGCCCTCGGTTCCCCCCCGGCCAGCGGCGAACCCGGCAGGGCCCACGGCCTGGGCAATGCGGAACGCTATCAGTCCAGGATGGCCGCCGTGGAGTATGCCATGGAACACGACGACGGCCAGAGCTGCGTGCCTGGAAAAGGCGCAGGTCATCCTGGTGGCGCCGTCCCGCTGCGGAAAAACGCCCACAACCATGTATCTGGCGCTGCAACACGGAATCTTCGCCGCGAACTTCCCGCTGGTGGACGAGGACTTTCAGCGGGAAGGGCTCCCCCCCAAGCCGCTGCGGCCTTTCGTTGGGAAGTGTTTCGGCCTCTCCTCCAACCCCCCCTGCGCCTCAGCCAGATCCGGACCGAACGGCGCCGCGGCTCACCCTACGCGTCGCTGCGGCAGTGCGGCTTCGAGTTGCGCAGTGCCGAGCAGTTGTACGTGTCCCACCGGATCCCGTACCTCAATTCCGCCACGGTGTCCGTGGAGGAGATGGCCGCCACCATCCTGCAGCGGATGAATCTAAAACACTAGAAGTCTCCGAGCCTTGTTATGTAGGCCACATCAAGTGGCGAGAGCGGACGAGACCTGTCACTGTGGACAGGATTCGCGCCCAGCAACCGGCCATCGTCGGAGCGGGGGGGCGGCACATATGCATGCCATCATCTGCAAAGGAGCAGCAACTATGACGACAGACATCCTGTGGTTCTCAGAACTCGGACTCAAGGACCTGGACAGGGTGGGCGGAAAGAACGCCTCCCTCGGGGAAATGGTGCAGAACCTGACCTCTGCCGGCGTCCAGGTCCCGGATGCTTCGCCACGACAGCTGACGCCTACCGGAGCTTCCTTGCGGATTCCGGCCTGGATCAGAGGATCGCCGACCGGATGGTCGGCCTGGACACCGATGACGTGACGGCCCTCGCCGCGGCCGGCCAGGAAATCCGAACGCTCATGCGCGAGACGCCCTTCCTGCCGGACTTCGAGGCGCAGATCCGGAACTCCTACCAGCGGTTGGTGGACAAGCACGGGGGCTCCGATGACCTTTCCTGGGCCGTCCGATCCAGCGCGACGGCGGAAGACCTCCCGGATGCCTCCTTCGCCGGGCAGCAGGAAACCTTCCTGAACGTCCGAGGTATCGAGAACATCCTGCTCGCCATCAAGGATGTGTTCGCGTCCCTCTACAACGACCGGGCGATCGCCTACCGCGTGCACCATAAGTTCGAACACGCCGAGGTGGCACTCTCTGCCGGCATCCAGCGGATGGTGCGCTCCGACGTCGGGGCTCCGGCGTTATGTTCACGATGGACACGGAGTCCGGGTTCCAGGACGCCGTGTTCGTCACGTCCTCCTACGGCCTGGGCGAGGCCGTGGTCCAGGGCGCCGTGAACCCTGATGAGTTCTACGTCTACAAGCCCGCGCTGCAGGCCGGCCGGCCCGCCATCCTCAAGCGGGGGGCTGGGCGAGAAAGCCTCCAGATGACCTACACGGACAGCCAGGAGATCGGCCGGACCATCGACTTCGTGCCGGTTGAGGCTTCCCTGCGGAACCGTTTCAGCCTCAGCGACGACGACGTCGAGCAGCTCGCCAGGCACGCCGTTGCCATCGAGAACCACTATGGCCGCCCCCATGGACATCGAATGGGGGGGCAAGGACGGGATCGACGGCGGCCTGTACATCTTGCAGGCGCGCCCGGAGACCGTGCAGTCCCGCAGGGCCTCCGGCAGCCTGAGCCGTTTCCGCCTCAACGGAACCGGCAGGGTGCTGGTCGAGGGCCGCGCCATCGGCCAGCGCATCGGTGCCGGCAGCGTCCGCATCCTCACCGCGATCGACCAGATGGCTGCCTTTAAAACCGGCGACGTCCTCGTCGCGACATGACCGACCCGGACTGGGAGCCGATCATGAAGCGTGCCTCCGCGATCGTCACCAACCGCGGCGGACGCACCTGCCATGCGGCCATTATTGCCCGCGAACTGGGGGGGATTCCCGCCGTCGTCGGCACCGGGGGGGACGCCACGGACGCCCTCTCCGACGGCCTCGAGGTGACTGTCTCCTGCGCCGAGGGTGAGACCGGCGTGATCTACGAAGGCTCTTGGACTTCAGCGTCGAGGAAACCGAAGTCACTCAGCTGCCCGAGCGCCGGTCAAGGTCATGATGAATGTGGGTACGCCGGAGCAGGCGTTCACCTTCGCGCAGCTGCCCAACCACGGAGTAGGCCTGGCCCGGCTGGAATTCATCATCAACCGCCAGATCGGCATCCACCCCAAGGCACTGCTGAACCTGGACGAGCAGCCGGCGGACGTGGCCGCGGAGATCCGGGAACGGATTGCCGCGTACGACAGCCCGCGCGACTACTACATCAAGCGCCTGGCCGAAGGGGGTGTCCACCATCGCGGCGGCCTTCGCGCCGGAACCGGTGATTGTGCGTATGTCCGACTTCAAGTCCAACGAGTACGCCAACCTGATTGGCGGACCCGCCTACGAGCCGCACGAAGAGAACCCGATGATCGGCTTCCGCGGCGCCTCACGCTACCTGGAGCCGTCCTTCCGGGACTGCTTCGACCTCGAGTGCGAGGCCCTGTCCTTCGTCCGCAACGAGATGGGGGGCTCACCAACGTCAAGCTCATGATCCCGTTCGTGCGGACCCTGGACGAGGCGCGCGGCGTCATTGAACTACTGGCCGAGAACGGCCTCATCCGCGGCGAGAACGGCCTCGAGGTAATCATGATGTGCGAGATTCCGTCCAACGGGCTGCTCGCCGACGAGTTCCTGGACTACTTCGACGGATTCTCCATCGGCTCCAATGACATGACCCAGCTCGCACTGGGCCTGGACCGGGATTCCGCGATTGTCTCGGGCGGCTTCGATGAACGCGACCCCCCCGCCGTAAAGAAACTCCTGAGCATGGCCATCAAGGCCTGCAAGGCGCGCGGCAAGTATGTCGGCATCTGCGGCCAGGGCCCCCCCAGCGACCACACTGACTTCGCCGAATGGCTGGTCGAGGAAGGCATCAATTCCGTCTCCTTGAACCCCCCCGACACCGTGGTCGACACCTGGCTCCGGCTCGCCGCCGTGGCAGGGTTCGCCGAAGTCGGTGCGGCAGTCGGCGCAGAGGCGAACTGACTCTCCGTGTCGATCCGAATGCCGCCCGGGGAAAGCCCTGGGCGGGCAACTCGGTTTAGTTCTGTGCACGGGCTGCGCGCAGGTTTATGGTGCTGAGGCAACGGATGGTCCAATCCGGGACGGTCCACGTTCTGAAGGGCTCTCGTGCAACCAAATGGCCCGGTCCAGGGTTCGGGGTTCTACACAAGGTCGGCGGGGGCGAGTTCGCTCCGCAGGGGGGGCCTTCGCCGTCGCCGGCCTTGGGATCCTGACCATCGCGCAGTCCTGCTGCTCAGCGCTCACGGAGCACCTCCTTCAGCGTTGTCGCGGCCGTCATCCCGGCCGGCCACCCGGCGTAGAAGGCCAGATGCGTGGCGGCTTCTACCAGCTCCTCTTCGGTTACGCCGTTATCCAGTGCCAGGCTCAGGTGCGAGCGAAGCTGCTCCGTGCGCCCCCCCAGGGCCGTCAGCGCTGCTACCGTGACCATGCTCCGGTCACGGCGTGACAAGTCAGCCCTTGCCCAGACGTCGCCAAACAGCACCTCGTCCGTCAGCTCGGCAAGCTTTGGCGCGACATCGCCCACCAACTGCTGCGCTCGGGTCTTTTGCTCGGTCATACGATGCCTCCTGGCAGTTCATGGGGACGTGGACCATCCCTCCTATGGACGACGCTACGACGGCGAGCACGGAAGAGGGAGGAACTGTCATTGCACCCAAGGGGGGGCGCATGCTCACCTCGCGTCAAAATCCTAGGCAAGATCAAACCCAGTTGATGCACCGATGCCGTCGAAACTGTGTCTCCAAAATGAACGCCCCCGTCAGACAATCTCTGGAGGTGTCAGCACGGTACTTTTAGGGGGGGAATTCTTCCGATGTCCCGTACGTTGCAGGACCGGTAACACCAATCAACAGAGAAGAGATGCACCTCCGTGGCAACCGATTACGATGAACTGCGCACCGACGTCAAGGAATCCCAGGAAAACTCCCTGGAGGCCCTGAAGACTGCTAAAGCCCCGGATGCCAAGTCCGTGGTCCAGGAACTCGACGAGGCTGACGTCTCGGACGGGCTGACCCCCCCGGTGGCGAGTTCATTGCCGAAGAGCTCATCGTTCAGGTCATCCCGCAGGCCGATGATGAGTTCACCTGTTATTCGTGCTTTCTGGTCCGCCACCGTTCTCAGAAGGCGCGCGAGAAGGACGGCCATGCCTACTGCGTCGAATGTGAGGCTGAGCGGTTCTGGCCGGCTGTCCCGGAGCATATCTGGGACAGCATCCGCGAAGAATTCACCCTGTCGCCTGTGTCCGAACTGGAGACACACTTCCAGTTCCTTGGCGACCCAGAGGCCATGCGCCGGGCAGTTCGGGTATTCATCGGCGAGGGAACCTTCTGCCCGGGCTTCCAGCTCAAAGATGGGCTCTTCCACGAACGTGCTGCGCCTCTTTGGCCGGGCGATGGCCTTGAAGATTCCACACAACGTGTTCGCCGCCTGGATGGTCAGCCCGCTGCCTGCAGGATCCGGTTCCAGACCCGTCGACCTGCTGGACAGCATGGTGTTGCTCCAGAACTCCCTGGCTGCCTTCGGTGACAGATACCGGCCTGCGCTCGAAAAACGCCAGGCCCGTCCGCTGGCGTGAGTTTGACCAGGCTTGTCGTGGTTCCGATGACCGGCTTCAGCTGGTGATTCCGGCTGTTCTTGATCGCCCACCCGTGATGCCCTGGTCCTTGCCGTAGCGCCAAAGAATGGCGTCCATGATGCGCAGTTCGGAAATGGTTGTTTGAACCGTGGAGAGTTGGTGAATGCGCCCCAACCGGCCGGCAAGATCTGGGTCTTCCATAAAGAGGTTGTGCCAATTCAGCCATTGGTCTTCAGCGGTCTCTTTGCCCACGACTTTTCCGATTACTTTGTCCCAGATGGGGATGAGGTGCGGTCGCTTCCTTGAAAGGATCTTGCTGGCGGTGGTGGCCCCGACATCCCAGCGTGTCTTGGGAGTGCGCCGCAACTCATTCCAGAGCAGCCACGCCGGGCTGCCTTCCCCCCCAAGGGTGGCTTCTGCTTTCGCGACCGTGAGGTCGCTCATCTTCACATCAGTGGGGGGGATCTTCTCCAGGAGGTCCCGTATTTTCGCAGCCAACGGCTTTTCCTGCAGTCCGATGATGGCCTGGCTGGCACTTTGACGCTGAGCATGGACACGGCGACAGCGTCGCTGTCAGTGATCCTGTCCTTCACGCCCGGCCCGTCTCCGCGGTTCGCCCATTCATCAAAGTAGCTGCCGGTACTAAGCAGCCCCCCCGACTTTGCGGATGGTTCGAGGTAGTAGCGCCTCAGCAGCTCGGCTGCGGCCTCGACGTTCTCTTCTTTCAAGATGGCCGGTAGTTCCATGACGTCCCCCCCTATGGCTTCAATGCGTGGAGTATGACCCTGCGACGTGCGTAGTCAGTCTGAATGGCGAACCTCAATCTCGGGGTGGTTCTCTATGACCCACTCAGCCATCCGACGGTTCCGTGCCGCGATGAACTCCAGCGTGGCCTCCCGGTACGCTACGTACTCGTCTTTTGTGGCCGGCATCCCGGAACGCTTGAAGTTGTCGAAGGGAAGGTAGAACCGAACCTCTTCGTAGTCGGGCGTCACGAGGTCTTGAAAGTGGAAGAAGTCCACGAACTCCTTGAATCCGTCGAAGAACGCAAAGAAGTCCGCGTACGCGTTGATCACATTGGCCAGTGGGCTCTCCGGTTCTCCTGCGTAATGACGCCGGATGCACTCCAGGGTCAGATCCATCCGGTCGGCGATGAGCGACCTGAGCCCCCTCGCCTGGTTCATCGTGGGTCGGTCCTTCTTCCTGACGGGCCAGATCATCGCACTGCCGATGGTGTACGGCGGCTTCAGGTAGCGGGCCCGCTGCTCCTCATTCAGCGAGGCGATGGCGTTCCCCCCCAGAGACGCCGTACGTGCCCGGCCGGTGTAGGAGTGGGTGATGGCGTCACTGCCGTACCAATGCATCGCTCTGGAGGGTCGGTGAAGATGAGGTAGCCGTCCGTACGCTTCGGCGGCGCGGTCGGTTCGAACAGGACGCCGGAGTTCAGCTCCTCGGTCCACAGCAGCTCGTGGTCCGCCCGGAGATTCGGACTGCCACTGTCCGGGTCAGTTCCTGGAGGGGGGGTGTCGGTCATGTAGTCGAACGAAGTATCGAAGAAGCGCGGCTGTTGCTGCTGCGGGTATTCCGGATAGCTCAAGATTCCCCCCCCAAAGACCAGAGTGACGAGACGCGTTCATCGTACGGGAGACAGGATCTCACCGCACTGGTTTGCAAGGCTTTTTGGATTTGGTTGACGAGGCCAGGAGCACGGCCCCGATGTATTCGACTGCGCCCATAGGATGGTGCAGTGACTGATCAAACCTCCCAGCGCCGCTTCCTGACAGTCGAGCAGGCAGCCGATGAGCTCAACGTGAAATCGAGCCTCATCCGGGGGGCTGATCAGCAGTGGAGAACTGCGTGCGATTCAGGTTGGAGGCCGCGGCCTGTGGCGCATCGGCCTTCAGGATCTGGAGGACTACATCGCCGAAGCGTACCGGCGCACAGCCGCGCACATTGCCGCTGGGGGATCTTCTGGATGACGCGGAGTCTGGGACTGTCGAGTAGACAGCGGGCAGTACGGACTGCTCGCCGTGGCCGCACTTCTCCTTGCGAGTGACGAGGAAGCGTCGGCTTAGAACGCGCATTAATCCTGGTCGGGCTGCTGTCCTTCAGTCGGAATCTTGTCCAGGAGATACTTGGCACCTTTGCCAGCTGTCATCCCCCGCCGTCGGCCCGGTCAAACCCACCGCGCCCACGATTGCCGCCAGGTCCGCATTCTCCATACTCACGTTCAGGATGAGGCAGGTGACATAGAGAGTCACTGCTATACGAACGAACCAGATGACCAGGTTGCGGTTCTCCTGAGAGAGGCTGACAAGCATTGGAAGATGTTCAATGGATTCAGTGAGCCCTGGGTGCGCATTGAATAGTTCGTCTGCTCGGTCATCGATGTCAAGGGCTTCGATCTCTGCCTTGAACATGTCAGCTTGATCTATCAGATCCTGCATGAAGTTCGTGTCGATCGAGGAGGCCACAGATGCTCCTAGAGCAGCTAGTGAATCCTCGAAGACCATGTCGGACTTGAACAGGCTGCCCATATTCAGTCCTGAGCTTAGGACTGAGTCCAGCCCCGCGAACGGCTTATCCAAGGACTTCATCGAGTCCAGGCCAAGGTTTTCCATCGCACTCATGTAGTTGTCGCCAAGGAGTGCGGCACTAGCAATCGACGATATGACAGTCGAATCCACCAACTTCGTTGCGTCTAAGCCAAGCTTCTCCAGCGACAAGCCGAAGCCGGGTGTGGCCGCAGTAATGTCTGTGATCCAACTAGGAACCTCGGGGGGGACAGAAAACGAGGCCAAGGCAGAGACACTGTCTGTAGTGAACCCGCCTTGAAGCACGGAGCTGACGGTCATCAAGCGGTCTTCTGGAATCATGGGCCAACTCTACTGATGCTGGCCGACAATTCTGGAGCGGTGCCAATAGGGCGCAGCTTTCACAATTGCTGCGTCTTGGTCTATGTGGAAAACCGCAGGCATCGGCATCGGAGCCCTCTGCCCGTGAGCCTCCTGTGACCACCACCGAAATCCGAGCGGCGGCGAACCAGGGACGAGCGTCCAGTTCCGGGATCCTACGCGGATGCACCACTAAATCTTTCCTTCACCCTCGACGGCGAGTTTGCCGGCGTGTGCTGTCGGAACTCGACAGTTAGTGAACATGTGGTGATCGCAGTGAGATGGGGCTGCTTGTGCTGATTTAGAAGCGGAACTCATGGAGATGCGCGGCGAGTTATACGATGTTCACTTGGGGGGTGATCTGAGATGGCGATTGACGTCCTTTTGGATGGAGAGGCCGTCCCGATCGACGAGGCCGTGTTCAGGACGCTTCTCGACAATTCTGTGGCGGGAACCTATAAGGACTATGAAAATGCGCTAGACTCACGCCGAATTAAGTTCTCCGACCTCGTGCGGCTTGCAGACAAAGGCGACATCCCATACTCACTGTTCTTCGCTCCTCTTGCGCTGGTGCAAGAGCAAGTGAAGAAGAAGACCGAGAAGTTACTCGCGGGGGCTTAGCAAAGACACATTCTCGATAGGGTCCCGCGCCAAGGTGGAGCTGCGGGACGTCGAACTGATCGTCAAGGACCTGATCCGAAAACAGCAACTCGTCCGGAAGCACGATAAGTCGCTGCAGCGGAACAAGATTGTAGGCCTGCTCCGTGATGACCGGTCATCGGTCGAGGCCGACGCAGCACGGCTTATGACGGCCATCGGCCTTTCTCACGAGGAGGTCCGTGCTTGCAGGAGCAAGGAGAAGGCACTCGATCTCATGATCGGCCGTCTCGAAGCCAACCAGGTCTTGGTGTCGCGAAGTGTCCAGCACTACATGCCGCAGCGCTTGACGCACGTCAGGTTCAGTGGCATGACGATCCGAGACAACAAGGTCCCGTTTATCTTTCTGGCGGGAGGCGACCACGGCGACGACCAGGAGCCGGCCGGTCGGACCATCTTTACCCTTGCGCTGCTGACGGTGCTGGTAGCCCGAAGGAAATTTGCTCCAATGACGTGGGACGGTGGCAGCGCCTACACGGATCCCGGGCGGGAGTACGACATCGCCGGTGCAATGCTGATGCCCCCCCGCGAGCGGTTTAAGGCGATTGGACCCACGTCGCTCGACGACATGAGGATCGCATCGGACGAATTCAAGGTCACTATGAGCGCCGTAGCGGTGCGCGCGATGAGGCTGGGGATGATCAATGCCGAGACCACGGGCAACTACCTTGCACAGTTGCGGGAGGAGTTCCAGAGGCTCCCTAAGGGCGGTCCTCGAAGTCAGATTCTCCCTGAGAACGCAGTTCGCAAGTACAACGGGAGAGAACTCAGCCGCGGATGCTGCATGCGCTTGATAGTCAGAGCATCTCGCCAGGAGAGTTCTGCCGTGCAGTTTGTTTGAACTACCTCAAGCCATCTCAGATCGAGGACCTCAGGCGGGCTCTCGGATGAGCGACTTCGGGCGGCGGTACGTAGTCGACACGAACGCTCTCAGTCAGCTTGGGAGGCAGCGACGAGCGAGCGAGTATTTTCTGGAGAGTGCCGTCATACCAGAGGCTGTACTGCGTGAGGCCAATGGTTTTCCAGACCTCCAATCTCTGCACGACAACGTCCATCCGACGACGCCAAGGATGCTTCAACTGCTGGTCGAAGTAATGGCCACAGTGCCGGACACTGACACGCGGCTGGTAAACCTCTACGCCAACCTGGGCAACGCCGACCCGCTGGTCATCGCATGCGCCTTGGAGGGCCAAGAACACGACAGCCAGTACCTCATAGCCCCTGAGTGGTTAGTCGTCACTGGCGACGAGGCAGTCCGCGACAAGGCGGAGGAGTTCGGACTGAAGGTGCTCAGCAACTCTCAGTTCGCAGCGCTCATCGACGGGGGCTGGGGGGGCCGAACAGAAAGGATCTCGCAGCGGTGGGTGACAGATGCAATCAGCTGCGGGATTTTACGGCGATGAGTCGTACTGGAGGTGGCAGGAGGCTGGGGGGGGTGCCTCAATGGTTTTCGTCAACAGCCGTACGCGGCGCGGCACGCCCTGAAAAAACTCCTGCCGTGGGTGAGGATTGAGCCATGGCAAAGCGCATCCGCGGTTTAACCGTCGTCATTTACCCGCAGACTCTGTCCGTGTCGGTGATGCACCCCCCCGTATCCTCATGAAGCAGATGAGGCTCCGGTACGCCGGAGCGTGTCGGCTGTGCGGTACATCTCTTCCGGCCGGGAGGGAAGCGATCTATGAGAGCGAGACAAAGACCGTCCGCTGCTTGGAGTGTCCCACCGAGCGGCCGAATCCACGTCCCACGACTTCGAACCGCCTTGTGAGGCGTTGCCAGCCAATGAGTCTGGAGTAGCAGGGTCGTCCGCCCGACGGGAATATGAGCGCCGCAAGGCGAAGGACGAGGAAAAGCTTCGCGAGAAGTGGAGTTACTTCGGTGGACTCGCAGTCGCTCTCTCTGATGAGCGGCAGCACACCAAGGCCTGGGATCGAGGTGCGGTCGGTGAGGAACGTCTCGGCGCTCGGCTAAATGCCCTGGCCGCCGATGGCCTGGCTATCCTTCACGATCGGCGCATCCCCCCCGGCTCAAAGGCCAATATCGACCACATCGCCATCACTCCCGGTGGAATCTGGGTGATCGATGCCAAGCGGTACAAGGGACGGCCTGAACTCAAGATCGAGGGTGGCATCCTTCGCCCACGCCTTGAGAAGCTCCTCGTTGGTCGACGCGATTGCACCAAACTGGTCGACGGCGTGCTCAAACAGGTCGACTTCGTGCGCGACCTCGTCGGGGATGTTCCGGTCACCGGGGTGCTGTGCTTCATAGAAGCAGACTGGCCCCTGATCGGGGGCGCATTTTCGACTCGGAGCGTTCACGTACTCTGGCCGAAACGACTAGCCAGAGTGCTTACAGAGCAGACAGCCGGCGACGTCGATGTCGCGGCTATGCGTGAGACGGTAGCCTCCCGCTTCAAGTCTGCGTGAAGTCAGGCGATGTTCGAAGCTCTTGGGAAGAACGCTAACGGCAGAATTTCGATGTCAGAAGGAGCGCATAGATGGTCTTTACACTTTCCTGCACCTCCGGGAGTATGTCCTTAACTGCACTTATGATGTCTTCCCTGTAATTACGGGCATTTCTCGCCGTGCGGAGCAGTGCTCGTCGGGTAGACACAGTGCTTCCCGAGCTTCTGTCCGGACTCGACACCGCGGTCTCTGGTCTTCAGATGGTCCTGAGCTCCAGTCCTGGCACTCGGCCCGTTCTCCCGCACGCCTGCATCGACCCGGAATGCCTCTAGGACGACAGGGCCTCCGGTATGAAGGACGGTAGGCACGAGTTGGCCGCGTGCGCCACGGTGCCAGGGACAAGGCGGAAGTGGTCCATGGGTGGGCGGTGCGCTCCAAAGGGAGAAGGTCATTCGCCCCCCCCACGTGTCAGGTTGAGTTGTAGGACCCACTCGTGACCTTGCCAGGAAAGAATGAAATGGACTCTATCGTGACAGGACCCGAGTGGTGCCCGACGTCAGGTTGGGGGGGCGTGTCTTCTTTGAACGTGTGCAAGGCTTATGCGCCTAGACTTGCTTGGTGAATAAGGGGGGGATGAACACACGTCAGCTTGATTGGAGCGAAGAGTTCCTTGGACAGAGGGAAGACCTTGAAAGGGCCAACACAAACGTGGGCAACTCTTTCATGGGAGGCATGATCGTCCTTCTTGGAGGATGAGAAGTTAGCCGCTTGGACCGGTGGCAGCCCAAACACGGGCTATTTGACCTCGAGGATGGTCAGCAGGTGAGGTTCTCTGACTAACCGCCGTGTTCGAAGCTTCTGCTCCGAATTCCTGACCGTAGCCGGGCTGCTTCGCACCGCGGTGCGGTCCAGCTCCAAGGTTGTGCTCATCCTGATGCTCAGGAAGTGGCAGTAAGTGCCGGCGCCGAGGATTCCTCAATCTGGCGCTTGGTGTAACAGGTCTTACGCTGAAAGTCATCGCGAGTCGCTCCCCGATCAGGTCACCCTGGAACTTTTCTTGGCCGAAGACCACGTAGAAAGACAAACGGTTGGGGGGTTCGGAGGGGCCTGTTGGGAACGAAGCGGCGAATGAATGTTGCCGTTATCGCTGCGAAGAGCGACATGAGGAGCCATGGAGGGAGTGCTGTGATTGACGGTGTGTAGGCGTGTTCGTAGAGCGGGGGGGCCAGGACCGCATTGCCGATGATGACGGCGAGTCCTCCTGCCGTTGCGAGCAACCCGTAATAGGCGCCTGTGGGGCGCCCGGCGGCGAACTCCAACACTAATCCCATGGCCATGGGCATCACGCACATGTTCCCGAGGCAAGACCTGTTACGAGCAAGAGGGCCGGAAGCATGGATAGACCGCTTGGCGGAGGTATGACAGCCAGGAACGCGATGGAAGCGAAGCCAAGAGACTGCAGGGCAAAGCCGACGGGAAGTGCAATTTCTGGTCCGGCTTTGCGCATGAGCCGGGCTATGGGCCATTGAAGGATGATAGTTAGGATGGATGCGTAGGCAAAGACCACCGCCAAAGCACTTGCCCCCCCTGCCCCCCCGCTGCGTTCCAGTTCCACTGGAAGCCCGAAATACAGCTGGTTGGTCGCCAGGAGATTGACGCTGTAGAAGGCCGTGAACCGGACGAACTGTTTCTCCTTAAGGCAGGACCACAGGCCCGGCGCCGGTGAGGAGGAGGTCTTTCCGCCTGCTGTTTTGGGGGGGGCGCCGCGGTGTGGTTTTGGCAGGAAGCACAGGAAGACTGCAGCCATCACGGCAAAGACCCCTGCCCCAACCAGCAGGGCGGTGTCAAAGCCTGTTTTGAGTAGAAGAGATGCCAAAAGCGGACCTACGACAGCACCTACCTCGCCGCAGACCACCAGCCATGTAAAGAGTGTGGATCTATGGTTTTTCCGTACGGCGGGGCAATGCGTGGCGCCCTCCTGTTTGGTGCCTTTCAGGGCGATGGGCAGTTCGGCGGCAGATGCCACGAGACTTTGCATCGCAGGCGCAAAAAGCGCGCCGCCAATGCCCGTCACCACGGCACCGAGTAGGAACAGTGGGAAGTCCGATGCCCACGCCAAAAGCAGGAAGCCCACGACCCGTACTAGACAACCGGCAATCATTGACTGCCTTGCTCCCCCATCGGTCGGCAAGGGCCCCCGCCGAAAAGAAACAATCCTTGCTGTGCAAATGTGCGCGCGCCAAGAACGATCCCGACCGCCAACGTTCCCATGCCGAAGTCGTCCCGCATCACGCCTGCGAGAAACGGCACCACGGAATAGAAGCCGATGTTGAAAATCAACTGGCTGGCCAGTAACAGCTGCGGGGGGCTGGTCCAGCCTGACACGACCTTTACGTGCCAGTTGACTCTCCTGATTCTAGAGCCAGCGCTTGAATGGCGCCGGTAGACGGATACTGATGAATGCTGCCTTTCGGTCCTTGAAGAGGCAGGCTGCTGCCACTCATGCGGATTCCTCCACTGCCAACCTGCAGAAAAGTGGGGGGGAATTTCGTGGTGAAGGGCCGGACTTCATTGAGGCCATCGATGAGCGCGAGCTTATGACAAAGCGTTTCCGCGGACGATGTCAGCAGGAGCTCATACATGGTCTATACACTTTCCTGCACCTCCGGGGGCACGTCCTAAACCATGTATGCGTGATGGGGGATCGATCGGCGGGTCCTCTACCGCATCACCAGGCCGTCTGACCTCATCCCCCCCGGTGTGCTGGGCAATGTGGATTGGATCTGCTCGCGAATGTCGGCGAGGACTTCCTCGATGCTGCGGTCCATGTAAACGGTCGCGGTGGTGCTGAGATGGAGGACGGCAGTGATCACCCGCGCCAGGATCGCCGCATCCCTGGGTTGATCCGTTCGTCACGGGCGAGCAGGGTGGCGAGACCGCCCTCCAGGCGGCCCGCGAGAGTGAGGCCTTCGCGCCGATAGGGTTCGGTCGGGTCTCCGAAAACGAGTTCATGCAAGTAGGTGCGGCCGTTCTCGACGTGCTCGCGCAGGCAGGCCACGACGGGGGCGAATCAGTGCCAACACCTCGTCGATCGTGCCTGTGATCGTGGCTGCCGCGGCAAGTCCGTCATCGATGGCCGTGGCGAACTTCTGGTTCTGCACCATGATCAACAGCTCCGCTTTCGTTGCGGCGTACAGGTAGAGGGTGCCGATCGCGATATCGGCGCGATCGGCGATCTGCTCGGTTGTCACCCCCCCACTCACACCGCGGAGCGCAAACAATTCCATTGCGGCAGCGCGAATCCGTTCTTGTTTGTCCTGTTTCGACCGCTCCCGGCGCCCTCGCGGCGCCCTAGGATCTCTCATGACTACCTCCCTTGACAATATTATTGAGTCTGCTCATAATTGAGTGTACTCGGATACGCCGTGAAAGACCCAACAGGGGAGATAAATATGTCAGAGCACCTCAGGACTCGGAGCGGGAATTCACCGACGCTGAGAATCCCGGCGTCGGGCGCAAAGTTCGCGTATCGCGAATTTGGCACCCAAGCCGGTATCCCGCTGGTTGTCCTGACTCACCTCGGGGGGGCGAATCTGGACAGCTGGGATCCTCGCATCGTCGATGGCCTGGCTGAGGACCGCCACGTGATCGCGGTGGGTTACCGCGGCGTCGGCGGTTCCACGGGTCACATCCGTGACTCGATCGAGACATGGCCGAGGACATGGTGTCGGTGATACGCGCCCTTGGATATGACCGGGTCGACATGTTTGGCCTGTCGATGGGGGGGGCATGGTCGCCCAGGCAAGTGCTGAGCGGGCGCCGGAACTGATTGATCGGCTCATCCTCGCTGGGTCCGGCCCTGTCGGAGGGCCCGGGCTTACTGAGATGACCCGTATCACCATCTCGATTTCCTTGCGGGCGGTCCTCACGTTCAAGGATCCGAAGGTGCTGCTGTTTTTCACCCGCACCTCCACCGGGAAGAAGGCAGCGCGCGAGTATCTGGCGCGGTTGAAGGAGCGCACAACCGCACGCGACAAGGCGGTCACCCCCGGGGGGGTCTATCGGGCGCAGCTGGCCGCGGTGCACCGGTGGGGTATGCGGCAGCCCGCAGCTCTTTCGCAGTTCACCGGCCCGGTGCTCATCGTTCACGGAGACAGCGACCGCATGGTGCCGCCTGCAAACGCGAATGCACTCACCCGGCAGCTACGGACCTCCTCGGTCACAGTGTTCCCGGATTCCGGGCATGGCGTCGCCTTCCAAAACCACCGCGCGTTCGTCGACGCGGCCCGGGATTTCCTCCGCCGCTAGCAGGACCCAAACCAACTTCACCACAGCCTAGAAGGAGCACGAAACATGAGAGCGTTCGTCATCAACGAATACAAGGGTCCGCTGCGGGAATCGGATGTCCCCGAGCCAACAGTGGGGGGAGCATGACGTGCTCGTGCAGGTCCAAGCCGCAGGTCTGAACGTGCTCGACGAGAAGATCCGGGCGGGTGAGTTCAAGCAAATCCTGCCCTACAAGCTTCCTTTGATTCCCGGCAACGATGTCGCCGGAACCGTCATCCGTGTCGGATCGAAAGTACGTGCATTCAAACCCGGGGATGAGGTTTACGCCCGCCCCCCCGACCAGGACCGCATCGGCACCTTCGCCGAGCGAATCGCGGTCGACGAGGCCGATCTGGCCCTCAAACCGGCATCAATCACCATGGAGGAGGCAGGCTCCCTGCCGCTGGTCGCGTTGACCGCGTGGCAGGCCCTTGTTGAGCACGGCCATGTACGGCCGGGACAGAAGGTCCTCATCCATGCCGGCGCCGGGGGAGTGGGATCGATCGCGATCCAGCTCGCCAAGCACCTCGGGGGGGCGACCGTCGCGACCACCGCAAGTGCCGCCAACCTGGAGTTCGTGCAGGAGCTCGGCGCCGACACCGTCATCGACTACCGCAGCCAGGACTTCGAACAGCTCCTGAGCGGCTACGACCTCGTGCTGGACAGCTCGGCGGAGAGAACCTCAAGAAGTCCCTTCGCATCCTCAGGCCCGGCGGCAAGGCCATCGGGATCGTCGGACCTCCAGACCCGGCATTTGCCCGCGAGGCTGGCCTGAATCCAGTCGTTCGCCTTGCCATTGCTGCCCTGAGCGCAGGCATCCGCCGCCAGGCCAGGAAGCTGGGCGTCAGCTATGAGTTCCTGTTCATGCGCGCCAACGGCGACCAGCTGCGCCAGATCACAGCCCTCATCGACAACGGGAGTCTGCGCCCGGTCGTTGGACGGGTCTTTCCCTTCGATCAGACCATCGAAGCTCTCCAGGGCCTGGAAAAGGGCGGCATCCGCGGCAAGGCCGTCATCAGCAACCCCTGAACACAGCCCGCAGTGAAACCACCCCTCATCACCAAACGATCAACAGCCCCTCACCACAGGAGAACCATCATGAATAAGCACGACACCTTGAGAGAGCCCGTCATCACGTCCTACGCCAAAGCGCCCGCACGCACTATCAATGCAGGAGGCGTGAGCTACGCCTACCGCGAACTGGGGGGGCCGAAGGGCGGCATCCCCGTCGTCTTCTTCGTGCACCTCGCCGCGACGCTCGACAACTGGGACCCCCCCGCATCATCGACCCCATCGCGAAGAACCGCCACGTCATCACCTTCGACCAGCGCGGTGTCGGCGCCTCCACGGGGCAGGTGCCCGACAGCATCGAGGCGATGGCCGTCGACGCCTACACCTTCATCAAGGCCCTCGGGTTCGACAAGATCGACATTTTCTCCTTCTCCCTCGGCGGTTTCATCGCCCAGGACCTCGTGGTCAAGCACCCGGACCTGGTCCGCAAGCTCGTCCTGACCGGCACCGGTCCCAGGGGGGGCGGCAAGGACATCGAGAAGGTTGTGGGCGTCACCTACTGGGACATCCTGCGCGCGACGTTGACGCGGCAGGACCCGAAGGAGTTCCTGTTCTTCAACCGGAACGCCACCGGCAAACCCGCTGCTCGCGCGTTCGTGCAGCGCCTGCAGGAGCGCACCGTCGACCGCGACGCGGACATCAAGGTGCGCGCGTTCCAGACCCAGCTGAAGGCGATCCAGAAGTTCGGGCGTTCGGCCCCGGCCGACCTGTCGAAACTCACCCAGCCCACCCTTATCGCCAACGGCGACAACGACCGCATGGTGCCCTCGGTGCTCTCTGAAGATATGCACCGCCGCATCAAGGGATCCGAGCTGATCATCTACCCCGACTCCGGACACGGCGGCATCTTCCAGTTCCACGAGAAGTTCGCCCCCGGTCGCGGTCGAGTTCCTCGCCCGCTGACCGGCATCCGACGAAGGAAAAGTCATGACCAGCACGATTCCGTACACGAAGAAGCCGTTCGCATCATCAATCCTGCTGTGGGTCCGCACCGACCAGCCCCCCCGACAACAGGGGGATGGCCTACTGGAAAGGCCCCCCCACTCCAAGATCATCTCCCCGACCCCCCCGGGTTCAATGAGTACCGCCAGATCCACCTCGCCGAGACCAATCCAGGTTTGTGGCCCGCTACCGCCGGGGTCGAGACCGCCATTCCCGCAGACCGGCGGATCGACGGGGGTCGCCGAAGTAACGTTCGCCTCCATGCTCTCGCCCATACTGGGCCGGAAACAGACCCGTCTCGCCTACCAAGACGAGATCAACGTGTTCCGGCGCACCCTGCTCTACGCCGGACTGCCGAACACTGCCCGCTGGTACGACGTTGGCGGACCCGACGGGAAGACCGGGGGCCCGGGCCCTGATCTACCTCAGGAAACGAGAGGGCGCCGGCACACGCCCGTTCCGGAAGTACCTCACCGACGAGCTTGTGCCCGCGATCGCAAACACGGGAGCGATAACAGAACTACGCACGCAGGTATTCATGCCCTGGAACGAAAAGCTCTGGGACACCCCCCCCAACGTCGCCCACGACAACCCCCCCACAGACCAGCGGTTCCACGCCTCTCTGATCCTCGCTTCAACGACGCGGCCGCGCGGGCTGCGTTCTTCGCCGGCGAGGAGATCACCGCACTGTCGGACAGGCTGTCGGGCTTCGCATCCGCGGTCCACGCCTACGACGTGTCCGCGGCCCTGACCTACGTCACGGGTGGCAACATCCTTCCGCACTACCAGGAATAGACGAACTCCTACCCATCCCAAGATCGATCGCACCTCTGGAGCAGAACATGACCGAGCAGAGCACCGTCCACTATCAACGCACCTCACCACAGGTCGCGAGGATCACCTTCGCGAACCCGCCCGTGAACCTCATCGTCGGCGAGACCGTCCTCCGTCTCATCGAGATCGTCGATGAGTTGGCAACCGACGCCGATATCCAGGTGGTCGTCTTCGACAGCGGTGTCCCCCCCGACTTCTTCTACAACCACTTCGACCTCGCCGCGGCCGCCGACTTTCCCGCCCCCAGAAGGCGATGGAGCAGTTCCGGTGTGGACCGACCTGGTCCTGAAGCTTTCCAAGGCCCCTACATCACCATCGCAACCATCCGGGGGGCCGCACCCGCGGCGGGGGGGGCAACGAGCTCGCACTCGCGTTCGACCTGCGCTACGCCAGCCGCGAGAAAGCGATCTTCGGGCAGCCCGAGGTCGGCAGTGGTCTGCTGCCCGGTGGTGGGGGGGCACGGAGCGGCTTCCGCGGACCATCGGTCGTGACCGGGCGCTGGAGGTCATTCTCACCAGCGCAGACTACGACGCATCCACCGCCGAGCAATGGGGGGGCTGGATTACCCGCGCCCTGCCCGACGCCGAACTGGATGCCTTCGTCGACGCCATCGTCGCTCGGCTCGCGTCCTTCGACCGCACCTCCCTGGCATCGGCCAAGGCGATGATTAACAGGCTTCACTACCACCGGAGGCGGACCTCGTCGCCGCCTACGGCGAGTTCGCGCACTCCCTCACCCTGCCTGGATTCCTCACTCGCGCCGCAGGAGCCCAGGCGCTTGCAGACCAGGCCGGCATCGACCTGGAATACCGACTCGGCGAGTACATCGCATCGCCAACCAGTGACGCTGACACCCGCCCCCCCACGAGTGAGGGCCGCAGCATTTGCTGCGGCCCTCAGTCATTCCACGCCGGCTCGAAGGCGAGTGTCAGTTCGGCATCCGGTAGAACTTGCGGACAACGCGGTCGAAGCTCCGGGCCGGAACGACGCGGCGTAGCACGCTGATGCGTGCGGCCGCCGAGCCGGCGGTGCGCCGCAGTTTCGGGTTC
>BBFS01000093.1 GCA_001313365.1 Paenarthrobacter nitroguajacolicus JCM 14115
CCCCAACCCCCAGGATCTTCCCCATGACATTTCCCAGCCCCCCACCTGTCCCGCCGCCAAATGCTGGCCGCAAGTGCCGCCGTCGTGGTCGCCTTCTCCGCCGCGTCCTGCACTCAAGCGGAAAGCCCGACGCCGGTTCCCACCCCGGCGGTCCGGCACCTACCCCTTCAGATCCGTGGCGGCCCGTTGCGCACCTCACCGCTGAGAAGAACTGGCTCAACGATCCCAACGGCCTCGTCTACCACGACGGCACCTACCACGCCTTTTACCAGTACAACCCGCAGGCAACTCGTGGGGGGGCAACATGTCCTGGGGGGGCACTCCACCAGCAAGGATCTGGTGCATTGGGAGCAGCAGCCCGTGGCCATGGAGGCGAGCCCCGAAGAGGAAATCTTCTCCGGCTGCATTGTGATGGATAAGAACAATGCCTCCGGTCTTGGCTCGGCGGAAACCCCCCCACCATGGTGGCCCTCTACACCAGCGCCTATGGCAAGAACGGCGCTCTGCCTCAAGGCTCCCAGGCACAATCAGTCGCGTTCAGCCTGGACAACGGGACCACGTGGCAGAAGTATCAGGCAACCCGGTCCTGAACCTTGCACCCACCAACAACAACTTCCGCGACCCGAAAATCACCTGGTACGAACCCGGCCGATACTGGGTGATGACCACCGTGGTTGCCGACGCCAGGTAGTCAAGCTGTTCAAGTCCACAGACCTCCTCCGCTGGGAATACCTGAGTGATTTCTCCGGTGTCGGCGCCCAAGGAGGCCTGTGGGAGGTGCCGGAACTCCTCCACATGGACGTGGAGGACTCCACGGCAAAGAAGTGGGTCATGCTGCTGAGCATCAACCCCCGGCGGCATTGCGGGCGGCTCGGGTATGCAGTACTTCGTGGGCGAATTCGATGGAAGGCGCTTTACGGCGGAAAACGCGGCAGCCCCCCCGGCGCCCCGCTCACCGAATCCCAATGGCTGGACCACGGCGCAGACTACTATGCCGCCAACTCCATCTCCGGCGCGCCCGGGGGGGACAAGCCCGTTCTCCTGGGATGGATGGGCAACTGGGACTACGCCAGGATGTGCCACCACCCCGTGGCGCGGCTCCATGGCTATTCCCCCCCGCGAACTGACTTTGGTTCGGGGGGGCGAAACGGCTTGAGCTCCGGTCTGCCGTAGCCGGCGCGGCGCGGGAAACGCTGGACCGCTCCGGTGAAGTGAAGAGCAAAAACCTCACCGTTGGCTCCTCGCTCCAGGACCTTGGCCAGGAGTTCCGGGGGGACGTACCCAGCTGATCGAACTGGACATGGACCTGAAGTCGGCGCGCGAAGCCGGTGTTCTCCTCCGCCACTCATCCTCCGCTTCCGAGACAGGATTGCGGATCTCCTATAACAAGGAAACAGGCAGTGTCAGGGTGGACCGGTCACAGGCCGGAACCAGCAACTTCTCCGGAAAGTTCAGCCCATTCCATGAAGTAGCCCTGCCGTCCCCAGGCAGCAAGGTCCATCTCACGATCCTCCTCGATTCGTCCTCGGTGGAAGTCTTCGCGGCGGGTGGAACTGCGGTGATTTCGGATACGTTCTTCCCGGACTGGGACAACACAGGGTCCTCGGCGTTCAGCATGGAAGGCGACACGGACTTCACCGTCACGACACGCGGTCTTTAAAGGCCCGCCCTAGGGCGGGATCTCACCCTTTACAACCGCTCTTGAGGACGAGATCCAACTCCTCGTTGCCCGGGAAGCGCCCATTGAGGATAGTTTTGTCCCTATGACATCCAGCGATGCCGCATTTGAACAGCTGCTCACCGACGCCCGCCAATGGGCTTCCCAAGACCCGGACCCGGCGACGTCGGCTGCTCTCATTGAGTTGGCCGGGCTTGCCAGCGGCGGTGATGCGGGAGCAGCCCAGGAACTGGGCGACAGCTTCAACGGCACCCTGCAATTCGGCACAGCCGGCCTCCGCGCAGCGCTCGGCCCGGGCCCCAACCGAATGAACCGCGTTGTTGTCCGCCGTGCAGCTGCAGGCCTGGCGGCCTTCCTCACCGAATCGGTAGCCGCAGCTGCGCCGGGAACCCGGCCGCGCGCCGTCGTCGGCTTCGATGCCCGGTATAACTCGGACATCTTCGCCCAGGAAACCGCTGCAATCTTTACGGCAGCGGGCATTGAGACCTTCCTGATGCCGGCAGCGCTTCCGACGCCGTTGCTTGCCTATGCGGTCAGGTCACTCGATTGCGACGGCGGTGTTATGGTCACAGCGAGCCACAACCCGCCGCAGGACAACGGTTACAAGGTCTACCTGGGACGCCATGCAGTATCTGAGAGCGGGCGCGGGTCTCAAATCGTGGCGCCGTACGACGCTGAGATCGCCGCGAAGATCGAGGGCGTGGGGGGGCGCTGGATTCCATTGAACTCGCAGAAAACGGCTGGACAGTGCTGCCCACGTCCGTCGCCGCAGAATATGAAGCTGCGATGGCGGGACTGGTGGATAGGGAACACTTCCCGGCACGGGACCTCAAGATCGTCCTGACGCCCATGCACGGTGTCGGCGGTGAAACGGCCGTCTCAGTCCTGAACGCCGCCGGTTTCGCCGATGTCACGCTCGTGGCCGAACAGGCCGAGCCGGATCCGGACTTCCCCACCGTCGCTTTCCCTAACCCGGAAGAGCCCGGGGGGCACTGGACCTGGCCCTTGCCGCTGCTGCGGACTCGGATGCGGACATCGTTTTGGCCAACGACCCCCGACGCCGATCGGGCTGCGGTTGCCGCATTGGATCCCGCCACGGGAAGCTGGCGGATGCTTCGCGGTGACGAAGTGGGGGGGGCGCTGCTTGGTGCGCACGTAGTAGCGCGAATGGCTGCCGGTGCCGGGGACGAGCCGCAGACCGGAGTGTTCGCCAACTCGATCGTGTCCTCCCGGCTGCTCTCACGCATCGCTGCCGCAGCGGGTTACGCCCACGAGGAAACACTCACCGGCTTCAAATGGATTTCACGGGTTCCCGGCCTCACCTACGGGTACGAGGAAGCACTGGGATACTGTGTGGCGCCTGACCTGGTGCGCGACAAGGACGGCATTTCAGCGGCTGTGCTGATCGCCGAACTCGCCGCAACTGCCAAGCCGAAGGCAAGACGATCTTCGACACCCTCGATGACCTGTATCTGGTGCACGGACTGCATGCGAGCGACCAACTCAGTATCCGGGTGGCCGATTTGGGACTGCTCGATGCCATGATGAACCGCCTGCGGGTCAACCCGCCGGAAGCGTTCGGAGGCTCCGCCGTCGAGGTTTCAACCGATCTCGCGGAAGGAAGCGAAGCCCTGCCTCCCACGGACGGCCTGCTGTACCTGACCCGGGACCAGAGTCGTGTCATCATCCGTCCCAGTGGCACCGAGCCCAAGCTCAAGTGCTACCTGGAAGTCATCCAGGCCGTGGAAACCGCGGCGGAACTTCCCGCAGCACGCCAGGCAGCGTGGACGTCCCTGGATGATGTTCTCAGGGACGTCCGCGAAGCCTTGGGCTTATAGGACTCCTAGAGTTCAACCTCGATGAAGCCGTCCACCAAACGGGTGGCGAACGCGTCGAGCTTGAGTTCCGGGTTGGTGAAGCATTCACCGGTTTCGAGGTCGTAGACTCTTTGTGCAGCGGCGACGCGATGGTCGGCCGGCTTCCCCGGGATCCAATAATCCCGCGGGCCATAACGTTGGCGAGCGTCGCCGGGTCCTGCTGTGCCACAGCGAAGACCTCTGTGGGCGCTGTGCGGAACAGCGCAACCTGACGGCCGGCGATCAACGCAGCCTCGCCCCAAGCCAGTTCGAGTTCGTCCACCGGGCAAACACGGTGCCATGTGGCGGTTGTGGTCAGGTCCTCGGCACGGTCCAGAATTACGGTCATTTCAGCCCCTCTCACTGTGTCCGGGTGTTGGCTTTTCCACCGTCACTCCCCCCCGGACCGGGCCACACTTGCGGCCACTACTCCAAACTAGGACCCGGGTGTTTCATCGGTTGTCCGCGTTTGTGTCGAACGCGTAAAAGAGACCTCACACCTCACGAAATGCGTTCGTGATGCAGAAGTTAAGATCACGAAACAAAAGGGAAACTGAAGCGAAACTGCCCGTCCCTAGGCTGGAACCACAAGTTGCGGAGATCCGTCTGCAACATCTGCGAAAGGCCCACCAGTGACCGGACACACTTCAAGTACAGAGAACCCGCGCCGCATCGTCGTCGTCGGCGGCGGCCCCGCTGCCCACCGTTTCGCCGACGCCATGTTCAATCGCGGACTTGAAGGTTGGCAGGTTACGGTGCTGACCGAAGAGGCACACCTCCCGTACGACCGCGTTGCGCTGAGCAAGGCCCTCACGGAAACCGGCGTGGACCTCACCTTGGGCGATGCATCCATGTGGGACCACGAAGCCCTGACTTTGGTCACCGGCGAGCGCGCCGTGAAGATCGACTCCGTGGCCAAGAGCGTCCTCACCGCCGCCGGCAACAAGTACGAATACGACCACCTGGTAGTGGCTTCGGGTTCCGACGCAGCCCGGCTCCCCCCCATCCCCCCCGGTTCCGAGCACACCCACGTTTACCGCACCCTCGAGGACGTCTGGGCCATTAACAAGGCCATCGCCGAGCTGCGCGAGAAGCTCGGCCGCAAAGTCAACGCGGTCACCATCGGTGGTGGCTTGCTTGGACTTGAGTCCGCTGCCGGCACCGAACAGCTGGGCGCCACACCGATCGTCATCAACGGCGCACCGTGGCTGATGAACACCCAGCTGGATGAGGGTGCCGGCCAGGCGCTCGGCCGCCTGATTGAGGCCAAGGGCTTCGAAGTCCACGGTGGCGTCTTCCCTTCCGAGGTAGTCACGGACGACGACGGCAACGTCACCGGTGTCCTGATGGCTGACGGCCGGACCATCGACGCGGACCTCGTAATCGTGGCTATCGGCGTGAAGCCCGGGACGACCTCTTCCGCGCGGCAGAAGGCGAAGAGCAGCTGTTTAGCCTGGGCCAGCGCGGCGGCGTTGTCATCAATGATTTCTGCGCCACGGAAGTGGATGGCATCTGGCGATCGGCGAAGTGGCCAACTTCGAGGGCATGTGCCTGGGCCTCGTGGCTCCGGCCAACACCATGGCCGAGATCGTTGCTGACCGCCTGCATGGTGGAGAAGCAACCTTCCCGGGCTTTGACACTGCCACCAAGCTCAAGTTGTCCGGCGTTGACGTTGCCAGCTTCGGCGACGCGTTTGCCCGCACCGAGCACTCCCTGGAGATCGTCTACGCCGACCCCGCGCGTGGCGTCTACCAGAAAATTGTCACCACAGATGATGCCAAGACCCTCCTGGGTGGCATCTTCGTGGGCGATGCTTCCCCGTACATGAGCCTCCGCCCGCTTCTGGGCCGCGAACTGTCCGCCGAACCGGGTGCCTACCTGAGCGCTGCCGGAGGTGGCGAGGCCCCTGAAACCGAACTTCCGGACGACGCCATCCTGTGCTCCTGCAACAACGTGGCCGCCGGAACTATCCGTGACACCATCAACGGCTGCGGTGCCTGCGAGGGCAACTCCCCCCCGGTGCAGGAGCTCGGCGAGCTGA
This sequence comes from Paenarthrobacter nitroguajacolicus JCM 14115, assembly GCA_001313365.1. The sequence continues at coordinate 5,576 of BBFS01000093.1, forward strand.
AGGGCTGCACCAGGGCGGGCACCCAGTGTGGTTCGTGCGTTCCCATGCTCAAGAAGCTCCTTGAAGGCGAACTGAAGAAGTCCGGCATTGAGGTCTCCAAGGCACTGTGTGAGCACATCAGCCTTTCCCGGCAGGAACTCTTCGATGCCATCCGCGTCCTTGAGCTCACGTCCTTCGAAGACATCATGGCCAAGTACGGCACCGGAGCGGGCTGCGATATCTGCAAGCCGACCATTGCTCCATCCTGGCCAGCCAGCACTCCGCCTACGTTCTGGATGCCGGACGTGGTGCGCTGCAGGACACCAACGACCGCGCCTTGGCGAACATGCAGAAGGACGGCACCTATTCGGTGGTCCCCCCGCATCGCTGGTGGCGAGATCACGCCAAAGGGTCTCGGCGTCATCGCGGCTGTAGCGGAGAAGTACAACCTGTATACGAAGATCACGGGTGGCCAGCGCATCGATATGTTCGGTGCCCGCCTGGAGCAGCTGCCGGACATATGGAAGGAACTGGTGGACGCCGGCTTCGAATCAGGACAGGCCTACGGCAAGAGCCTTCGCACCGTGAAGTCCTGCGTTGGTTCTACATGGTGCCGCTTCGGTGTGCAGGACTCGGTGGCAATGGCCATCGCCTTGGAGCTGCGCTACCGCGGCCTCCGCAGCCCCCACAAGCTGAAAATGGGTGTCTCCGGCTGCGCCCGTGAATGTGCCGAAGCCCGTGGCAAGGATGTTGGCGTGATCGCCACGGCCGACGGTTGGAACCTGTACGTAGGCGGTAACGGTGGCGCCACCCCGGCGCACGCCCAGCTGCTGGCCAAGGACCTGGACGACGAAACCCTCCTGAAGTACATCGACCGTTACCTCATGTACTACATCCGCACCGCTGACCGCCTCCAGCGCACCGCGCGCTGGCAGGAAGAGCTCGACGGCGGAATCAAGCACGTCGAGGAAGTAGTGGTCAACGACTCCTTGGGCATTGCCGACGAGCTTGAAGCCGCCATGGCCAAGCACATCGACACCTACGAGGACGAGTGGGCCGAGACCCTGAAGGACCCGGAGCGCCTCCGCCGTTTCCGTTCGTTCGTCAACGCTCCCAACCAGAAGGACGAATCCATTTCCTTTGTTCCGGAGCGCGGCCAGATCCGTCCGGCCACCAACGAGGAAAAGGGCGGCGTGCTCATCGCTTCCACTATCCCGGTCCGCAGCGAAACCGTCGGCGTAGAAAACTAGGGGTTCACCATGCAGCTCACCATTGATCTCACCGGCCGCGACGTCCTTGTCACGGGGATCTGAAAAGTCTGCCCGCCAGGCGGTCCGCCGATACCAGAGCGCCGGTGCCAACGTGTACCGGCTGAGCGCCCCGGAAGGTGTGCCGGGCGACGGCCAACTTCCCGAGCGCCCTTTCCTGGTGGCGGTAGTGGACGACGGCGGGTCCGGCTGGCTGCCGCTGGTGGAACGGTGCCGCGACGCCGGGATTCCCGTAGCCTTCGAGCCTGCACCCGGCGCCGAAGGCCAGGTGACCCTGGTGGGTGGAGGCCCGGGAGCCTGGATCTGCTCACGGTGGGTGCTGTGGACGCCCTGCGCGATGCCGATGTGGTGTTCTACGATCGGCTTGCTCCCTATCAGGAACTGGCTGATCTGACCTCTGCGGAGCTCGTAGACGTTGGAAAGCAGCCCGGGCTTCACAAGGTGACTCAGAGGGACATCGAGAAATTGATGGTGGAGGCTGCACTGCTGGGCAAGAACGTGGTCAGGCTCAAGGGCGGCGATCCGTACGTGTTTGGCCGCGGCGGAGAAGAAGTGGCTGCGTGTGTTGCTGCCGGCGTCCCGGTGAGGGTCATCTCCGGTGTCACCAGTGCCATTTCCGTTCCCGCTGCAGCCGGAATCCCGGTGACGCACCGCGAGGTCAGCCACATGTTCACCGTGGTATCCGGCCATGCCCCGTTGACGGAGAAGGAACACACCCACCTTGCCGGACTTGGCGGGACTATCGTGGTCCTCATGGGCATCGGCACCCTGCCCCCCCAGCTGGCGGCCGGGCTCCGCCGAGCGGGGATGAATTCGGACATGCCAATGGCCGTGGTGAACGTGGGTACCGCCCGGGACAGCGCACCACCATCGCTGACCTCGGTACCATCGAAACGGCAGCCACCGGCTGCAGCAACCCGGCCGTGTTGGTCATTGGCGAGGTGGTCCGGGTTGCTGAAGCCAACCGGAATCATGCCGAAGCATCCGCTGAACTGAGCCGACTCGCGGCTTCGCTCCTTGAAGCCTGAAGGTAAGAACACATGACTGTTGCACGTGCCATCGAAGTCCAGGACGCTACTGCAGCGCCGGAAGTTGCCGAAGCTGTAGAAGCGCCGTTGGACGGATTCCGCATTGGCGTCACCTCGCACCGCCGCTCCCGCGACCTCATTGAGGCACTGGAGCGCCGCGGTGCGAGCGTGTTGCACGCGCCCGCCCTGAAGATCGCCCCGGTGCAGGAGGACATGGTCCTCATCGAGGACACCCGCACCATCATCGAGGCCAAGCCGGACATCTGCATCGCCACCACCGCCTACGGCATGCGCCGCTGGTGTGAGGCCGCTGATTCCTTTGGCATCGGCGAGCAACTGCTGGACACGCTGTCCGCCTGCCGCATGTTCGTCCGTGGCCCCCCCAAAGCCCGCGGTGCCGTTCGGGCGGCCGGCCTTGCCGACGTCGGAATCAGCAGTGACGAAACCACCGCCACGCTGGTGGACATGCTCCTGGCCGAAGGCGTGCGCGGCAAGACCGTGGCCGTCCAGTTGCACGGCTACACGGACGTCCGCCAGCTGGAACGGCTGCGTATGTCCGGAGCTACTGTCTTGACGGTGACTCCGTACCGCTGGGTGAAGCCCGACGGCGAAGACAAACTGCCGCGCCTGATCGAAGCCGTGGTCAGCGGAAACCTCGATGTCCTGACGTTCACCAGCGCCCCCCCGGCAGTGGACGCCATGTGGAGCACCGCACATGAAATGGGGCTGTACCGCCCGCTCATCGAAGCTCTCAAGGGCCCGGTAACCGTTGCGGCCGTCGGTCCGGTCACCGCTCAACCGCTGGTCGACGCCGGGCTCACCCCCCCGTTGATCCCTGATCGTTACCGCATGGGTGCGCTCATCAGGCTGGTTACCGAACATCTTTCGCTGAACCACGTGCGGCGCTTGGAAACCAAGAGCGCCACCATCGAGCTCCGTGGACGCTGCCTGCGGATCAACGGTGAGGTGGTGGACCTTGCACCGGCTCCCCCCCTCCTGCTGCTGCGGGCGCTGCTCGGCGCGGGTGGGGCTGTCCTGTCCAGGGAAGCTCTCTCCGACCTGCTGGACCTGCGCGGTTCCGTACACGCTTTGGACATGACGGTCAGCAGGCTCAGGTCTTCCCTTCCTGATGGCAAACTTGTGGAAACCGTAGTGAAGCGCGGCTACCGGCTGCGGGCTTAGGTGTGAATGTTGGCGATAAACGGCGGTCTTTTGCGGAGCTAGATGTCGCCCTGCTGGTCCCCCCCAAGCACTCCTGACCGCCTGTAGAACGTCGCTCGGGACACCTCGGGATCAGGCGGAGTCGAACTTTTCTCCGTCGAACTCATCATTGTCACGGGTTCTCTGTCGTAGGAGACTTGAGGCGACGGCATTCCATCTTGGACCGCCCGCGGGGGCCACCCGGCTGCGGGGCCTCACAGCACCTTGTAGCGGCCTGGTGGATCAATGAGTTCCATGACACCCCCCCGAAAAGGCCGCTCGGCGGTCGCGCCATCTCTTGCCCTTGGTGACTATCGCACTGATTGGATGCCTCGGTGGGTGCGAGTATGCATCTAAAGACGCCTCCCTGCCGTCATCCAGTTCTCCGATTACGGAGGCTCGCACGGACCCACCGCTGCCGGAGAGTCGCGACAATCGCAAGGTCCACCCGCTGCCGAGAGTGGCGATATCGATGCCGGCACCTACCTGGTCCCCGTCGCCGGCTACAAGGAGCCTTTCCAGATCACCGTCCCAGGCGGCTGGTCTGCTCTCGACGGCAACAGCCTGGGCAAGGACGACCCGGATCACCCGGCTGAATGGGCCGTCTACCTGACTCTTTCACGCGCGTACTATGTGGCGATGGACGCATGCACCTGGCGGGGGGCGCCCTTGCCGATTCCGGTCCGTCGGCCAAGGCATTCGTTGACGCGATGGCGGCGCAGTCGTCAACGGCAAGCACCCCCTCCCGCCAAGGTCATGGTAGGCAATTACTCCGGCTTCGAGTTCGACCACTCCATCGAGGACAACGTGGACATCACAGCCTGCAACGGCAGCGGGCTATGCATCCACTCAGAAGACACACAACGCTGCTCAAGCGGGTACGTAAATCAGAATCAACACGAAACCTACCGGGTGGTCGACCTGAACGGCAAGCGGGCTGTCGCCGCGGTGGGCCATATCGACGAATCGATCAATCCGGAGCTGATGAGAGAGGCACGCACTGTCTTCGACTCGATCGTGTTCGAGTCCGACAAATGACCAGCTGAACCGATGGGCGATCCCGCCCGCTGACACGCTAGGCCGCCTTCACCAGGGGAAGCTCGTCCCAGTTGGTGGTGTAGCGGGGGCTGAGCATGTCGCGTTTCATGGACCAGTCCGGGCCGCCTTTGATGCCCGCATGGCCCAAACCGATGGAGCCACGGCCATAGCGCTTGCTGACCTGCTCGAGCAAGGGGCTATGCCCCCGTTCTTCATGCCGGTTCTCGAAGATTTCCAGCGGTTTCTGGTTGCCGCTGGGTCGGAGGTCCGTGACCATGATTCCAGCTTTGGCGTACCTCACCCCTTCCTGGATTTTTGGAACCAGCGCGTGCGCGGCCTTGGTCAGCAACACCGGATCCGAGGTGGGCATTGGCAGCTTGACGTTGACAGTGGGGGGAACGATTTGTCGTTTGGGTTGTAGACCGATGTTGCGGCAAAGGCAGTCAGCAGCTTGGCTTGCAGGTCATGCTTGGCCAGCCTGGCACTGGCCATCTGGCCATAGACACTCAGTACCTGCCGCAGCTCGGCTGCTGAGGTTATTGGTGTGGAGAAGGACCGGGAGAAGATCAGTTGATCCCGTCCGATCCGTTCCTCCTCCATGGGGATGCAGGGGGTGCCTTGCAGTTCCAGCACAGTCCGCATCATGACGATGGAGAACTTGTCCCGCAATGCCACGGGGGTCGGCACGGACCAGGTCCAGGATGGAGAAGATCCCCCATCGCGTTCAGGCGTTTCGTGAGCCTGGTGGCGACGCCCCAGATTTCGATCACGGAGAGCCGTGCCATGAGTGCTTCGCGTTGGGGGGCTCCGGGATGGAGTCCCACCGGCACACGCCATTGAAGGCCGGGTTGTGCTTTGCCCACTTGTTGGCCAGCTTGGCAAGCGTCTTGGTGCGCGCGATTCCTACGCAAACGGGAACCCCCACGTGTCGTTGGCAGGCAGCTTTGATGGTGCGCCCTAGCTCCAGCAGATCCTCGGGTTGCCCTTTGACTCCGAGGAACGCTTCATCAATGGAGTACACCTCCTGCCATGCTGAGTACCGGGCCAGGAGCTCCATCACCCGCGAGCTGATGTCTCCATACAGTTCATAGTTGCTTGAGAGTGCAATGAGTCCCCATTCCTTGGCGCGTGGAGCAAGCTTGAACCAAGGCTCGCCGAGTCCGATTCCCAGTCTTTTGGCCTCCGGCGATCTGGTCACAGCGCAGCCGTCGTTGTTGGACAGGACGATCAGCGGCTTGCCCTCCAACGCAGGATTGAAGGCACGTTCTGCCGACGCATAGAAGCAGTTGATATCCACGTGGGCGATCTCCTGCATGCGATGCATGAGCGCTGGCTTGGACATTCCGCTCCTTGGCTCGCACTAGCACGCGTGGCCTGCATCCGAGTGCGCGCCACGCCATACATTCGAACATATATTCGAATACCTTCACTGTACCGCCAGCCCCCTGACAAGAAGACATCCCGCCCGCAGGACTACGGGAGTCCGGCGGGCGGGATGCCAACGGTGCGGAGCTCTAAGAAGTTGCTGCCGGCTCCTTCTTGTGCACCAGGTAGATGGCACCGGTGGTCACATCTTCTTCGAGTGCCTCCAAGGTGCGTCCGCGGGTTTCGGGAACCTGCGTGTAGATGAAGACGAGGGCCAGGATCCCAACAATCCCAAAGAGGAAGAACGTTCCCGTAATCCCCACGCCCGCCACCAACGTGGGGGAAGAAGAGGCCGAGGAGGGCATTGGCGATCCAGAGGCAGAATACCGACAGGCCGATCGCGAAGCCGCGAACATGCAGCGGGAAGATCTCGGACAGCATCACCCACACGGCGATGTTGAGGAATGTCTGCATGGATCCTACAAACGCCACCACCAGGAACAAGATAACGAAGGGGGGGCGTGCGGCATTGCCGACGGGCAGGACGATCGAGGCGATTCCGATGAGGAAGTGGCAAACGGTGGTCAGCGTGAATCCAAGGAGCAGGGTGGTGCGTCGATTAATCCGTTGCATGAGCGTCAAGGCAATGACGCCACCGACCACCGCAATGACACCGGGGGGGGCAATGTTGGCAATGAGGGCTCCACTTGAGTCGAAGCCGGCTTCAACCAGCACGGACTGCCCGTAATACATGATCGAGTTGATGCCGGTTAGCTGCTGAGCCACGCCCAAGCCGATACCTACCAGCACAATGCGCAGGATCCATTTGTCCTTGAGTGCCCCCCCCAAGAGGTTGCTTTTGAAGCCCGTTCCTCGTCAGCCAAGTGCTTCACATCGGCCATTTCAGCCTCGGCTCGCTCCACGGATCGGATGGTCTTCAGCACTTCCAGCGCTTCTTGCGACCTCCCCCCCTTGGAAATGAGCCAACGCGGTGACTCAGGCATGCGCAGCATACCGAAGAACAGAGCTATGGCGGGCAGGGCTGCGACCGCAAGCATGATGCGCCAGACTCCCCCCCGAATTCACCCCCCCAGACATTGCCGATGATGGCGTTGACTACGAAAGCCGCGAGCTGCCCAATGACGATCATGAGTTCGTTCCGTCCCGCAAGGGAGCCACGGATTTCATACGGCGCCAGCTCGGCAAGGAACACCGGGACCACGGTAGAGGCGCCACCGACAGCCAGGCCAAGGATGACCCGCCCCCCCAGCACCATTACTTCGAAGCTCGGTGCGAAGACGCAGGCAATGGTCCCGGCAAAGAACAGGACGGCCAACAGGATGATCGTTTTGCGGCGACCCCCCCAACCATCCGACAAGCGCCCACCGCCAACCGCTCCGGCAGCCGCTCCGAACAAAAGGGAGCTGGTGACGATTCCTTCTGTCAGCGGCGTCAATGCGAGGTCCACGGTCATAGGCCTCAGTGCGCCGTTGATAACTCCGGTGTCGTAGCCGAAGAGAAGACCGCCGAAGGTGGCTACCAAGGCAACGAGGCCGAGGCGCTTTCTGTTCGGACCGTTAGTCAGCGGAGGGAGTGAGGCGCCATCGGCGGCTCCCCCCCGCTGCGTTTGTGTGGCAGACATCAAGACTCCTTTGTCAGTGTGGTGCGGGTCATATTCACCCGCTCTGGATACAGACTAACGCGCGAAAGGCTTAAATGTAAGGTCAAACTAACAAATGTCTGGGTTCGTGACTTTCCGCCATGGGAGGATGAGGGCATGGTTATCGACAACCGCCATCGTTCGGCCACTCAAAGCGACGTCGCCAAGGAAGTCGGCGTCTCCCGAACCCTCGTGTCTTTTGCCTTCCGCGGTGCGCCGGGCGTCAGCGAGGAAACCAAACAGGCGATCTTCGATGCCGCAAAGCGTCTGGGCTACCGACCCAACGCAGTAGCTGCCGATCTCGCACGAAAGCATCGGTCCGCCGTCGGGCTCCATCTCCTGGACATCCGCAACGAGGTCTACGCTGACATCCTCAGCGGCGTCCGCATGGCACTGCCCCCCCAGGACGGCAACAGGCTCATCCTGAGTGTCTCCCGGTCTGTTGACGGCGAGGACCACGGCGCGCTGGAATCACTGATTGAGGCGCGAGTGGGGGATAATCATTGCCGCCACCCTGCTGGATTCCGACGAACGGGTCCATGAATTGGCCAAGATCGTTCCACTGGTCAGCGTGACGCGTCCCGTGGATGGCGTGGACAGCGTCTATTCAGACGATGCCGCCGGCGCCCGCGCAGCCACCGAACACCTCATCAGGCTGGGCCACACGAGAATCGCCCACCTGGCGGGCCCCCCCGTCTACGACGGCCATACGGTCCGCAGGCAGAGTTACGCACAAACCATGCGCGACGCCGGGCTGAAGCCACTACTGCTCGAGGCCGATGACTTTACGCAGGACGCAGGACAGCGGGCGGCCGCCAAATTGCTCGCCATGACTGACCGGCCAACGGCAATATTCACCCACAACGACCCGCTCGCCCTGGGCGCCCGCGAGGCTGCGTACGCACAGGGCCTTTCGTTGCCGTCGGAGCTTTCCCTGGTGGGATACGACAACTCGAGGACCTCCGGACTTCACGGCATCGACCTCACATCCGTTGACCTCCATGCTGTTGAACTCGGGCGGATTGCGGGAACCGTTGCCCTGGAACGCCTCAGCAATCCCGATGGGCCCGCCGCAGACAGCGCCTCACACCGCAGCTCGTGGTGCGAAACTCGACAGCCCCGCCAGTTGGAAACAGTCATATCGGTAACTAGCGTTATTCCTTTTGGCGTTATTGGGTGCGCGAAGGCGGACTGATCCTGGGCTGGATTGGCGATGACGCAACTCAATATGGCTCCGATGAGGGTGCTGGTAGTTCTGCTCCCGAAGAACCTACGGCCCACCCCTGACATTTGATCCCGGCTCGTTGGCTCCAGCTTTGAGGTCTGCCCGAAGGGGGGGGACCGAGACGAAAACCCGGCCCGTTCTTTGTCTGGGCGGGTTTCTTGTCAATCCGTTTGAGCAGCTTGGTTTGAGGCGCTGCTGGCTTCTTGCACTTCGCCGACGCTCAGACTTCCGAACTTCCGTGGGGGGGCGAGAAGTGGAAGAACTGGTTCCCCGACGTGGACGGTTTGCGCCGGTCTGCTTGGCGCAACGGCAGGTCGATGAAGCTATTTCGTTAGACGAGCCGCTGATCCGTTCGTAGGCCCTTAGCATCTCCGGGCCGAGTCGAATGGCATTGGCAGACAGTTCAACCGCGGCAAAGCGCTGGGGTCCTGAGCCATCCGTGTATGTGGGCAATTTTTGCGAGAGGTCCTGCACGGGACGTTGGTCCGCGATTGGGCCGATCGCTTTGGCTGTAAGCACCTCATCGTGGCTGATCAGTACCAGTTCTCCTGGGAAGCCTGCAAACTTTCTCCTTGCTACGTTCCAGAGTGAGTGAATGGCCCGGATGATCAGTTCGATGAGGAAGAGGTCCGTTGCGAGACTGGGGGGGAAGGACGTAGTTGCCCACCAGCTGCGTGGGCTGTTGTGATTTGCCGGGTCGTTCGGCTTCTTTTGGAGGTAGGTAATGCCTATCCCGCCTGCAACGCGGATGTCACCAAGATTCACGTCTCCGTGATCGGCCGGGATGCCAACTAGGCCGTGCTTCGCGGCGTTATAGAGGTTCGCCTGCCCGGTAATTTGATCGGCGACGACGCGGAGAAGTTCTCGAAAACCGTTGACAGAGTCTTCCCAACTCTCTTTAGGAATTGCTACGCCTGCCTCTTCCGGTGTTCGGCCGCCAAGGAAGACGGAAGCGATGTCGTCTGCTGTCATGTGGCTAGTGTCGGCGTTTGCATACTTTTCTGCTTCAATCTTGAAGTCCCTGGCTGAGGTCAGGCTGGCCACCGCGAGCCAGGGGCAGAGCGAAGATTCCTTGTGTGCAAACCACAGACGAAGGAGGGACTCTCCTGCATGATGAAGCAGTACCGTGGACTCCATCTGCGCGTAGCGAGCCCTTGCTTCTTCGCTCATGCGCATCGACGCTTGCCCTCTCAGCGGGCCGACGTTCAGGCCGAGATCGAGAATTTTTTCTGCTTCTTCACTGTCAGTGAGAGTGAAGATGATGGCCTGCAGGCGTGCCCGTATGTATTCATGGGGGGGCCTCCCGAGACATAGAAGGTAGCGTTCAGCTCGGAGTACTGCTCGGTCGCCAGCTGCGGAGCAGTTTTTCGATCCGTGTTGCCATTTCCGGGTTTGTTGCCGATCATGCCGCTCCTCATTATTGCTATGACAGGCGCCGATCCTCGACCTGCTGGCAATCCGTTTGTGTGCAGGCCCCACTAACTGTGCAACGGCGCCGAATACCCGGTTGCCACGTCACGGGATCTGAGATCGGGATTTATGACTCTTGCTCAACCATCTTTACGGGTATACCGGCACTATGGAGTGCTTTCGTGACCAGTATCGACAGAGGTACTTCGCCCCATGTTCGAGAGGCGGCCATCAACTGCTGTATGGCTTCATCATGAGGAGCTAGTTCTGCCAAGACCTCGCCCGGATCGGATCGGAACGGAACTACTAGTTCTTCGGCTGAGTAGTTCTCTCGGCGCGCGTCGATGCCGCCATCACGCAGAATGGATGCCACAGTTCCTACGAGCCATCAGTAGTCAATTCCAGAACGAGGCGGTTGCCCGAGGAGTTTGCTGAATGCCGACGCGGGTCCGCTTCTGCCCTGACGGCACCTATCCATTCCGGCAGAGTGAGCTCCGCCAGGGCGGTGGCGAAAGCCTGGCGCTCTTGTTCGCGTTCGCGTTCGACCCGTGCAGCCTCAGTTTCGGCACTCACCATTTTCGCAAGCTCGGCGGCCAGAACGTCTTCGGCGGCTATCAGAGCAGCGCTCAAGCGTTCTAGCTCTTGCGGAAGCTTTTGGGGGGATCAGACACTGTGATGCTTGCGTGTCCGCTTTCATCAATATGGAAATTGGCAGCTCGGCGTTCACCTATGACAAGGGCCTGGAGCGCATCCCTCCAGACGTCGAAGGATTCGGGTTCCGGGACACTGGCGATAGTCAGGGTCAACTGCCCGCTGCGCTGGCTGGTTGAATGCCATCCGGCTTGCTCTATGATCGCCGGTCCGTTCCCGACTCGCGGGCGTCGGCGGGCGAGATGCCATCGGGCACGGCGGTCGACAGCTTCCTGGGCCGGGGCTGCTTCGAAGGCTATCAGCCACCAAAAGACGAAGTTCATTGCCCGTTCTGCATCACCTCGGTCCGCGAAGAAATGCTCTCTGCGGGCCTGAAGGAACCAAGCCAGTTCGCCGGGGGGGTCAATGGCCAAGGGCGAGTAGAGGGCCATTCCCCACATTCGGTCTATTTGCCGCTGAAGGCGGTCGTGGCCTTCCTTATCGAGCGCCTTAAATGAGAGCGATTCGGAGTAAAAGCCGCTGATAGGGCCGGCGAAAGAACTCCACTCCGCCGAGGCCTTCTGGAAAAGCTGGACGAACTTTGAGACGGCTTCTTCCGGCTCGTCTCGTTCGATTAGAGCTGCTGCTTCCTCGAAATCCGCCCGTAGGTCCAGGCGACGTATCGCAAGTCCCAGGGAGACCTGGCCAAGCTGGCGCCATACGCGGCAAAGACAAGGCTCTCGATAAACCCGGGGGGGCTGCAACGCTCCAGGATTCCACGTCCGTCCGGTCCGACCCCAAGCCTCATGCTGCTGTTTGTTCCGAGCCAAATGGAGCTTGCGTATTGCTGGCAGGTGCCCGGGCGACCAGGCCGCACCCAGTGATGCCCGCACATTTCCTACAAGTTGAGCGAAGTCGTCTCTTTTTTGTGCCACCGCCTGCGAGACCGCAACCATGTGAACGGCTCGCTCGCACGCTGCGTCCAGGAGTACCACGGCTGTAGATCGGCTGATTTCATCTTGTTTGCGCGCGGTTCGGACGGCCAAGTCCAGCATCCCGCGAAGGGCCAGAAGATCTTTGGTCAGGACGGGGGGGTCAAGGGAGCCAGCTTCGGTCTGCACCAGCCCAGCATAGAACCGTTCACGGTCCACTTCTGCCGCTCCGGCTCCGTGGCCCCCTAGATTCACGTTGCACACGCTCAGAATCGGGCCATGGCAGACAATCACGAATCGGGCTGCGCTACAGCCCCCCCCGGACTCATCTTGCAGAGTCGCAGGGGGTACTCCTGAACGCCATTGGCGTGTAGCCGGCAAAGTGGCTCGAGGATGAATGCCACCGGATCTGAGAGATCCAGGGGGCATTCGGACGGAGGTGTCAGCTCCGTGCGGATGGTCTGTTCAGTCTGTGGTCCGTGTGAGGTCTCTGTAGAGGGATTGAACGCGGGTTTTGATGTCGTCGCGGATCAGGCGCATGCGTTCCATGCCTTCGATGCCGCGTTTGGAGGGTTCGTCGGTTTCCCAGATTTCGAATCGTGTTCCTTCCACGGGTTCGAGTTTGGCTTCGGTTCCGAGGACGATGACGGCGTCCACGGAGTTGAGGACTTCATCGGTGACCGGTTTGGGGTATTCGCCGGTGACGTCGATACCCAACTCAGTCAGGGACTCCACGGCTTGGCTATTCAAGGATTCAGCGGGTTTGGTGCCGGCTGAGTAGACCGTGACGTCATCCTCGGCGAGGTCGCGCATGAGGCCGGCGGCGAGTTGGGATTTTCCGCCGTTTTTGCTGCAGACGAACAGGACTGCGGGGGGGTGTTCGGAGGTCATTAGAGTGCGGCTTCTTTCGTGAGGGAGGCGACCAGGTTCTTCACGCGGTCGTGGATTTCATCGCGGATGGCCCGGACGGTCTCCAGGGACTGGTCGGCGGGGTCGGTGAGTTCCCAGTCTTCATAGCGCTTGCCGGGGTATATCGGGCAGGAGTCGCCGCAGCCCATGGTGATGACCACATCGGAGGCGCGGACGACGTCGTCGGTGAGCGGCTTGGGGGTATTCCTTGCCCAGATCCAAGCCCATCTCGTTCATTACTGTCACGACGTTGGCGTCGAGTTCTGGTGCGGGTAGGGACCCGGCGGAGCGGACACGGATTTTGCCTTTGGCTTCGACGGTGAGCAGGGCCGCGGCCATTTGGGAGCGGCCGGCGTTCTGCACGCAGACGAACAACACTTCCGGGACTTCGGAGGCAAGGGAGCCTTTGGACTTGGCCAGGGCGTGGAGCCTGTCGTTGGCGAAATGCTCGGTAGTCGCGGGCAGGTAGGCGCTGACCTTCGCGGTGCGGGCCAGGGCGGTGTAGGACTCGAAGACGTAGCGTTCGACAGTCTCTGCGGCGAAGATCCCTGCGTAACGTCCGGCGAGCCGGTCACTGATGCGGTGGAGTACTTCGGTGTTGTCCTGCAGGCCGAGCGTGGTTTCCTGGTGGTCGGTCATGACAGTGCTCCAATGGTTGGTTTGGTGACTGGCTTATTGGTTGGTGGTGCCGGAGCGGCCGTGTGCGAGCCCGGTCGGGAAGCCGACGAAAGCCGGTTCGGGTGTGGCGCAGCACCCCCGACTCAGGTTCCTGCGACGCAGTGGTGGCTGCGGCGGGGGACGTCGCAGCTGGTGCCGGCGTCCGCGGAGCAGACACCGGTTTCGGGGGAGTTCAAGGTGGACGGTGTCCGCCGATGCCTGGTCACCGGCGAGGGCTGCGGCGACGGAACGGACCTGTTCGTAGCCGGTAGCGAGCAGGAAGGTCGGGGCCCGGCCGTAGGACTTCATTCCGACGATGTAGAAGTCCTTTTCGGGGTGGGCCAGAACCTTCGCGCCATGCGCAGGGACGGTGCCGCAGGAGTGGAATTCAGGGTCGATCAGCGGGCCGAGCTCGGTGGGGGCTTCAACGGCGGGGTCCAGGTTCAGGCGCAGTTCGCGCAGGATCTCCAGGTCCGGGCGGAAACCGGTGCAGGGAACGACGACGTCGGCTTCGATGGTGCGTCCGTCGACGGCTTCGACGCTCACGTGCGAGTCGAGGTTTTTCAGGGCGGCGATGCCGAACCGGTGTGAAGTTCGATGGTGCCGGCTTCGACCAGGCGGCGGAGGCGGGATCCGAGTTGGCCGCGTGCAGGGAGCCCGTCGGCGTCACCGCCGCCGTAGACCTTCTCCGCGGAGCTGCCGCGAACGGCCCACAGGATGCGGGTGTCGGGCTCGTCTTTGGCGAGGTCGGCGAGGTTGATCAGGGTGTTCGCGGCCGAG
>BBFS01000094.1 GCA_001313365.1 Paenarthrobacter nitroguajacolicus JCM 14115
GGGGCAAGCCCGGACGTGAGCTCTTCCCACTCGTCCAAGAGGCTTGAATCCACTTGGCGCACCAGCTCACCCAGCCACGCGATGAGGTCTTCAAGGTCCTCGCGGAGCGAATCCTGGGGGGGAACCGTCTGCCTGAGCGCGCGGAAGCCATCCGCCAGGTAACGCAGGACGATGCCCTCCGACCGGGCAAGGCCATAGAACTGCACAAACTCGCCAAAGTTCATGGCACGCTCATACATGTCCCGGATAATCGATTTCGGAGCGAGCTCGAAGTCGCCCACCCAGGGGGGCCGCCTTCCGGTAGACCTCGAAGGCCTCGCCGAGAATCTCCGCCAAGGGCATGGGATAGGTAACTTCGTCCAGCATGGCCATGCGCTGGTCATACTCAATGCCGTCAGCCTTCATGGCGGCAACAGCCTCGCCTCGAGCCTTCTTCTGCTGGGCAGAGAGAATCTGGCGCGGCTTCTCCAGCGTGGACTCAATGACGGAGACAACATCCAAGGCGTAGGAGGGAGACTCAGGATCAAGGAGCTCCAACGCGGCAAGCGCAAAGGGGGGAGAGCGGCTGGTTAAGGGCAAAGTTTGCCTGCAGGTGAACAGTCAGCCGGACTGAGCGCCCTTCAGCTCCTGTTCCTCCTCCGGGATGCGTTCCACCACACCCGCGGCCAGCAATTCCCTGTAGATTCCCAAGGCCTTCTTCATCAACTTGAGCTGCGCCGGGCGGCTCTCATGGTTCTCACTGAGCAGGCGCCGGGTTGCCTGGAAGGGATCGCCCGGCCGTTCCATAAGGTTCAACAGCATCGCGTGGGTCACCGTAAAGCTGGAAGTCAAAGGCTCGGGCACAGACTCCACGAGACGCTTGAACGTCGCTCCCCCCCAGGAAACGAACCCTTCCGGAGGTTTTTTCTTGACCACTTGGCGCAGTTTCTTCTGGTCATCGCCAAACTTGGCGGTGGCTTTGGCCATGGCCTTGGTGTTCTCCACCACGTGGTCCGGAGCCTGAACCACCACCGTCCCGGCGGTGTCATAGCCGGCGCGGCCTGCGCGGCCGGCAATCTGGTGGAACTCACGTGAGTTAAGCGATCTGGTGCGTACGCCGTCGTACTTGCTAAGAGCCGTCAACAGCACCGTCCGGATCGGCACGTTGATGCCCACACCCAAAGTATCGGTTCCGCAGATCACCTTAAGGAGGCCTGCTTGGGCGAGCTGTTCCACCAAGCGGCGGTACTTGGGCAACATACCGGCGTGATGTACCCCGATCCCGTGCCGGACCAGCCTGTTGAGCGTTTTTCCGAAGCCGGCGGCAAACCTGAATCCCGCAATCAACTCTGCAATGCGGTCCTTTTCAGCACGGCTGCACATGTTGATGCTCATGAGGTTTTGGGCCCGCTCGATAGCTTCCGCCTGGCTGAAATGCACCACATAGACGGGAACCTGCTTGGTGGAGAGCAGTTCTTCCAGCGTCTCGTGAACCGGGGGTCAGGTGGTAGTAGTAATGCAGCGGAATGGGACGTTCCGCAGAGCTGACAGTCGTGGTGGTCCGGCCCGTCAGCTCAGACAACCCGGTTTCGAATCGGGAGACGTCGCCAGGGTGGCGGACATCAGGAGGAACTGGGCCTGGGGGGGAGTTCCAGGAGCGGTACCTGCCACGCCCAACCGCGCTGCGGGTCGGAGTAAAAGTGGAACTCGTCCATGATCACGGAGCCCAGCTCGGCCGCAGAGCCTTCGCGCAGGGCGATGTTGGCCAGGATTTCCGCCGTGCAGCAGATGATGGGGGGGCATCCTGGTTCACGCCGGAATCACCGGTGATCATGCCAACATTTTCGGCACCGAAGATCTCGCAGAGTGCGAAGAACTTCTCGGAAACCAGTGCTTTGATCGGGGGGGCTGTGTAATAGCTCCGCTGGCCGCGTGCCATTGCCTCAAAGTGCGCCGCAATTGCTACCAGGGATTTTCCGGAGCCCGTGGGCGTGGCCAGGATAACGTTCGCGCCGGAGGCAAGCTCCATGATCGCTTCGTCCTGCGCCGGGTATAGCTGCAATCCACGGCTCTCAGTCCACGCTACGAACCGGGTGTAGATTTCGTCCGGGTCCAAAGGACCGGTGGCCGTGGAACCGGGGGGGAGCTGCTCAAGAAGTTTCATTGGTTTCCAGCTTAGTGCCCGGACGGTTTAGGCTCGGCCCAGCAGGCATGGCAGACGCGAGGAGGCTTTTGTGAAGTGGGATCCATCCAAGTATGTGGAATTCGGCAACCATCGCGACCGGCCATTCCATGACCTCGTCGCGAGGGTCCGGGCTGACGAACCAAGGACAGTCATTGACCTCGGCTGCGGTCCCGGGAACCTGACCGCTACGCTGGTTGATCGCTGGCCGGAGGCGCGCGTTGTGGGTCTGGACTCCTCGGAGGAAATGCTCCGCAAAGCACAGTCCCTCCGGGAGCAGTCCCCCCAGGAGCAGTCCGGCCGGCTGACCTTCCAGCTGGGCGATGTCACGCAGTGGGTCCCCCCCGATGCGGATACTGACGTCGTGGTCACGAATGCCGTTCTCCAATGGATTCCCGGACATCAGGAGATGTTGGCCGGTTGGCTTCGCGTCCTCAAACCGGGGGGCATGGTTTGCCATGCAGGTACCGGGAAACTTCACGTCGCCGTCCCACACCCTGATGCGGCAACTGGCCGAATCGCCAAGGTGGTCTACACGGCTGGGTGGCGTGCTTCGACACGATGGCGCTGTGGGCAGTCCTGCGGACTACCTGGCATCATGCTCGACGCCGGATGTGCAGCAGACGCTTGGGAGACCACCTACCAGCAGGTTCTGCAAGGTGAAGACCCGGTATTGGAGTGGGTCCGGGGCACTGGACTTCGTCCAATATTGGCAGCCCTGACTCCCGTGGAGGCATCTGAATTCGAGGCGGAATACTCGGCCCTGCTGCGTGAGGCCTACCCTTCGACGATCCACGGAACGGTCTACCCTTTCCGTCGCGTTTTCGCCGTAGCCCAAAAGGCCGCATGACCCTGCAGCACGCTTCGACGCACGTAGCATTCAGTTTCCTCGGCCGTGACAGCTTGTTCCTGACCGGCGTCGCTGGTCTAATTCTCGGCATGGACCAAGGACGCTTCGTACAAGAGATGCCCCCCCGCGTGGAGCCGGCGCCAGGCCGGATCTCCTCGTGACTCCCACCGGGGGATTTTCCGGGAAGCTGGCGCCCCCAACACCAGCAGCGCCGTAGCGCTCTTTGAACAATTGAGACTGCGCATCATTGAACTGGTGGATGCCGGAATCCTTGCCGTTGGCGCCAAGCTTCCTCCTGTTCGCAATCTGGCCGGGGTGCTGGATGTCGCTCCGCACACCGTGGCCCGTGCATATAAGGAACTGGAAGCAGCCGGGGGTAGTGGCAACACGTGGGCGCAATGGCACTGTGGTCTGCCCGCGGGATGATCGTTGGGGGGGAGCACTAGCCGGTGTTGCCGCAGAATATGCCGCCGCCGCCAAGGCCCAAGGAGCTTCGTTCGCTGAGGCAGTCCAGCTTCTTGCTGCTGCATATGATGCCGACTGATACCGATCAGTAGCATGTGAGGCACGACATGGAAATTCGAAGAAGTTTTCGATTAGCATTGGTAGGTGCCCAAAGCCTTAGCTGAAGATACCGCCATGGATGCCGTGAACGGCGTCTCCGTCCTTCCCGATACCAAACCCGCCAAGCCGGATCTTTCCCGTTTGGTGGTCAAGGTGCCCGGGAACACAATTTGCGAAACGTGGACCTCGATCTGCCCCGTGACGCCATGATCGTGTTCACGGGACTCTCCGGTTCCGGGAAGTCGTCCCTGGCTTTTGACACGATCTTCGCAGAGGGCCAGCGTCGTTACGTGGAGTCGTTGTCCGCGTACGCGCGTCAATTCCTTGGGCAGGTGGATAAGCCTGATGTCGATTTCATCGAGGGTTTGTCTCCTGCTGTATCCATCGACCAGAAGTCCACCAGCAAGAATCCGCGTTCCACGGTGGGCACCATCACCGAGATCTACGACTACATGCGGTTGCTCTGGGCGCGCGTAGGCCGGCCACACTGCCCTGTTTGTGGCGAGCCCATCGCCCGGCAGACGCCGCAACAGATCGTGGACCAGCTCCTGGAACTGGATCCTGGCACACGGTTCCAGGTCCTTGCCCCCGGTTGTACGCGGCCGCAAGGGTGAGTTTGTCGATCTCTTCAAGGAGCTGACCGCAAAGGGCTATTCCCGTGCCCGTGTGGACGGCGAACTTGTCCAGCTGAGCGATCCTCCCAAGCTCGGCAAACAGTTCAAGCACACCATCGAGGTTGTGGTGGATCGCCTGGTGGTCAAGGAAGAGATCAGCCAACGTCTTACTGACTCCGTCGAGACAGCCTAGGCCTTGCAGAAGGCCGGGTGCTGGTGGAGTTCGTGGACCTCGATGCCGAGGATCCCGAGCGTATCCGCGCCTTCTCGGAGAACCTGGCGTGTCCCAACGAGCACCCGTTGGCCATTGACGAAATTGAACCGCGCTCATTCTCCTTCAACAACCCCTTCGGTGCCTGCTCTGCCTGCAGTGGCATCGGAACGCGGCTGGAAGTGGATGAAGAGCTCATCGTTCCCAATCCGGAGCTCTCCCTGGGTGAGGGCGCCATTGCTCCTTGGGCCCTGGGCACAGCGACAACGGAGTATTGGAACCGGCTCCTCGAGGCCTGGCCCACGAACTGGGCTTCTCCATGAAGACATCGTGGGAGAAGCTGCCCAAGGAGGTCCGCAACACCGTCCTTCACGGCAAGGATCACAAGGTTGTTGTCCAGTACAAGAACCGCTTTGGTCGTGAGCGCAAGTACAGCACTGGGTTTGAAGGTGCCATCCAGTACGTCCACCGCAAGCACGGAGAAACGGATTCCGACTGGGCACGCGACCGGTACGAAGAGTACATGCGGCAGATTCCCTGCCTGAGTGCAACGGTGCGCGCCTCAACCCGGCGTCGCTGTCCGTGCTCATCAACGGGAAGTCGATCGCCGAGGTCGCTGCCCTGCCGATGCGTGAGTGCGCGGAGTTCCTGGGAAGCCTTACCTTGACCAACAGGGAAGCCCAGATCGCCAACCAGGTTCTGAAGGAAATCCAGGCCCGCCTGACCTTCCTCCTGGACGTCGGCTTGGAATACCTCAACCTGGAGCGACCCTCGGGTACCTTGTCCGGTGGCGAGGCCCAACGGATCCGCCTGGCCACCCAGATTGGCTCCGGCCTGGTGGGTGTCCTCTACGTTTTGGACGAGCCATCCATTGGGTTGCACCAGCGTGACAACCGGCGACTGATCGAGACGCTCACCCGACTCCGGGATCTCGGTAACACCTGATCGTGGTGGAACATGACGAAGACACCATCCACGAAGCAGACTGGGTTGTTGACATCGGACCCGGTGCCGGTGAACACGGCGGCCAAGTGGTGCACTCCGGAACCTACAAGGAACTCCTGGAGAACCCTGACTCGCTGACGGGCGCCTACTTATCCGGACGCCGCAAGATTGATATCCCGGCCAAACGCCGAAAGTACGACAAAAAGCGTGAGCTCAAGGTAGTGGGCGCCAGGGAGAACAATCTCAACAACGTAGACGCCACGTTCCCCTTGGGACTTTTCACCGCGGTGACGGGCGTCAGTGGTTCCGGCAAATCCACCTTGGTGAACGAGATCCTGTACAAGGTCCTCGCCAACAAGCTCAACGGCGCCAAGCAGGTTGCGGGACGGCACCGCACGATTGCCGGGCTGGAGCACCTGGACAAGGTGGTCCACGTCGACCAAAGCCCCCCCATCGGCCGGACACCCCCCCGGTCCAACCCGGCTACCTACACCGGCGTCTTTGACAACATCCGGAAACTCTTCGCTGAGACCACTGAAGCCAAGGTACGTGGTTACCAGCCGGGACGGTTCTCGTTCAACGTCAAGGGTGGGCGCTGCGAGGCGTGTTCCGGCGACGGTACGTTGAAGATCGAGATGAACTTCCTGCCGGACGTCTACGTCCCTTGCGAAGTGTGCCACGCGCCAGGTACAACCGGGAAACCCTTGAAGTTCACTACAAGGGCAAGACCATTGCCGACGTCCTCAACATGCCAATAGAGGAAGGTGCAGAATTTTTCGCTGCCTTCACTCCGATCGCACGGCATTTGAACACCTTGGTGGACGTGGGCCTTGGTTACGTCAGGCTTGGCCAGCCGGCAACCACTTTGTCGGGTGGGGGAGCCCAGCGCGTAAAGCTGGCTGCCGAGCTCCAGAAGCGTTCCAACGGTCGCAGCATCTACGTCCTCGATGAGCCCACCACTGGCCTGCACTTTGAGGACATCCGCAAGCTGCTCATGGTTCTTCAGGGCTTGGTGGACAAAGGCAATACCGTGATCACCATTGAGCACAACCTGGACGTGATCAAGTCTGCGGACTGGATTGTGGACCTTGGTCCGAATGGGGGGTTCGGGCGGAGGAAAGATCGTGGCCACAGGAACGCCGGAGCAGGTGGCAAAATCCACGGATAGCCACACAGCGACGTTCCTGGCCGAGATTCTCGGTTAGTTACTCACGGACGGCTTTGAGGCCACCAAAGGAAAATCCTCGGGACCTTGGAAGTATTCCAGTAGCGGCATGCGAGTTTCAGGCATGCCGCTACTCGTGAGAAACTAACCCGGTGACTCAAACAACGGTGCCCGTAATATTCGATCTGGACGGCACCCTTGTCGATCCTGCCGGCGGTATCACGGGAGGCATTTCTGCTGCCTCCGGGAAATGGACCTCCCTGTTCCCGAACAAGCCGTGCTGAATTCCATGGTGGGTCCCAAACTCAGCGATTCCCTCCTCCACTTGGCGAACGTCCCCCAGCGAATTGGTGGATGAAACCATTGAGCGGTACCGGGGGGGCCACTACAAAGAAACCGGCATTGGCCAAAGCAAGTTGTACCCGGGAATCTTCGATCTCCTCGAATTCTTCGCTGAGACTGGCCGGCCCGTCGCGGTGGCCACCCAGAAGCCGCAGTCAATTGCGCGCCTCGTGCTGGAGCACCATGGAATTGCTGACTTCTTCGTTTCCATCCGCGGGGGGGCTGCGGATGACGAATCCCTGAAGGCCAATACAGCGTCCGGCAAGGTCGAAATCGTCGCCGCGGCGTTAAATGATCTCCACTCCCAGCCGGCCGTCATGGTGGGGGGACAGGCATCAAGACGTCGCAGGCGCTCTGGCCAATGGATTGGACTGCATCGGAGTCAGTTGGGGGATTTGCACCGGACGGTGAACTTGAGCAAGCCGGAGCAGTCGCGGTGGTAAACACTGCCCTCGAACTGCGCACCAAAATTGAAGAACTTGACGCTGTCCGCGCGGCAGCCTGAGCGAGGTACAAAACGATGGCAGTCTTTGATGCGATCCGCTGGACAACCCGAGGCCTGATTTCGTCCACGTGCCGTCCTACGGTCATTGGGCTCGAGAACGTTCCCAAGGATGGGCCATTTATCGTAGCCCCCCCAACCACCTCTCCTTCCTGGACAGCGTCATCGTTCAGGCATTGATGCCCCCCCGCCCTGTTGCCTTCTTCGCCAAAGCGGAATACTTCACCACCAAAGGCGTCAAAGGCGCCGTGATGAAGTCATTCTTCGAGGCAGTAGGTTCCATTCCCGTCGAGCGCGGTGAACAAGCGGCCAGTGTCCAGGCGCTCAAGACCCTGCTGGACATCCTGGAATCCGGGAAGGGCATCGGCATCTACCCGGAAGGCACACGGTCCCGCGACGGTATTCTTTACCGCGGCAGGACGGGCGTGGGATGGCTTGCCTTGACCACGGGCGCTCCCGTGATCCCGGTGGGCTGATCGGCACGGAGCAGTTGCAGCCTGCGGACAAGAACGCCGTTCGGCCGCAGCACTTCACCATGAAGGTTGGCGAGCCCCTCTACTTCGACAAGACAGGCCCGGACCACTCCCTGCCCGCCCGCCGCGAAGTCACTGACAAGATCATGGATGCCATTGCACTGCTTAGCGGCCAGGAGCGGTCCACCAGCTACAACCAAAGCAAAGCCGTCGACTGACGCCTTGGTGGCCGCGCCACCGTGGCAATGAGTGTCGTTCCGGTTCACTAGACTGGAAACGTGGCAGATCCAGCAAGTTACCGGCCCCAAACAGGTGAAATTCCCACCACTCCGGGCGTCTACCGTTTCCGTGACCCCCCCCATGGCCGGGTCATCTATGTGGGCAAGGCAAAAAACCTCCGTTCCCGGCTGAATTCGTACTTCGCGAATCCTGCAGGACTCCTGCCGAAGACCCATGCAATGGTCCACGCGGCCAGCAGTGTTGAATGGACCGTGGTGGGGGGGAGCGAGCTGGAATCGCTGCAATTGGAATACACCTGGATCAAGGAATTCAAGCCTCGGTTCAACGTCGTATTCCGGGATGACAAGACGTATCCCTACCTCGCCGTCACCATGGGGGAGAAGTACCCCCCCAGGGTGCAGGTCATGCGCGGTGAAAGAAGGAAGGGCACCAGGTACTTCGGTCCCTACACAGCCGGTGCCATCCGGGAAACCATGGACACACTCCTACGGGTCTTCCCTGTGCGGAGCTGCAGCGCAGGCGTCTTTAAACGGGCCGAGTCCAGCGGACGCCCCTGCCTCCTGGGTTATATCGACAAGTGTTCGGCTCCCTGTGTCGGACGGGTCACCCCCCCCGACGAACACCGAGACCTGGCAGAAGACTTCTGTTCCTTCATGGGCGGCGAAGCCAAGCGCTTCATCAGCCGCTTGGAGAAAGACATGTCAGCCGCCGTAGCCGAATTGGACTACGAGCGCGCGGCCGGGCTCAGGGATGACATCATCGCTCTCCGCAAGGTCTTTGAACGCAACGCGGTGGTCCTCGCGGAGGATACCGACGCGGACGTGTTCGCGCTTCACGAGGACGAACTCGAAGCTTCCGTGCAGGTGTTCCACGTTCGCGGCGGCCGTGTCCGCGGGCAGCGCGGTTGGGTAGTTGAAAAAGTCGAGGATGCTACGACGCCGGAACTCATCGAACACCTGCTGCAGCAGGTCTACGGTGAGGACAGTGAAGTGCAGGGTCGGATTCCACGTGAAGTCCTGGTTCCGGAGAACCCCAGTAACCATGCTGAACTCACGGAATGGCTGGGAGGCTTGCGAGGTGCCAAGGTAGACATCCGCGTACCACAGCGTGGTGACAAGGCCGCCCTGATGTCCACCGTGCGCGAGAATGCAGAGCAAGCCTTGAAACTGCATAAGACGCGCCGTGCAGGAGACATTACTGTCCGCTCCGTTGCCCTCCAGGAACTGCAGGAGGCCTTGGAGATTCCGGTTCCCCCCCTGCTGCGGATCGAGTGCTTCGATATTTCCCACGTTCAAGGAACAAACGTGGTGGCCTCCATGGTGGTGGTGGAAGATGGGCTGCCCAAGAAGTCCGACTACCGGAAATTCTCCATTACGGGCGCTGCAGCCGCCGACGATACTGCGGCCATGCACGACGTCCTGACCCGTCGCTTCAGGCACTATCTCACGGACAAGGCGCCCAGGTCCCGATCGTTTCCGGCGAAATCATCAACCCGACACGTAGCAGTGCACAAAGCAGCAGGGACAAGAGCAGCACTGACGTGCCGCCGTCGGACCCTACTTTGCCTGCCCCGAAGGCCAAGTTCGCCTACCCGCCCAACCTGGTGGTGGTGGATGGAGGTCAGCCGCAGGTCAACGCGGCGGCCCGCGCCCTGGCGGAATTGGGCATTGATGACGTTTACGTGGTGGGTCTGGCCAAACGGCTCGAGGAAGTCTGGCTGCCTGATAGCGACTTCCCCCGTGATCCTGCCCCCGGACGTCGCAAGGGTTGTACCTCCTGCAGCGGATCCGTGACGAAGCCCACCGATTCGCTATCACCTTCCACCGCCAGAAGCGCGGCAAGGCCATGACAGTGTCCGTCCTGGACGGCGTGCCGGGCCTGGGTGAGGCGAAACGGAAGGCCCTGGTAGCGCACTTCGGATCGCTCAAGAAGATCAAGGCCGCATCCGTGGAGGAGCTCACCTCTGCCAAGGGCATCGGGCCGGCTCTGGCTGCCGCGGTGGTCCAGCACCTTGGTTCTGCTGCGGACACCGGTGAAACGGCACCTGCGGTGAACATGACCACCGGCGAAATCCTTGAATCTTAGCTAGGGTAAGAACTTGGCCGGTCGGCGCAAGAGTGCTGCCGGGCGCCTGAGATGCGGCCACGTGGGCCATGCTGCCCCCAGGCGGCTACCACAAGCTTTCGAATGACCACTTCCGACGAAACGGGGGACAACAGATGGATGAGGCTACGGCAGAGTCCGGCACGGAGCAGGACGGCCTGACGCCCGTCAAGCCGCCTGAGGCGGAGTTGCTGGTGGTAACCGGCATGTCGGGTGCCGGACGCAGCACCGCCTCCGATGCCCTGGAGGATCACGGCTGGTACGTCGTAGACAACCTTCCTCCGCAAATGTTGGGCACGCTGGCAGAAATCGTCTCGCATGCGCCAAAGTCGATACCCAAGCTGGCCGTGGTTGTGGATGTCCGGAGCAAGGACCTCTTCACCGATATTCAGACCGCGTTGGGAGCTTTGAGCGCCAGCGGCATCACCTTCCGGGTACTCTTCCTGGACGCCAACGACGACGTCTTGGTCCGCCGTTTCGAGCAGGGACGTCGCCCGCATCCGCTGCAGGGCGGTGGAAGGATCCTCGACGGCATCGGCATCGAGCGTGAGGTCCTCCGGGAACTTCGTGAGCACGCCGACGTCGTTCTGGACACCTCGGACTTCAACGTCCATGGCTTGGCCACAGCCATCACGGAGCTGTTCAGCGATACCGGGCCTGTGACGCTACGCCTGAACGTCATGAGTTTTGGCTTCAAGTACGGGCTCCCCCGTGGACGCCAACTTCGTGGCCGATGCCCGCTTTATCCCCAACCCGCACTGGGTACCCCAGCTTCGGCCCCCACACCGGCTTGGACGAGGACGTCAGCGACTACGTCCTGGGCGCGGAGGGTGTTCAGGAGTTCGTGGACCGTTACGTTAGGGCGTTGGAGCCTGTCCTGGACGGCTACCGCCAGGAGAACAAGCACTACGCCACGCTGGCGGTTGGTTGCACCGGCGGCAAGCACCGTTCGGTGGCGGTTACGGTGGAACTTTCCAAGCGCTTGCGCAGTACCCCCCCGTGTCACCGTGACCACCACCCACCGCGACCTGGGACGCGAGTAGTGGGGGGTCCTGACGGGCCCGCTGCCACTTATACCGCCCAAGGGCGTTCCCGGTAGCCAGCAAAAGAAGAGCCCCTCCGTTGTCGCCTTGGGAGGCGGTCACGGACTGGCAGCTTCGCTGTCTGCCCTTCGTTTGCTCACGTCCGAGCTGACGGCAATCGTCACGGTAGCGGACGACGGCGGCAGTTCCGGGCGTCTCCGCGACGAGTACGGCGTCCTCCCGCCGGGAGACCTGCGGATGGCCCTGAGCGCTCTTTGCGACGACACGGATTGGGGGGGCCGGACCTGGCGCGATGTCATGCAGCACCGCTTCGAAGCCGGTTCGGCCAAAGGGGGGGCTCACTGGACAATCACGCCATGGGCAACCTGCTGATCGTCACACTGTGGGAACTTTTGGGCGACACCGTTGCAGGCCTCAAGTGGCTGGAGCGTTGTTGGGTGCCCGCGGACAGGTACTGCCCATGTCCAGCGTCCCCCTCACCATTGAGCAAGGCGCAGGTGGAATTACCGGGCGGCGGCCATGAACTGCGGACGGTTCGGGGGGGCAGGCAAAGTGTGCTGTGGCCGGGAAGCTGGAAGAAGTCAGGCTCTTGCCCGAAGCCGCCCCTGCCTGCACTGAGGCGCTCACTGCGATTGAGCTGGCTGATTGGGTCATTCTGGGCCCTGGTTCCTGGTACACCTCGGTCCTGCCGCATTTGCTGCTGCCTGAGCTTCGGCGGGCCCTCGGTGATACGGCTGCCAAACGTTGCCTCACCATGAACCTGGATGTGGAAACCAAGGAAACGTCCGGCATGACGGCAGCGGACCACTTGGATGTCCTGCGCCGCTATGCACCTGAGTTCACTGTCGACGTCGTCCTGGCGGATCCCGCAGCGGTGCAGGATCGCAAGGCCTTCGAGAAGGCGGCAGCGATGATCGGCGCCGAAGTGGTGTTGGGTAGAGTAGGGGCGTCGAGGCGCCGCCCCCCCGTCCATGATCCACTGCTGTTGGCAGCGGCGTACCACGATATTTTCGGGAACAGTTAGGAACACGCGATGGCACTTACTGCGTCGGTCAAGGACGAACTGTCCCGGCTGGACATCAAGAAATCTTCGGTCCGCAAGGCGGAGGTTTCGGCAATGCTGCGTTTTGCAGGCGGCTTGCACATTATCTCGGGGCGGATCGTTATCGAGGCCGAAGTCGACCTCGCTTCCACCGCCCGCCGTCTCCGGGCAGCGATCGCGGAAGTCTACGGACATCAGAGCGAAATCATCGTCGTATCCGGTGGAGCCTGCGGCGGGGGGGGAGCCGTTACGTCGTCCGCGTTGTGCGCGACGGCGAAGCACTTGCCCGCCAAACGGGCTTGTTGGATGGCCGGGGGCGACCTGTGCGGGGGCCTTCCCTCCGCCGTCGTCAACGGTTCAGCGGCCGATGCCGAGGCAGTGTGGCGGGGGCGCTTTCCTGGCCCATGGTTCACTCACGGAACCGGGGGCGATCATCGTCTTGAGGTGACGTGCCCCCCCGGCCCCGAGTCCGCGTTGGCATTGGTCGGCGCAGCCCGCCGCCTCGGCATCCAGGCCAAGGCGCGCGAAGTTCGCGGCGTTGACCGCGTGGTCATTCGTGACGGCGACACCATCGCTGCCCTCCTCACCCGCATGGGCGCCCATGACGCCCTGATGGTTTGGGAAGAACGGCGCATGCGAAAGGAAGTCCGTGCCACCGCCAACAGGCTCGCCAACTTCGACGACGCCAACCTGCGCCGCTCAGCCCAAGCCGCAGTGGCTGCGGGCGCAGGGTGGACCGTGCATTGGAGATCCTGGGAGATGACGTTCCGGACCACCTCAAGTACGCAGGAGAGCTCCGGGTGGCGCACAAGCAGGCAAGCCTGGATGAACTCGGCCGCCTGGCTGATCCGCCCATGACCAAAGACGCCATAGCCGGCCGTATCCGCCGGCTCCTGGCCATGGCAGATAAGCGTGCCCTGGATTTGGGCATCCCGGGCACTGAGGCAAATGTGACTCCGGAAATGATGGACGAGTAGGCCGCACCCATAGAATCGACAAAGTGCGGAGGAAATACTGCGAAGGCACCGCTGGTTGTTCCCGGTGGAGGCAAGAGCAGGCTTTCTTCGCCAAGGATTTCCGGCCGGTCCGCTGGCCGGATGAAATAACGAGAGTTACCAACCCGGACGTGAGTCCATTACATTGGAGGATTTCGTGACAGAGTACGTTCTGCCCGAGCTCGGCTACGACTACGCAGCACTCGAGCCGCACATTTCGGCAAAAATCATGGAGCTGCACCACAGCAAGCACCACGCGGCATACGTTGCAGGCGCCAACAACGCCCTCTCCCAGCTGGCCGACGCGCGCGAGAAGAATGATTTCGCCAACATCAACCGCCTCTCCAAGGACCTCGCGTTCCACACCGGCGGACACATCAACCACTCCGTGTTCTGGAACAACATCTCCCCGGACGGCGGCGACAAGCCCGAAGGCGAACTGGCTGCTGCCATCGATGACGCCTTCGGTTCCTTCGATGCCTTCCGTGCCCAGTTCAGCGCTGCCGCGTTGGGCCTCCAGGTTCCGGCTGGGCTTTCCTCGCCTACGAGCCCATCGGCGGGAACCTGCTCATCGAGCAGCTCTACGATCAGCAGGGCAACGTTGCAGTAGGAACCACCCCCCCACTGCTGATGCTGGACATGTGGGAGCACGCTTTCTACCTGGACTACGTCAACGTCAAGGCTGACTACGTCAAGGCGTTCTGGAACATCGTCAACTGGGCAGACGTCGCCAAGCGCTTCGAAGCTGCCCGCGCCAACGCCACGGGCCTCATCGTCCTCTAGTTGGTGAGTCCCGGTTCACGCCAATGTAACAAAAGTCACTTTTGGCGTGAATTGGGGGGGCCAAATGCTGGAAAGCCTGCCTCCGCAGTTGCGGGGGGGGCAGGCTTAGTTAAACGTAAGATGGATCACGGAAGGCGGTTAGCTTCAGCAACGTGGCTGGTCGCCCTCCGATCTGATAATCACCTCTGCCCAAAGACGTGCGGGGTCTGTTAGTTGGAAATATTTGATCCGACTCACTAGGCGTGCTTGCAAGAGCACCAAGGAGATTGACACATAGTGACCACCCGTATTGGTATCAACGGCTTCGGCCGCATCGGCCGTAACTACTTCCGCGCAGCACTGGCCCAGGGCGCAGACCTTGAGATCGTGGCAGTCAACGACCTCACCAGCCCGAGACCCTCGCCCACCTCCTGAAGTACGACTCCGTTGGTGGCCGCCTCACGCAGTCCGTGGAGGTTGTTGATGGCAACCTGGTAGTCGATGGCAAGTCCATCACCGTGCTGGCAGAACGCGATCCCGCCAACCTCCCCTGGGGGGGTGAACTGGGCGTGGACATCGTCATCGAGTCCACAGGTTTCTTCACCAAGCAGCAGCCGCCCAGAAGCACATTGACGCCGGCGCCAAGAAGGTCCTCATTTCGGCACCTGCCAGCGACGAAGACATCACCATCGTCATGGGCGTCAACCAGGACCTCTACGATCCCGCAGCGCACCACATCATCTCCAACGCGTCCTGCACTACCAACTGCCTCGGCCCGCTGGCCAAGGTTGTCAATGACGCCTTCGGCATCGAGCGCGGCCTGATGACCACGGTCCACGCCTACACGGCCGACCAGAACCTGCAGGACGGCCCGCACGGCGATCTCCGCCGTGCCCGTGCTGCTGCCATCAACATGGTCCCCCCCACGTCTACTGGTGCTGCCAAGGCAATCGGCCTGGTCCTGCCGGAGCTCAAGGGCAAGCTGGATGGTTACGCCATCCGCGTTCCCGTCCCCACGGGTTCCGCTACTGACCTCACGGTCACTGTTTCCCGCGAAGTCACTGTGGAGGAAGTCAACGCTGCCGTCAAGGCCGCCGCTGAGTCCGAGCAGTTCGCCGGAATCCTCAGCTACACGGATGCCCCCCCATCGTCTCCTCGGACATCGTGGGAGACCCTGCGTCCTCCATCTTCGATTCCGGCCTCACCAAGGTCATCGGCAACCAGGTCAAGGTTGTTTCCTGGTATGACAACGAGTGGGGTTACTCCAACCGCCTCGTAGACCTCACGGAGCTTGTCGCATCCAAGCTGGGCTAGGGTAGACACATGACATCTCACACCCTCAACGAACTCATCGCTGAAGGTGTCCGCGGGCGGTACATTCTGGTCAGAAGTGACCTCAATGTGCCGCTCGACGGCTCTGCAGTGACCGACGACGGCCGCATCAAGGCCTCCCTTCCGGTCCTCAAGAAGCTCTCGGACGCCGGTGCCCGTGTGCTCGTAACCGCCCACCTCGGACGCCCCAAGGGTGCTCCAGAGGATAAGTACTCACTGAAGCCCGCTGCGACCCGCCTCGCGGAGCTCGCAGACTTCAAGGTTCAGTTGGCCAACGATACTGTGGGGGGGACTCCGCCAAGGAGCTCGCATCCGGACTCCAGGATGGCGAAGTTCTCATCTTGGAAAATGTTCGCTTCGACGCGCGTGAAACCAGCAAGGACGACGCCGAGCGCGGCGCCTTCGCTGACGAGTTGGTTGCCCTTACGGGAAGCAACGGGGCGTTCGTGGACGACGCTTTTGGTGCCGTCCACCGCAAGCACGCGAGTGTCTTCGATGTAGCCACGCGGTTGCCGTCCTACTTGGGCGATCTTGTGCACACCGAAGTAGAGGTTCTTCGGAAGCTCACCACGGATACACAACGTCCATACGTCGTGGTTCTTGGCGGCTCCAAGGTCTCAGACAAGCTGGCGGTCATTGACAACCTGCTTGGCAAAGCGGACACCATCCTTGTTGGCGGCGGCATGCTCTTCACCTTCCTGGCAGCAGCCGGGCACAAGGTTGCGGGCAGCCTCCTCGAGGAAGACCAGATTCCGGTAGTCCAGGACTACCTCAAGCGGGCCTCCGATGCCGGAACGTCGTTCGTGATTCCCACGGACGTCGTAGTCGCCAGCCGCTTCGCTGCGGATGCTGAGCACGAGGTCGTTAAGGCAGACGCCATTGAGGACAGCACTTTCGGTGCTTCCGGCATTGGCCTGGACATTGGTCCGGAATCGGCATCGGCATTCGCGGCCCAGATCGAAGGGGGCCAAGACCGTGTTCTGGAACGGCCCCCCCATGGGTGTCTTCGAATTCGAAGCCTTCTCCAGTGGCACGCGTGCCATTGCACAGGCCCTGACGGATACGGTTGCGTTCACCGTTGTCGGCGGTGGCGACTCGGCAGCAGCCGTTCGCACCCTCGGCTTCGAGGACTCGCAGTTCGGCCATATTTCCACCGGCGGCGGCGCCAGCTTGGAATACCTTGAAGGTAAGGAACTTCCGGGTCTGAGCGTCCTCGACCGCTAAGCATCAACCGACCGGCAGGACGTTACCGCGTCCTGCCGGTCGTTCCATATCTCAACGCATTCTTTGGAGTTCATGTGACTACCTCTGCCAACGGCAACTTCGTCCGCAAGCCCTTCATCGCCGGCAACTGGAAGATGAACATGGACCACGTCCAGGGCATCACCTTGCTGCAGAAGCTCGCCTGGACACTGTCCGATGCCAAGCATGACTACAGCCGCGCCGAGGTCGCAGTGTTTCCTCCGTTCACCGACCTCCGCGGTGTCCAGACGCTGGTTCAGGGTGACGAACTGGAAGTTGTTTACGGCGGCCAGGACCTGTCCCAGTTCGACTCCGGCGCCTACACCGGTGACATCTCAGGTCAGTTCCTCAGCAAGCTGGGATGTGCCTACGTCCTGGTGGGGGGGCACAGTGAGCGCCGCACCATCCACAACGAGTCCGACGAGGTCTTGAACGCGAAGGTCAAGGCCGGCTACCGTCACGGAATCACGCCCGTTCTGTGCGTCGGCGAGGGCCTCGAAGTCCGTCAGTCCGGCACACACGTGGAGCACACCCTGGCCCAACTGCGCGCCGGCGTCGAAGGACTTACAGCCGAGCAGGCCGCTGAACTCGTTGTGGCGTACGAGCGTCTGGGCCATCGGCACCGGCGAAGTAGCCGGCCCGGAAGACGCACAGGAAATGTGTGCAGCAATTCGTACCGAGCTTGCCGGTCTCTTCGACGAGGCCGTCGCAGCCAAGACGCGCCTTCTTTACGGGGGCTCCGTCAAGGCCAACAATGCTGCCGCCATCATGGCCGAAAGCGACGTTGACGGATTGCTTGTGGGTGGCGCCAGCTTGGACCCCCGCTGAGTTTGCTAACATTGTCAGGTTCGAGAGCCACCTCGTCACGGACTAGTCCGGCTCCCGTTTTCCGCTTCTTCGAAAGGCCGTCGTGGACGTTCTTCAAGTCATTCTGCAGATCCTGCTGGGTATCACCAGCCTTCTGCTGACGCTGCTCATCCTCTTGCACAAGGGACGTGGCGGCGGTTTGTCCGACATGTTCGGTGGCGGAATGAGCTCCGGATTGAGTTCGTCCGGCGTAGCCGAGCGTAACCTGAACCGCTTCACCATCATTCTTGGCATCACATGGGGCGTTGTGATCATTGGCCTGGGCCTGATCATGCGCTTTACCTCGGGTGGCGACTCCTAGTTCTTCCCAAAAAGGGAGGCTCCTTCATAGGAGCCTCCCTTTTTCTTTGGCTGTGACACCCACCAGTAGTGCCGCCGTCGAGCACCTCGCACTAGACTGGCCCTGTTGGCCGTAAGGCCCACAGGCCGTGACGGCCGACCACCGAGTCGCTAGGGGGGGTTCGAAAATGGTTCATGGCACGTCTGGTTACCGGGGGCACCCGCGTAGGTGTAACTCAAGGTTCAGCTCCTCGACATCAAAGCGACCACGGAGCAGGAGAACAACTACCGCGTATTCGTGTCCCCCCCTATTGGTGCGCCAAGGGACACGAAACACGGCTTGTTTTTCTTAAGCTGCCGGACGAACAGATTCCCAGGATGTGGGACTGTCCCAAATGTGGTTCGCCCGCCACCCGGGATCCCGGTCATGCGGCCCCCCCAACAAGACCTGAGGATGAAATCTTCAAATCGCACCTGGATTACGTTAAAGAAAGACGCTCCAGCCAAGACGCCGAAGTAGTCTTGGCCGGAGCGCTGGAGCGCCTACGCGCCCGCGGGGGGTCCTTCCGGACCAGCTGCTGGGGGGGGACTCGTGACGCTGCGTTCTCATCGATAAGCCACAGTGTCCTGGCACGCCCCGCAGGGCCTGCTGCAGGGACCTGCACGGGATTGCGCCTGCCAGGGCCAGACCCACGGCGCCGGCCTTATCCTCGCCGGCAACAACCATCCAGATTTCCTGCGCGGTGTTGATGGCCGGAAGTGTCAATGAAATGCGTGCCGACGGCGGCTTTGGTGAGTTCTCGACGCCCACTACGGTTCGTGACTTCTCGCGAATGCCGGCCTGCTCAGGAAAAAGCGAGGCAACGTGCGCATCGGTCCGACACCCAGGAGCAGGATGTCAAAGCGCGGCAGGATGCCGGGCTTTTCGGGCCTGTTGTCCGACGTGTCCGCTGTATGCTCGGCCTCGGCAGCTGCCTTGAGCTCTTCCGCGTAGGCTGCCGCGGCTTCGTCCGCGGTGGCGTACTGATCGGCGGAGCCGGGTTCGTGAACCCGGGCGGGGTCGACGGCCAAGTGGGCGAGCAACGCCTGGTGTGCCTGGCGCGTGTTCCTGTCATCGCTGTCGGCGCCGACGAATCGCTCGTCACCCCACCAGAAGTTAACCCTTGACCAATCGACGGCGGGTGCTGCCGCGGAGTCAGCCACAGCCTCAGGTCCCAATGCCAACGGTTCCGCCGGTGAGGACCACCGTGGCCTCGCCGTGCTTGTCCTGGACATCCACAAGCTTGGTGATGAGGCGCGCCGCTATGGCGGCCATCAAAACCTTGGAGTCGGGTGGATGCTTACTCTTGGATCAGCGTGCACTGGTCTGGACTCTCCTCTGGCTGGTAAGTGGAAGTCCCATCGTAATCACTTCTCCGAATACTTCGTCCGGATCCAGCCGTCGGAGTTCCTCAGCAAGGCAGTCTTTGAGGCTTCTGCGGGGGGGAGGGTGATACGCTGCGCCGGTTGTCCCGGCTGGGTCAACTCAGCCACGGACAAGCCGGGACGGAAGAGCTGGACGTCGCCGCTGGCGCGCGTGAGGCGCACGCGGCGGATTCCGGTCCCTGCCGGATCGGCAACGATCGTGACAGGGGGCCTGCAGCGCGAGGCTGAGCCAGGCGGCCAGCAGGAGCGTACTCGGGGGAGTCCGAGGCGCCCTCGACGGCCACTGCGGAGACGGGGTCGCCATCCAC
>BBFS01000095.1 GCA_001313365.1 Paenarthrobacter nitroguajacolicus JCM 14115
CGCGGATGCCCGCGCCGGCTACACCTTCCTGTTGCCCTGGCTGCTCGGATTCATCGCCCTGACCGTAGGCCCGATGATTTCCTCGCTGTACCTGTCCTTCACCAACTACAACCTCTTCGAAGCTCCCAAGTGGATCGGCCTGGACAACTACGCCACCCTCTTCCAGGACGAGCGTTTCCTGCAGTCGGTGGGCGTGACCCTGAACTACGTCATCTTCGGGACCCCCGCTGAAACTCGCCGCCGCTTTGGCGATTGCCATGTTGCTCAACAGCAAGCGCAAGGGCCAGGGCTTCTACCGGTCCGCGTTCTACGCACCGTCCCTGATCGGCGCGTCCGTGTCCATCGCCATTGTCTGGAAGGCGATGTTCGGTGACGCCGGCCCCCCGTGGACCAGGGCTTGTCGTTCTTCGGGATCAACCTCGGTGGTTGGGTGGGCAACCCTTCCATGACCATGCCCATGATGATCCTGCTGACCGTTTGGCAGTTCGGTGCCCCCCCATGGTGATCTTCCTGGCCGGCCTCAAGCAGATTCCGGCGGATCTCTACGAAGCAGCGTCGATGGACGGTGCCGGCCCGGTCCGGAAGTTCATGAACATCACCTGGCCCATGCTTTCCCCGGTGATCTTCTTCAACCTGCTGATGGAAACCATCCACGCATTCCAGATCTTCGCTTCGGCCTACATCATCTCCAACGGTGAAGGCGGCCCGGCAGGTTCCACCCTCTTCTACACCCTCTACCTGTACTTGCGCGGTTTCAGCGACTTCCGGATGGGCTACGCCTCGGCAATGGCCTGGCTCCTGGTGATCGTGGTCGGCGTCATCACGCTGATCTTCTTCAAGACCTCCAAGTCCTGGGTCCACTACAGCGGTGATTCGAAATGACAACCATGGCAACACCTACCCAGCCCGCTCCCACGAAACCATCAGCGGCACCGGTGTATAACCCGAAGTCCGAGTCCACCACGGCCAAGCGCATCAAGAGCACAATCTTCCACATTGTTGCCTTGGGACTGGTGGCGATGGTTCTCTACCCGGCCATCTGGATGATCTCCGCGTCCTTCAAACCGAATTCCGAGATTGGCGGCGCAACAACGCGTTGTGGTCGAACAACTTCAGCTTCGACAACTTCGTTACGGCCATGGAAGGAATCGGCGGCGTCTCCACGCTGACGTTCTTTACCAACTCGCTGATCCTGGCCGTCGGAGCCGTGGTGGGAACCGTCCTCTCGGCGTCCATTTCCGCCTACGCCTTCGCCCGGATCAACTTCCCCCGGCCGAGGCCTGTTCTTCGGCATGATGATCGCCACCTTGCTCCTGCCGTTCCACGTGGTGATCATTCCGCAGTACATCGTGTTCCAGCAGCTTGGCCTGGTGGATACCTACGTGCCGCTGCTGATCGGCAAGTTCCTTGCCGCGGATGCGTTCTTCGTCTTCCTCATGGTCCAGTTCATGCGCGGCCTCCCGGCCGAACTCGACGAAGCAGCCCGCATCGACGGCGCCGGACACGTGCGGATCTTCGGATCCATCATGCTCCCACTGATGAAGCCGGCCCTGATTTCCACCTCCATTTTCTCCTTCATCTGGAGCTGGAACGACTTCCTCGGCCCGCTGCTCTACCTCAACACCCCCCGAAAAATACCCGCTCCCGCTCGCGCTGCGGCTCTTCGTCGACCAGACGCAGTCTTCGGACTACGGTGCCATGATCGCTATGTCCGTCCTGGCGCTCCTGCCTGTGCTGGTCTTCTTTCTGGTCTTCCAGCGCTACATCGTCGAAGGCGTTTCGACGCAGGGCCTCAAGGCTAAGGACAACAGAGAATGAGCACCATGAACGCGACAGGCAAGTCTTCGGGAAACCCCCGGGATTCCGGTAAACCGCTTTGCCCTCTTCGCCGAGACCATCCTGGCGGGAGTCATCGTGCTCCTCCTCTCCGTCCCCTTGGTGACGGCGCCGGCTGCCTTTGCGGCCGGCGTCGCGCACTTGGAAAGGCACCTCAGCGGAGGGACGATTCCCTCCGGAGCCTGTGGGGGGAATTTCCGTCGTGCGCTTCCCGGCAGCTGGAAGATGGGAATCACGACGGCGGTAGCCGCCGTCGTGATTGTCCTTAACCTGTTGCTCGCCTGGTGGGTCAACTGCCCGGCCGAGCGGTGATCCTGCCCGCTACGCTGATTTTGGCTGCAGCAGGCGCAGTGCTCTTCCTGCGGATCGCCGCCAACTGGAGCGGTGGCGTCAACTGGAGTGGCGATGCTGACCAACAACCCGCCGACGTTCCCGGCCCGGAGCGATGGGCGCTTGCCTACTCGCAGGCCAAGGCTGATGGATTGCGGGACTGGACAGGTTCGCTGCTATTGCTTGCTGCAGTTTTCATGACTGTTGTCTTCGTTTGGATGCTGCAGGCTCTGTTCGTCATCGTTCCCGGGACCCTGGTCCTTGCCGCAGCTGCGATCAAAATCCGCTCCCATCGTTGAGATCCGACCCAACCCGCTGAATCGAGCAGAACCCTCCGTGTCGCCGCGCCCGTTCCCACCGCGCCCCCCCAAATCCACTGCACCGCGAGCCCGTTCCACGGAAAGCTGGCATTACCCGCTGAGGCACCACAACTACCGGATCTTCGTCACCCTCTCCCTTGTAGGGAGTGGCGGTGTCTGGATGCAGCGGCTCGCCCAGGATTGGCTGGTGCTGCAGCTAACGGGCAGTCCGGCCGCGGTAGGCCTCGCCGTTGCACTGCAGTTCCTGCCCATGCTGGTGGTGGGACCCATCAGCGGCGTGCTGGTGGACCTCTTCCCCCCCAAACGCCGCATCCTCCTGGTCTGCCAATCCGTCGCCGCGTTGCTGGCCGCCGGCCTGGCCGTGTGGAATGCGATGGGTGGCACGGATGTCCGGGTGGTCTATGCATCCTGTATTGCCTTGGGCATCACCAGCGCCATCGATGGACCGGCCCGGCAGGTTTTCGTCAACGAAGTGGTGGGCGACCAAGGATTGCCCGCCGCCATCGGGCTGAACAGTGCAATAGGCCAGCTGGGAGCCATGGCTGGCCCTGCGCTGGCAGGCGTGGTCATTGCCCAAGCGGGTCCGGCGGCGGCCTTCGCTGCCAACGCTTTGATAGGCGTAGCTGTCTTGGTCATGATCGCGTCCATCAGGCCAGGGGAGCTGCACCATTCTTTGAAAGCGCCTGGTCCCACTCCCCCCCGGAAAGGCCAGATCCTCGCGGGCTTCCGCTTCGTTCGAGCGCGCCCACCCCTGCTGTTGACCATGCTGCTCGCGGGCTTATTGGGTGCCTTCGGCATGAACGGGCCGGTTGTTCTCGCGGCGTTCGCGGACGGAGTGTGGCATAGCGGACCGGCCGGCTTTGGGCTCTTCAACACCGTCAGCGCTCTGGGAGCTCTTGCAGGTGCCTTGGTGGCAACACGGATCAAGCGCTTCGGGCGGAAGGGGGATCGTGGCCAGTGCAGGGCTCTTCGGCCTGACACAAGCGCTCGCTGCCTTGATGCCCACACAGGAGTGGTTCGTGGTGATGCTAATAATCGTGGGCTTCATGACCCTGGTGTTCCTCACGAGCGCAGCCACTGCGGTACAGCTCGAGGCCGGGGCAAGCGTGCGCGGCAGGGTCCTGGCGCTGTACTTCCCGCTTCTGCTGGGTGGCCATGCCTTGGGTGGCTTGCTGGCCGGGTGGCTCACGGAGACTTCGGCGTCCGCACGGGGCTTGTGGTCACGGGAGCGTTGGGCATGCTGTCCGCGGCCGTGATTGGCTTCCTGCTCTGGCGCTTTTCGGCCCGCCGCCGCGCCTAGCGGGCCGCCGGTAATTGCCAAACACCGTGCCTTCGCGTTGCGGGGGCCCGTTCTGCAGGCTATTCATGGCAAATACCATGCAGGGCGGGCCTCACAACGCGTCAGCGAGCACTCATCTGCCTGAAACCAAGCCCTCGATCGCGGCCACATCCAAGATTCCGTCGCTGATCCACACAGTGTTGGTACGGGTGAGGGAAGCCCCTGCCGCCAGTTCCACCGCGGCATCCCATGCCAAGCAGAACCCACCGCCGGGTAGTCGCTGCACCGCACGAACCACGGGTCCGCCGACTCCGAAGGTGCGCCAAACACCAGAGTGGCCGGGCCGCCGTCGAACTCTCCCGCCCAAGCCAGCCACGGCGCTACGGAACCGTGAACAGAAGGCTCGCCCTCGGCTGTGGAGGAGAAGACTCGCGAGGAAGCATTGACTGGAAGACGCCAGAAGAAGCCGCCGTAACCGCTCCCGGCCGCGCCATGGGAGCCGGGACTGCCCAGGGAAACATCCACGACGGCGGTGAGCCGGGTCTGGATCTCGAGTCGCCAGGTGCGCGCGTCCAGGAGCGTGCGGCTCAGGGAGCGCCGTTCGTTGAGGACGAGGCTGCCGTCGGATGCGAGCCAGTTGAGGTCAAGCGTGGTGGCGTCTTCTTCCCGGGCGACACTCGCTATCTCGATCCTGCCGTGGTCCTTCAAATCCACGTACTTTCCGGCCGTCCTGCGGTAGCTGCGACCGCCCCCCCAGAAGTTGCTCCCGTTGACGTCCTGCAGTGCGAAGCCCGCACCGAGGTGCCACACATGGTCCGAGGGCAGGTGGTCCGTGACCACGATGCCGGCTGGTGTGGACACCGGGTGCACGTAAGGCCGCGGGGAGAGGCCGGGCTCGAGGTTGCTGCCGGAGCGGAGGACTGCGGTGGGAAGTGCAGCGGCGTCGGTCGGGGGTGGCGTTGGGGGAGAAGAGTGCCCCCCCGGCGCCTGCGGTGGTCGGCCGCGCCCAAGGAAGCCCCCCCAGTTCGGAGAAGGTGGCATGGGATCGGGTGGCGCGTTCCAGGATGTCCTCGATGTTCGGGATCACCGCATGGGCTTGCTCGCCCGTTCCTACCCATTCGACGTATTCCCCCCCGGGAATCAATGCGGGTGCCTCGCTGTGCGGATAGCTTCCAAAACCCGCATGAACGCGCCGCTGTGATCGAGGGGGGCTTAGCAGCGGCGTGCCCTCTGACAGGTGCTGGAGAAGGTTCTCCGTGAGGTCGTCCCGTCCGAAGGTGTGAGAGGTTTCGCCCCGCCGCCGTGTGGACCGTTACGCGGTCTTCCGTGTAGTGGAATACCGCCGAACCTTCCGTTCCGTGGAGTGTGACGTAGGGTTCCACGGATTCGGTGGCGCAGAGGGTGAGGGCGCACGTGATGGGCAAACCGCCAATGGTGCGCAAGCGGATCACGGAGGTGTCGTCCGCTTCGATATCGTTCGCGCGGTAAAGATCCGTCTCCACAGACGCGAGGTCTTTCGCTTCCCGCGCTCCGGCGATGCGGAGCGCCGTGGCGATTGCGTGGGCCAACGGATTGGTGGCGACGCCATCAACCACATCCACGCCGTCGAGGCTGCGTTTGCCTGCCCAGCGGGAGCGCTTGTAATAGGCACGATCCCGGACCCAACGGCCCGTAGCAGTTATCCCCCCCTTCAGGTTGCCGATGCTTGGCAGCTCTTCCGAGGATTCCTCGCCCGCCAGCCTTTCCAATGCAGC
Source organism: Paenarthrobacter nitroguajacolicus JCM 14115 (assembly GCA_001313365.1). The sequence continues at coordinate 5,520 of BBFS01000095.1, forward strand.
GAGGGCGCGGGAGCCGAGGCTTTGGAAGCCGATTTGGACACTGCGGCCAGCCTGTCCCGCCGCTTCCTGGAGACGGAGGAAGTCGCTCATAGAGGCAACGGGGGGCTTCTCCAAATACAAATCCGCCTTGGCGGCGAGCACAGATAGGGCTAACGGAGCATGGGTCTGAATGGGGGTTGCCACGATGATGACATCCGGACGATGCTCGCCGGCCAGCAGCTCGTCCAGGTTCGTGTGGACGGCTGTTGTCGCTGGCAGATCTCCGGGTGCCGGGGGGGGATTGGGGGTCGGCCACGGCAACAAGGTCCACCTTGCCCTGGTCGCTGAGCCGTTCGAGGTTCCGCAAATGGTGCGTACCGAAACCGTGAACTCCCACGAGGGCGATCCTGGCAGGGGGGGCGGTCCCGGTGGCAGCGCGAGTCCCGAAGGTTGTTGGACTACTGGTGGACTGGGTGTCCATGGCTCTCCTCGGCTGGCGGCAACGATGGCGCGTGACGCCGTCGCCGTGTCTTCACAAAAGTGTTGGGGGGGCGGGATTAGGCTACACCTCAGCAAGCGCTTTCCCGCGATTGGCTATGTTCAGTTTAGCTCGATCACCCTCAAAATGTAACGATTCAAGCAGCTACAAGTTGTTGGATTTCAGATGACGTAGGATGTCCTCTAGTGGACGCAACAGCCCGCCCCCCAGCCTGAATCTGCCCAGTCAGACCCACCTGAACCGGAATGGACCATGCCCCCTCTTTGACCTTCCCCCTAGATCAGCTCCGCACCTACACCTCCACAGCAACGCCACCAGGCGACTTCGAGGAGTTCTGGGACCGCACCATCGCAGATGCCCGCGCACTCCCGCTTGATGCGGTATTTGAGCCAGTGGACAACTACCTCAGTGTGATCAACACTTTCGATGTCACTTTCTCCGGCTTCGGGGGGGGAGACCGCATCAAGGGCTGGCTACACGTACCCGCGCAGCTTGAACCAGGGGAGCAGCTTCCCGTGGTTGTGGAGTACATCGGCTACTCCGGTGGCAGGGGCCTGGTCAACCAGAACACCCGGTGGGCGCAGGCAGGCTACGTGCACTTCATCATGGACACGCGCGGACAAGGCTATGGCGGCGTTGCCGGCGACACTCCGGATCCGCACCCGTCTGCCGGTGGCATCAACTACGCCGGACTCATGACCCGGGGGGGTGCGGATCACCAGGACAACTACTACTTCCGTCGGGTCTACGTGGACGCCTTCCGCGCGGTAGAAGCGGCACAGAACCATCCCGCCGTCGACCCTTCCAAGGTGGTGCTGACCGGCGTCAGCAGGGTGGCGGCATCACTGTTGCTGCTGCCGGGCTGACGGCCGGAAGGCTCGACGCGTTATCGCCGCGCTGCCCGACGTCCCGTTCCTGCAGGACTTCGCTCGCGCGATCGACATCACTCCCCCGTGGCCCGTACCCCGAGATCGCGGGATTTTTGGGGCGGCACCGCGAAAAGTACGAGCCCATGCTGGCCGTGCTGAACTACTTCGACGGCGTCCACCTGGCCGCGCGGCCACGGTCCCGGCGCTGTTCTCCGCTGCGCAGATGGACGATATCTGCCCTCCGTCAACGGTGTTCGCCAGCTTCAACAGCTACGGCACCGGCTCACGAGGACACGGCGGTGCGCCTGAGAAGGACATTGAGGTCTACCGTTTCAACAACCACGAGGGCGGGCAGGAGCACCACTGGATCAAGCAGTTGCGGTTCCTGCGCAAACTGCTGTCATCTTGATGGGCGCGATTTGCCTGCTGTGAAGAACCGCGGTTATGGTGTGGCTATGACTAAGCGTTGGTATGCGTATTTTTCGTTGGCTCTGGAGGGGGGGCCCGCGTCTAACTGACACGCATCCAACTTTCCTTCAGAGCCAACAGGGCAGAGATTATTCTCTGCCCTTCGCCATATCCGGCGGGTTCTGAAAAGGGGGGGCCCGCTCCGCATCCCGGAACAGGACCCAGAAATGACCAGCATCGCCGCAGAACCCACCGCATCGCTCGACTCTGCTGAATCCGGAGCCGCTGCTCAGCCCGCTACCTCCAATCTGCGGGTTGCCCGATTCGAGCCGCTTCCCCGCCCCGCAGGACCTCATCGCCGAGTTGCCGCTCGACGGCCGCTCGGCTGCCGTCGTCGACCGTGGCCGCGACCAGGTCCGCGCCATCATGGACGGCGTGGACGATCGCCTTCTGGTGATCGTTGGCCCGTGCTCCATCCACGATCCCAAGGCTGGTCTCGAATACGCCCGCCGGTTGGTCAGCCAGGCCGAGAAGCACAAAGAAGACCTGCTGATCGTCATGCGGACCTACTTCGAAAAGCCGCGCACCACTGTTGGCTGGAAGGGCCTCATCAACGATCCCCCCCATCTGGACGGCAGCCACGACATCGCCGCGGGCCTGCGCGCAGCCCGCGGATTCCTGAAGCAGGTCACCGCATTGGGTTTGCCCACGGCCACCGAATTCCTGGAGCCCATCAGCCCGCAGTACATGGCTGACCTCGTCTCCTGGGGCGCGATCGGCGCCCGCACCACGGAGAGCCAGATCCATCGCCAACTCGCATCCGGGCTGTCCATGCCTATCGGCTTCAAGAACGGAACCGACGGCGATCTCCAGGTGGCCATCGACGCTTGCGGTGCCTCCGCCGCTGAGCAGGCCTTCCTGGGAATCGACGACGACGGCCGCGCGGCTCTCGTTGCGACGTCCGGAAACCCTGACACACACGTGATCCTCCGCGGCGGACGCAAGGGTCCCAACTACTCCGCTGCCGATGTGGCAGCTGCGTCATCCAAGCTTGCAGCGAAGGGGGCTGAATCCGCGCTTGATCGTGGATGCCAGCCACGCCAACAGTGGCAAGAGCCATCACCGGCAGGCCGAGGTTGCTCTGGAAATCGGGGCGCAGCTCGAAGCAGGGGGAGACCTCGCCGATTGCCGGCGTCATGCTGGAGAGTTTCCTTGTAGGAGGCGCGCAGAACCTGGATGTGGCCAAGCAGCTCGCGGGGGAGCAGGAGCTTGTTTACGGCCAGAGCGTCACGGATGCCTGCATGGAATGGGATGTTACGGCCTCCGTGTTGGAGCAGCTCGCAGCGTCGGCACGGAAGCGTCGTGCGGTGGTTGCGGCGTAGATCCGGACGCCGGGGGGGAGGTTGTCCCCCCCAAGTTACTGGAAGCTCTTTCACATTGGCACCATCAGCCTCTAGAGTATCTAGCACATGGTTGTTTGATGGCTCAGCATCGGCACACCGTTCCACTGGGGGGGGTGTCCTACTGTCTGAGAGCAAAGGAATATGGGAAATGTCCGCGGAGACTAACTTCTCGAATGCGCGTTTCATGACGGTGGCCGAGGTGGCCGATGTCCTGCGTGTTTCCAAAATGACCGTGTATCGCCTGGTCCACTCAGGGGGGGAAATGCCCGCCGTAAGGTTCGGCCGTTCCTTCCGGGTTCCTGAAGAGGCCGTCGCCCAGTACCTCAAAGGTGCCGTGGTGGACGGGCAATCCGAGACCGCCTGAGGGTTTCATGAGTCCGTCCCGCGGACCGTGGTCATGGGGGGGTGCCCCTTTGAAGCGGTACTCTGTTAAGGAACGTTTTACGTCAATGTAAGAATCTGTCAGTTGTACTTGTCTGCTTCCGCGGATCTGTTCCAACAGACAGGAACTTCTAGTTTGTAAGGAACTTTCGTGGGTTCAGTTATTAAGAAGCGCCGCAAGCGTATGGCCAAGAAGAAGCACCGCAAGCTGCTTCGTAAGACTCGCCACCAGCGCCGCAATAAGAAGTAGAGATACTTCATCAAGCGTGAATGCCCGTTGCCTCTCGAGGTGGCGGGCATTTTTGCATCCCAACGCTCTCTCGCGTCCTCGGGTTTGGTGGGGGGGTCGCTCTTTCATGTCCCTCGGGTTTGGTGGGGGGGTCGCTCTTTCATGTCCCTCGGGTTTGGTGTGGACGTTCTTTCATGTCCCTCGGGTTTGGTGGGGATGCTCTCTCAGGTCCCTCGGGAAAAGCCCGCGCTGACCGCCGGATCCTGCCATGCTGATCGCAGAGCGCTTTTGATCTTCTGCGTGGCCGCCGAAAAGTTGTCTGCCAAGTCATTCTTGCCAAATTTGAGGACCGTCCAGCCTGCTGCTTCGAATGCTTTGTCGCGCCGCCGATCGCTGAATATTTGTTCCCGCTCGTGGTGATGACCGCCGTCGTACTGGAGGGCCACTCGCCGAGCACGAAAGCCAGGTCCGCGGACGGGGAGAACGGATCATTCTGTCGGAGCTGCACCTGCAGTTCCGGTTCGGAATTCCCGCGTCCAACATCGCCAAGCGGAGCAGCGACTCGGGTGCGGAATCGGCGCCCACCCGCATGAGGTCGAGTGCTTCTCTTGCCCGAACAACGCCCTGCAGATTCTTGTGTCGGCCCACCAAATCGCGAAGAGCTTCAAGCGTGGTGAAAGCAGTCTCGCGTTCTTCGAACTCCGGCCTGGGAGTGCGAATGAGCTGGTCGCCCATGCAGACGAGGTCGGGAAGCGGCAGGCGTCGTGCGAGATCCAACCAGGTCCGCGACCGAGTGCTCATCCAGATGCCTTGGACGTACTCAATCTCATCCGCGGAGGCTACTACCGTATGTCCGATCACTCCCTTACGGCGCACTGAGGGGAGCTGCCTGGGCTTACTGAGGTGCAATTCGTTGGAATCTGATAACCAGGGTGGGAGAAATGTGCCATGAATCCGGGCAGCGGTTACATGGGAAATCCATGCCCCCCGGGAGTTGCAGCTGACAGCGATCTTGCAGCCGCCGACAGCTCGAAATCCCAATCGGAAGGCCGATAAACGCCACGGCTGACCGCGTCGATGTTGGCGCGATTCCATAAGCGCGACCGTTTTAGGCCTGCAGCCTCGGCCTCGTCGAGGGTGAAGGGTGCGGCGGTCAGTCGGGGGGGAGGAAGTGGTGCGGCATTCTGCATACCGGCATTCTTGCCCAGAAACCCTTGAGCCGTCGGAAGTTATCCACAGGCTCGTCGAGGTCCACGAGGGATGTGAGAGAGCGTTAGATGCGGGGACCACGGAACTTTGAGAACCCGCGCCACAGCCCATACACAGCTCCGCCGACGGTCGCGGCTTTGAGGCCGAGCGTGGCCGCGCGGCGTCCGGAGCGGAAATCGTAAACGGGCCAATTGTTCTCACGAGCGTGCCGCCGAAGCTTCGCATCGGGGGTTGATCACCACGGGGTGACCCACCATGGTGAGCAAAGGAATGTCGTTGGCGGAGTCGCTGTAGGCCCAGCAATGGTCCAGATCCAATCCCTCGCGATCGGCAACGAGTTGGACCGCGATCGCTTGGCAGGTCCGTGGAGGATGTCCCCCCACGAGCTTCCCCCGTGTACACACCTTCGTCCACCTCACCCACTGTGCCCAAGGCGCCGGTTAGGCCGAGCCGGGTGGAAATGACAGTGGCGACCTCAATGGGCGTAGCGTCACGAGCCACACCTTCCGGCCGACCCGAAGGTGCTGTTCTGCCAGCGCCTTGGTTCCCGGCCAGATCCGTGACTCGATCATTTCGTCATAGACCTCTTCGCCCAAGGCCTTGATGTCATCAACAGTGATGCCGGCAGCAAGGGTCAGCGCGGAGTCGCGTACAGAGTGGACGTCTTCCATGTTTTCGCCGCGCATGACGAACTTGAACTGCTTCCAAGCGAATCCGGCGGCCTGGGAAAGTGTGAACGCTTTGCGTTCGTACATTTTGCGCGCCACGTGGAAGAGGCTTGCGCCCTTCATCAACGTATTGTCGACGTCGAAGAAGGCGGCTTCGCCAGCGTGCTTCCGCACGAGATCCTGTTTTGCCGCGTCCCGCTGCGCGGTGTTTTGCACCAAGGCATCTGCGACCACGGCGGCGTTCTTCTCCTCGGGCATGCCTTGAGTCTAGTCAATCGCCGGGAACTGCGTTGAGGGCGCACGGGCGGAGTCGCCGAAGGGGTTGGGGTGTGAGTGAGGGTTGGTGGGAAGGGGTTGGGGTGTGAGTGAGCGTTGGGGCGGCTACCTTTGAGACATGGCTATTCCCGACGTCGTACTTCTGACCAAAGCTGACTGCCACCTCTGCACGGAAGCGCGTGCCGCCGTCGAGCGCGTCACGAAAAGCCTTGGCGTGCAGTGGACCGAGCAGAAGATCGACGGCGACCCCCCCAACTCCAGGAGCGCTTCGCAGAGGAAATTCCTGTGGTGCTGGTTGACGGCATCCAGCGGGATTTCTGGAAGATCGATGAGGAACGGCTCACCCGCACACTGAAGAAAGTCCTGGAAGCTGAGGTGGGGGTTACCCGCAGGTAACGGCTTTTGTTGAGTCCCGCCGAGGGTCATAGAGTGGAACAACAAAGCGACGCAATGGAGAATACCGTGACTGCGCTGGAACCGTCCCCGGACGCAACAACCGGGGGGGAAAACGAACCTGCCACCAAGCAGATCCCGCCCGCGGCTGTGGCCCGGATGACTCTCTATTTGCGCGCGCTCAACTCTCTCTTGGCCGAGGGTGTGGAACGCGTTTCCTCGGAAGCGTTGGCGGAGGCATCAGGCGTCAGTTCATCCACGCTCCGCAAAGACCTCTCCTACGTCGGCTCGTACGGGACCCGGGGGGGCGTTGGCTATGAAGTCCAGTACTTGAGCCGGCACATAGCCGCCGCACTCGGCCTGACCCACGACTGGAAGGTCGCGATTGTGGGTGCCGGTAACCTCGGCAAAGCCCTTGCGCGGTATGGCGGCTTCGAGTCCCGGGGGGGCTTCGACGTTGTGGCCATCTTTGACGCGGACCCATGGTGATCGGCAACGAGGTGGGCTGGCTGCGGGTGAGTGATTCGGCCGAGCTGGAGCGCGTCCTGGAACGGACCCACACCAACATGGTGGTGCTGGCGTTGCCTGCGACCGTGGCCCAGGCTGTCTGCGACCGCGTCATTGCTGCCGGAATCCGGAGCATCCTGAGCTTCGCCCCCCCGGTGCTCCTGCAGGTCCCCCCCGCACGTCAACCTCCGCAAGGTGGATATGGCAACCGAACTCCAGATCTTGGCCTACCACGCACAACGGGCGCAGACACCGGGCCAGGCTGTTTAGCCTTTTCCGGGTCCGCGCCCGCGTTTAATACTTGGAAGCGTGAGGGTTTAGCGACCGTAGGGGTTCTGGTACGGGTTTCCGAAAGGCTGGGCCTTACGGAAGTACGGAGCCGACGCCGGCAGGTACAGCATGACGATCGCTGCAACGCCCAGCAGGATCACGATGAGCTGCATGATGCCGTAGGTTGCGCCGAACTGGAACAGTCCGGTGAGGCCCAGAACAGAGATGGCAGCGAACACGGTGCCCAGGATCCGTGCCCAGTTCTTGCCCTTCCGGACGGGGAAGGCGACCAGCGCGTAAAGTCCCAATGAGAAGATGGCACCGACGATGGCGCCCACTGCGATAGCACCGCGCATCCCCCCCTCAATGGATTCCGCGGGGAATTCAGTGCCCTGCTGCGCGGCCTGCTGGTTCATCACGTTGATGAAGGAATCGGCTCCGGTGGTGGCCAGGAGCAGCGAGCTGATGGCAGACAGGATGCCGGCCGCAATGATCATCCAGAACGCGTAGTTCACCATTGGAGGGATAGTCGTAGGACCGGGTTGCTGGCTCGGCCAGTTGTTGCCCTGGCCATACTGCGGAGCTCCGGGAGCCTGGCCATACGGGGGGGAAGACTGCTGCCCGTACTGGGGGGGTGCGGCGGGGGGGGACTGCTGCCCGTACTGCGGTGCGGCGGGCTGACCGTACTGGGGTGCCGGAGGCTGCGGCGTGGAAGGCTGGGCGCCGTGCTGCTCGGGCTTGTTGTCGTCGCCCGGATTTGAGGGCGGGTACGGAGGGTTGCTCATGGCATTCCTTTGCTTGTTCGACTGCTGGTGCGGCCGCCGGGATCAGCAAAATGACCCTGCCCCCAGCGTGGTTCTGGTACCACCGTACCTCCAGCGTCCGACACTGCAGATGATCACACGCAGGTATTTCAAGCTCACGGGAAAAATCATCATGTCGGCTTACGCTTCATGATGAAGGCCGCGGGATCCGAAAGGATCTGACCGCGGCTTCAGTCTCGCTCTACCGCCGATATCGCACGACGACGGCAGTTGAGTCAGTGCTAAGCGTGGCCCTTCACAGTCTTGAACCAGAGCTGCGCATTGGGGGGGAGCCACATCAAGACAACGGCGACTGCGCTCACCAGGAAACCGAACCAGTTGCCGCCCAGGCCCATCCCGGAGCCGCCACCATTTACCGCTCCGAAAATGGCCAGTAGCAAGGAAACGCCGGCCAGGATGGTCAAGGCGAGGCGTGCCCACTCTTTACCTTCCTTCATCTTCATGGCCAGGATCACTTGGGCGGCGGCGACCGCCAAAGTGAGCAGGAGGAGGATCATGGCGATGGCGGCGAATGCCGGAGCGAACGCGAAGGCAGCGATTACGGCAAAGAAAGCGATGAGGCCAAACAGCAGGCCCAGGAGTCCGGAGATCACCCAAATGAAGTAGGAAACTTTCAGCTCCGTCGGCAGGCCCTGGGTTTTGAACATTCCCGAGAAGCCGCCTTGAGGCATGACGTCGTTGAAGCTACGCGGTCCGTCAGTGGGCATTTCGAAGTGGAAACCGGACTGTCCGGGGGGCAGGCTGGCCTGGTCCGGGCTGTGAGTATTGCCCCCCCGGTTGCGACGGCGGCTGGTAGCCTGCGGGGGTTGGTAACCCTGGGGGCGGTTGGTAGCCCTGCGGAGGCTGGTGACCCGCAGGAGGAACATTGCCGGGCTGCGGAGCTGGGAGCCGGGCTGCTGTGGCTGTGGTGTTTCGTCTGGGGGGGTACTCATGGCATCACTTTAGACCGCAGGTTGAAGGATGCATAGGAAATTCGGAGCTAACGCGCAGCTAAATACAGGCTGTTTGCCGAACAATTGCGGGGGGGTGACTTCCCTTTACGCGAAACGGCGCCCCCTCACAGCGTGAACTGTGCAGGGCGCCGTTTGCTGAGGCGTGCGGGCTACGCGGCAGCCGGTGCGATGAAGGCGAGCTCGAGGTTGATGACTACCTTGTCGCTGACCAGGACGCCGCCGGCTTCGAGGACGGCGTTCCACGTGAGGCCGAAGTCCTTGCGGCTGATGGTGGTTTCGCCGGAAACGCCGGCCCGGGTGTTGCCGAACGGATCCACGGCCACACCGTTGAATTCGGTCTCGATGGAAACTTCCTTGGTCACGCCCTTGATTGTGAGATCGCCCACGAGGTCAAAGCTGTTGCCGTTGGCCTTGACGTGGCGGGACACGAAGGTGATTTCCGGGAACTTCTCCACATCGAAGAAGTCTTCGCCCTTGACGTGGCCGTCGCGGTTGACGTCTCCGGAGTCGAAGCTGGCGGTCTGGATGGTGGCGGTGACCTTGGAATCGGTCAGGGTTTCGCCAACTTCCAGGGTGGCAGCAGCATCCTTGAACTGGCCGCGGACCTTGCTGATGCCTGCGTGGCGGACGGTGAAGCCGATCTCGCTGTGGGAGGCGTCGAGGGCCCAGGTGCCGGTGGTGACGGAAGCGGGGAGAGTCATCATGGTGTTGCTCCTATATCGAGTGGTAGGTACTGCTTGCTTGCTCGGTCGAGCTCATTGCTTGAAGCGTCAACCGAGCTTCGTATCCAGTATAAACATGCATATGCATCTTTTATTCCAACTCCGTGGAACATTTCGGGAAAACTTTGAGTTCTACTAGCGGTAGAAGATTTCGGATCGCCCCCGCTTCTTTGAGAAACTGGTAAACATGCCCCAAGCAACTGTCCATCTGCTTCGCCATGGCGAGGTCCACAATCCCGACGCCGTCCTCTATGGCCGGCTGCCGGAATTCCACCTCTCCGAACGTGGCCGGGAGATGGCTCGGATGCTGGCGGACCACTTCACGGCCCGCGTCAACCAGGGCGCCAAGATTGTTCATTTGGTAGCCTCGCCGCTCACGCGCGCCCAGGAAACGGCCATGCCCACGGCCGAGGCACTGAACCTGGAGATCACCACCGAGCCGCGCATTATCGAAGCAGAGAACCACTTCGAGGGACTCCACCCCACCAAGAGCGAGTTCCTGAAGCCCAAGCACTGGATCTACTTCCGGAATCCGTTGCGCCCTTCATGGGGTGAGCCCTACAAGGAGCAGGCAGCCCGCGTGCTGGCCGCGGTTGAAGACGCACGTGTGAAGGCCATCGAACTTGGCGGCGACGGCGCCGAAGCCATTCTGGTCAGCCACCAACTTCCCATTTGGTCCACCCGGTTGACTGCCGAGGGCCGCCGCCTGGCACATGACCCCCCCGTAAGCGCGAATGCACCCTCACGTCGTTGACGTCCCTAACACTCGACGACGACGGCAAGATCATGCGCGTTGAGTACACCGAGCCCGCAGCCGTCCTGCTTCCCGGCGCGGCGAGCACCCCCCCGGGAGCGTAGAAGCATGGACAACAATCTTTCGCGCCGCGGCGTGCTGACCGCCGGTGGTGTCCTCCTGGCAGGACTGACCATGGGCCTGTCCGCGTGTGCCCAGGAAGACTCCCTTGCCAAGCAAGCCAAGGCAGGCGACAACAAGAACTACGTGGCAGGTGATGGTTCGGTGACGGAGTTCGCCAAGGCGGACCGTGCCGCACCCGTCGCGCTCAAAGGCAATCTCTTTAACGGACAGACGGTAAAGCCAGAGGATCTGCTGGGCAAAGTCACTGTCCTGAACTTCTGGTTTGCCGCGTGCGCTCCGTGCCGCATCGAAGCCCCCCCAGCTTGAAGCCCTGCACTTGGACTTCAAAGATCAGGCGTCCAGTTCTTCGGCGTTAACCTGCGCGACGAACAAGCCACCGCCGAGGCCTTCGACAAGACCTTCAACATCACCTACCCGAGCTTCAATGACAAGGATGGGGCAGTGCTGCTGTCCGTGTCCGGCATTGTGCCTCCGGGTGCAGTTCCCACTACGTTGGTCCTGGACAAGGAGGGCAAGGTTGCCTCACGCGTCCTCGGCGAGATCGAGAAGAGCACCCTGAAAGCCTCATCACCTCCGCAGTGGCCGAGTAGCACCCATGAACAGTCCTTTCGCCGAGACGATCCTCAACGGATCACTGCTGCTGGCCGTGCCAGTGGCACTGCTGGCCGGGCTGGTCTCGTTCCTTTCGCCATGCGTGCTGCCGCTGGTCCCCGGTTACCTTGGCTACGTCACGGGACTGACCGGCGTCGACCTCCAAAAGCAACGGCGGGGGGGCCGCATGCTGGCCGGTATCGGGTTGTTCGTCCTGGGCTTTTCGGTGATTTTCGTTCTGCTGGGCGGCGCCTTCGGGCAGCTGGGTACGTTGCTGACCGGCCCCCCCCAAAACGCCTGGATCACGCAGTTGTTGGGCATTCTGGTGATCATCATGGGCGTGGTGTTCATGGGCGGCTTCGGCTGGTTGCAGCGTGATGCCAAGATCCACGCAAAACCTCCGGCGGGCTTGTGGGGCGCGCCCCTGCTGGGACTGACGTTCGGGCTGGGCTGGGCGCCTGCATAGGTCCGACGTACTCCGCGGTACAGTTGCTGAGCTTGTCCGGCGGTTCATCGGCGGCCAAGGGCGCCCTCCTGGCGTTCGTTTACAGCCTTGGCCTTGGCATTCCGTTTCTCCTTATTGCCTTGGCCGTGCGCCGGGGGCATGGGAGTGATGTCCTTCTTCCGCAAGCACCGGCTGGCCATCCAGCGGATCGGCGGAGGCATCCTGATTTTGCTCGGCATCCTGATGGCCACCGGTGTGTGGGGGGGAACCTGGGTGACCGAGTTGCAGTACTGGTTCCAAAACGATGTGAAGTTGCCAATCTGATGAGCGAGTCCGTGAAAGCCAAGAAGAAGTCACCAGCCGCTGAAAACACAGCGGACGGAAAACTCCAGCAGGCCAAGTCCGAGGCAGCCCTGCCCGCGCTGGGTGTCAAGGGCATGCTCCGGTGGTCCTGGACCCAGCTGACCAGCATGCGCACGGCCCTCTTCCTGCTCCTCCTGCTTGCCGTTGGCGCTGTGCCGGGTTCCCTGTTCCCGCAGCGGCCCGCCAATCCTTCAGTGGTCACGCAGTACATCAAGGACAACCCTTCCTACGGCGAGCTTCTCGACGCCTGCAGCTCTACGACGTCTACTCGTCGGCCTGGTTCTCGGCCATCTACATCCTGCTGTTCATCTCGTTGATCGGCTGCGTCACTCCGCGTGCCATCGCCCATTACAAGGCCATGAAGTCGCAGCGCCGCGCACCCCCCAAACGCCTTTCGCGCCTGCCGGAATACGGCACTCTGGCCTTGCCCGCCGACGCCGGGATCCCGGCGTCGAAAGCCATCAACGATGCCGCCGGGCTGCTGAAGAAACGCGGCTACCGGGTGGAGGTCAGGGACGTCGACGGCGCCCTGCCGTCCTTGGGTGCCGAGCGCGGCTTCCTGAAGGAAGTGGGCAACCTGGTGTTCCACACCTCCTTGATCGGGGTGCTGGTGTCCGTGGCCATTGGTGGCTTGTACGGGTACAGCGGCCAGCGGATCCTGGTGGAAGGCGATACCTTCGTCAACACCCTGGTGGGCTACGACCAATTCACGCCGGGCACCAACTTCCAGAGCAGTTCGCTCCAGCCGTACTCGATGCAACTGGACAAGTTCGAGGCCAGGTTCGACCGCGAATCGCCGGGCAAAGCCGGCCAGCCCATCGACTACACCGCCGAAGTGACCACCAAGGAAACCCCGGACTCTCCGGGCAAGAAGGAAACCCTCAAGGTCAACGACCCCGTTTCCCTCGGGAATACCAGCCTCTACCTGACCGGAAACGGCTATGCACCCCCCCTGATCACGGTCCGGGACGGTGAGGGCAACGTCGCTTTCCAAGGTCCCGTAACTGCCAAGTCCAGGGCGACAACTACTACTCCTCCGTGGTCATCAAGGTCCCGGACGCCAAGCCGGAACAGCTGGGCTTTGTTGGCTTCTTCCTGCCCACGGCGTTCGTCACCGAGGACGGAATTTCCTTCAGCGGCGCCCCCGAACTCATCAACCCGCAGCTGAGCCTGAACTCGTTCTACGGTGACCTCGGCCTGGACAAGGGTGTGCCCCAAAACGTGTTCGAGCTGGACGTCAAGGACCTCCAGCAGCTCAACGGCCGCGACCTCCCTGCCGGCGGTATCACCCTGAGTCCGGGTGCCACAGTCAACCTGCCCGAAGGCAAGGGCAGCATCACGTTCGATGGCGTGAAGAAGTACATCGGGGTGGACATCCACCACAACCCCCCCGGCCAGCTCTATGCGCTGATCTTCGGTTTCCTCGCAGTCGCAGGCCTGGTCATGTCGCTGTACATCAACCGCCGCCGCGTCTGGGTTCGCACCGGAACCCATGCGGACGGCCGCACCATGGTGGAATACGGCCTGCTGGCACGTGGTGAAGACCACCGCTTGGCCGGCGAAGCCGCCGCACTCCGCGAGATCTTTGCCCGGGAATGGAACATCCCCGAGGCGCCGGACACGGCTACAACAACAGCAGGATCTTCCTCAACCTCGAAGGACCAGTAATGCCCGTCATCAACGAAACCCTGGGCCAGTACAGCGAGCTGTTCATGCTGTTGGCCGCCGGCACGTATACCGTGGCGTTCATCGCCTTTGCCTGGGACCTGGCGAAGAGCAGCAAGATGCTCCGCGCCGTGGACCTGAAGGCCGCGGCCAGCACCGCCGGCGAGAAGGTCACGGTTTCTGCAGGCCGCGTCGCGGCAGGCTTGGGAGG